>NZ_JBICLK010000097.1:0-114641 GCF_043105275.1 Pseudomonas sp. TYF_14
TTACGGCGGGTCACTTTTTGTCAAACGCGACAAAAAGTAACCAAAAAACGCTGGCTCCCATCATCCGGCCCCTGCGCTACGCTCCGGGGTTCCCTCGCTACGGTCTTGCTCCCGGGAGTACGCGCTGCAGGCCCCATCCATGGGGCCTCAGCGCTTGACGGGCATCCATGCCCGTCACCTCCCTCCGCAAGCCCTACGCTCGGCCTCCTGAAGTCGCAATCTGCGTCGCCTGAACTATCGCGCACTTAGAAGCAAAAGCCACGGCAACGGCAACGGCAACGGCAACGGCAACGGCAACGGCAACGGCAACGAACCGAGTCTGATCAACGGTCCTTGAACTGTGCCTCACGCTTGGCGATGAATGCGGCCATGCCTTCTTTCTGGTCTTCGGTGGAGAAAGCCGCATGGAAGACCCGACGCTCAAAGCGAACCCCCTCGCTGAGGGTTACTTCAAATGCCCGGTTGACGCTCTCCTTGACCATCATGCTCACCGGAATCGACTTGCTGGCAATGGTCGCCGCCACCTTCAGCGCCTCTTCCACCAGCTCTGCCTGCGGCACGATCCGCGCCACCAGGCCTGCACGCTCGGCTTCTTCCGCGCCCATCAGGCGGCCGGTCAGGCAAAGCTCCATGGCCTTGGCCTTGCCCACCGCACGCGTCAGGCGCTGGGTACCGCCCATGCCCGGCAGCACGCCCAGGTTGATTTCCGGTTGACCAAATTTGGCATTGTCCGCAGCGAGGATAAAGTCGCACATCATCGCCAGCTCACAGCCGCCGCCCAGGGCAAATCCAGACACGGCAGCAATGATCGGCTTACGGCGATTGGCGATGCGGTCAGCGTCGCTGAACAGGTCGTCGACGTAGATCTGCGGGTATTGCAGCTCGGCCATTTCCTTGATGTCGGCGCCAGCGGCAAAGGCTTTGGCCGAGCCTGTCAGCACCACGCAGCCGATGTTCGGGTCGCGCTCGAGCTGGTCCAGAGCCTGGTTGATCTCGCCGACAATCTGCGCGTTCAGCGCATTGAGCGCCTGCGGCCGGTTGAGGGTGATCAGGCCAACCTTGCCGTGGATGTCCAACAGGATGGTTTCGAATGCCATGCAGTCTGCTCCTTCAAAGATTGCGCGCAATGACCATGCGCTGAATGTCGCTGGTGCCTTCGTAGATCTGGCAAACCCGAACGTCGCGGTAGATCCGCTCCAGCGGGAAGTCACTCAGATAGCCATAACCGCCCAGGGTCTGCAAGGCATCCGAACAGACCTTTTCGGCCATTTCCGAGGCAAACAGCTTGGCCATCGACGCTTCCACCAGCGCCGGGCGCCCCGCATCACGAAGGGCAGCGGCATGCAATACCATCTGCCGGGCAACGGAAATTTTCGTTGCCATGTCAGCCAGGCGAAACGCCACGGCCTGGTGCTCGATCAGCGGTTTGCCAAAGCTCTGGCGCTCGTTGGCATAGTCCCGCGCCACTTCGAACGCCGCGCGGGCCATACCCACCGCTTGCGAGGCGATGCCGATACGGCCGCCTTCAAGGTTGGCCAGGGCGATCTTGTAGCCTTCACCCTCCGCCCCCAGCCGGTTGGCCACTGGCACTTGCACATTGTCGAAAACGATCTGGCAGGTGTCGGAGGCGTGCTGGCCGAGTTTGTCCTCCACCCGCGCTACCTGGTAGCCCGGCGAATCGGTCGGCACGATGAAGGCGCTGATGCCACGCTTGCCGGCCTCCGGGTCGGTGACCGCAAACACGATCACTACGCCGGCGTTCTGCCCCGAGGTAATGAACTGCTTGCTGCCATTGAGCACGTAATGGTCGCCTTCCAGGCGTGCGCGGGTCTTCAGGCTGCTGGCATCGGAGCCAGCCTGCGGCTCGGTCAGGGCGAAAGCACCGAGCATCGCACCTGTCGCCAGCGGGGTGAGGAACTGCTCTTTCTGCTGCTCGTTGCCGAAGCGCAGGATCGGCACGCAACCCACCGAGTTGTGCACGCTCATGATGGTCGAGCAGGCGCCATCGCCCGCAGCGATTTCCTCCAGCGCCATGGCATAGGCCACATAACCCGTGTCGCTGCCGCCCCACTGCTCGGGCACCAGCATGCCGAACAGGCCCAGTTCGGCCATTTCGTCGATGGCCTCTTTCGGAAAGCGATGGTCCTTGTCCCATTGCTCGGCAAACGGCTTCAGGCGTTCCTGGGCGAACGCACGTACCGCGTCGGCGATCTGTTGTTGCTCGTCATTTACCAGCATGGTTCACCTCAATACAGGCATTCAACAGCCATGGCCGTGGCCTCGCCACCGCCGATGCAGATGGCCGCCACACCCCGACGCAGATTGTTCTGGCGCAAGGCCGACAACAGGGTGACCAGAATACGTGCGCCAGAAGCGCCGATCGGGTGACCGAGGGCGCAGGCGCCGCCGTGGATATTGACCTTGTCGTGTGGCAGATCGAGGTGTTTCATGGCCGCCAGGGTGACCACGGCGAAGGCCTCGTTGATCTCGAACAGGTCGACTTCGGCCAGGTTCCAGCCGGTGCGTTTCATCAGTTTGTCGATCGCGCCGATCGGGGCGGTCGGGAACAGCGCCGGGGTGTCGGCAAAGGCGGCGTGGCCGTGGATGACGGCCAATGGCTTGAGGCCACGTTTGTCGGCCTCGGAGCGGCGCATCAGTACCAGCGCCGCAGCGCCGTCGGAAATCGAACTGGCGTTGGCCGCCGTCACGGTGCCGCCTTCACGAAACGCCGGTTTGAGCTGCGCAATCTTGTCCAGACGCGCCTTGGGCGGCTGCTCGTCATCCTTGATGACGCGCTTTTCCTTGCCCTCGGTGACTTCCACCGGCACGATCTCGGCGGCAAAACGGCCGCTGCTGATGGCTTCCTGCGCTCGGGTCAGCGAGGCGATGGCGAACTGGTCCTGGGCCTCGCGGCTGAAGGCATTGGCCTGGGCACAGTCCTCGGCAAAGGTACCCATCAGGCGGCCTTTGTCGTAGGCGTCTTCGAGACCGTCCATGAACATGTGGTCGATGATCTTGCCGTGGCCCATGCGGTAGCCGCCACGGGCTTTGTCCAGCAGGTACGGCGCGTTGGTCATGCTTTCCATGCCACCCGCCACTACCACGTCTGCGGTGCCGGCCAGCAGCAGGTCATGGGCCATGATCGCGGCTTGCATACCCGAGCCGCACATCTTGTTCAGGGTGGTGCAGGTGGTGTGCTTGTCCAGCCCGGCGCCCAGCGCGGCCTGGCGTGCCGGTGCCTGGCCCTGGCCGGCCGGCAGCACGCAGCCGAACAGTACCTGCTCGACACCGGCGGCATCGATGCCGGCCCGTTCCACGGCAGCACGAATGGCGGCGCTGCCCAGTTGCGGCGCAGTCAGGCTCTTGAGGTCGCCCTGCAACCCGCCCATGGGCGTGCGCACGGCGCTGACGATAACGATGGGGTCATTGGCGAGGGTCATGTTCGCTCTCCTTACTTGGCAGCCATGCGCAGCGCACCGTCGAGGCGGATGACCTCACCGTTGAGCATGCTGTTCTCGATGATGTGGCGGGCCAGCGCGGCGTATTCCTGCGGGCGGCCCAAGCGGGGCGGGAACGGTACGCCGGCAGCCAGTGAAGCACGTACCTCATCGCTCATGCCGGCCATCATCGGGGTTTCAAAGATGCCCGGAGCGATGGTCATCACGCGGATGCCGAAGCGTGCCAGTTCGCGCGCGGCCGGCAAGGTCAGGCTGGCAATGGCCCCCTTGGAGGCAGCGTAGGCGGCCTGGCCAATCTGGCCGTCATAGGCGGCAATGGAGGCCGTGTTGATGATGACCCCACGTTCGCCGCTCTCATCGGCAGCCCCTTCGGCCATGGCCGCCGCAGCCAGACGCAACAGGTTGAAGCTGCCGATCAGGTTGACGTTGATGACCTTGGCGAAGCTGGCCAGGCCATGCGGGCCCTGCTTGCCCAGCACCTTCTCGGCACCGACGATGCCGGCACAATTGACCAACCCATGCAAGCTGCCAAAGGCACTGACAGCTGCATCGACAGCCGACTGGGCTGCCTGCTCGTCACTGATATCAGCCACGGCGAAACGGGCGTTGTCGCCCAGCTCGCGGGCCTTGGCTTCGACAGCCTGGGCATTGAGGTCGACCAGCATGACCTTGGCGCCAGCCTCGACCAGCATCTGTGCAGTCGCGGCACCCAGCCCGGAAGCGGCGCCGCTGACGATGAAATGTTTATTGGCTATGTGCATGAGTACTTTCCTTTCAGACGCTGGCAGGGGTGGCCTGTTGCGCTTGTTGTTTGGCGACTTCCTGGTTGCGCAGGATGAAGCGTTGCAGCTTGCCGCTCGGGGTCTTGGGCAGCTCGCTGACGAATTCGATTTCCCTGGGGTAGGCATGCGCGTAAAGGCGCTGGCGCACGTGCTGGCGCAAGGTTTCTTCCAGCTCGACGCTGCCGGCGTAGCCGCTGGCCAATACCACGAACGCCTTGATCAGCTCGGTACGCTCCGGGTCGGGCTTGCCGATCACCGCTGCCTCGATCACCGCCGGGTGCTCGATCAACGCGCTTTCCACATCGAATGGCCCCACACGGTAACCGGAGGTGGTGATCACGTCGTCGCTACGGCCAACGAAGCTGATGCTGCCATCCGGGTTCAGCTCGACAGTGTCGCCGCTGAGGTAGTACTTGCCGACGAAGGCTTTGGTCGGCAGGCCGTGGTAACCGCCGAACCAGCACAGCGGCGACTGCTCACGGTCAACGGCGAGGATGCCTGGCTGGCCGGCTGGCAGTTCGTTACCTTGCTCGTCCAGCACCACGATGCGGTGGCCGGGGATGGCATAGCCGGCAGAACCCAGGTGCACCGGATGCTGCAGGCCATGGTGGTTGCACAGCACCATGCCCAGTTCGGTCTGGCCGTAGTGATCGTGAATGGTCACGCCCAGCTCGTCGGCGAACCAGCGGATCACTTCGGGGTTCAGCGGTTCGCCGGCACTGCTGACCACCCGCAGGCGGCCCTTGATTGGTGCCGAGAAATCTTTGCCCGCCGCAATCAGCAAGCGATACGCGGTGGGCGAGCCGGCCAGGTTGGTGATACCCAGCTTGTCGATCACCCGGGCGCAGCTCTCGACACTGAACGGGCCATCGTAGAACGTGGTGGCATGCCCCAGCGACAACGGACCGGTAACGGCGTAATACAAGCCGTAAGCCCAACCCGGGTCTGCCAGGTTCCAGAAGTTGTCCTCGGGCAGCAGCTCGATGGCATCACGCATGTAGCCCTGAAACGCGACGATCGCACGCAGTGGCACTTCCAGGGGTTTTGCCGGGCCAGTGGTTCCGGAAGTGAACATCAGCAGGAATGGATCGTTGCCTGAGCGCATCACCGGCTCACATACGTCCGCTGCGCGTTCCAGGCATTGCTGGAAGTCCAGCTCACCACTGCGGGCCTTGACAGTGATGATGGTCGGGCAGGCGTGCACATCGTCCAGCTTGGCGCGGTTGTGGCTATCGGTGACCACCACTCGGGCATGGGATTGCTCAAGCCGGTGCTCGATGGCCTTGGGGCCGAACGCGGTGAACAAGGGCTGGTAAACCGCCCCGAGGCGCCAGGTAGCGAGGATGGTCACCAGCAGTTCAGGGGTACGCGGCATCAAGCCGGCAACCCGGTCTCCGGCGCCTACCCCCTGCGCCTTTAACACATTGGCGAACCGAGCAGCCTGCACCTGAAGCTGATCGAAGCTATAGCGCGCGCTGTTACCATCGCGGTCCTCATGAATCAGTGCCAGCTTGCCGTCACCGGCATGCCGGTCACAGCATTCGACACAGGCATTAAGGGCTTCAAGGTTGCCGTGCAATGCCGTCACAACGGCCTGGTCATGGTCGAACGTACGAGCGGCCTCGGCGTAATCGCGCATCATCGGACTCCTGGTTTCTTGTTTTTGGAGTTGAAGCATCGGTCCGACGATGTTCGCGCCGCTCATGCGCGGCGGCAATGGCCAAAGCTGTCAATCTGGATGACTGGTTTGGCCGCCGCTAATCACCCCTCTGCGCGCTCGGCTGCACGCAGGTAGGACTGGGTGAGCCCTGCGACCAGGCGCTCGATATCGAGGTCCTGCTGTTCCTGTAGCCGGCGTAGTTGCTGCTCGAAGGCCGCCGGCGCCAAGACAGGACGTTGAGCCTGCAGCTCAAGCGTGCGCCGAGTGTAATCCGCACTGAGGGCATCGAACATTTGGTCATGTTGCTGGCGCAGGTAACGGCGCCAGAACGCGCGCTGGCTCAGGCTATCGGTCAGGCCCTCGATGGTCTGCGCGCGCGTAACCCGCAGAAATGCATCCTCTACCTGGGCCTGTGTCAGCGCGACAGCATCGGGATAGCGCATGGCATACGGCTGGTTGGGCAACCGCAAACGGCTACGAAGTTGCACCCTGTAAGCCAGCCCCAATGCCAACTGGTCGACATGTTCACTGGCAGCCAGACGCTGCCGGCCATCCTGGTAGGCAATCCCTTCCAGTTGATCCAGCCGGAACAGTTGCCTGCCCAGTTCAAGCAACTCGCCCCTGCGTTCAGGGTTGACTGCGGCGGCTTCGGCCTGCGCCTGCCTCACCAATACCTGCAATGCACTGAAATGGCTGGCAACGGCGTCCGAACATGACAGCGGCAGGCCGGCCCGCTCAAAAATCCGCCGGCACAGCACCGGGTCGCCGTCCAGCGTAGCCAGCAGTGTCCATACCCCGTCAACCAGCGCATCCCGCCCTTCACCCGCTTGGCTGTAGTCCGCAGTCATCTCCAGGCGAGCCAACAACCTGAACAACCCGCTGCTACCCGGTTGCTCCAGCAACCGCAGCCACACGGCCTCACGCTCGGCCTGAACCGTCGCATCCGTATGGCCTACCCAACGCGTACGGGCCCTGGCCAGGTCAACTGACCCCAACTGCTCAGGTGAGTGCCGGTGTTCTTCGATCACATCGAGGGCATACAACCTTCGTTGCTGCATGACCGACAAGGGGTTGTCCTCCATCAGAATGGCCTGTCGAAATGCATAAGGCATCAGCTGGATCTCGGTGGGCACTTCGCGGAGTTGGTTGTTGCGCAAGTCAGCACGTTCAAGTAGACCACAGAGCTCCAGGCGACGCGGCCAGCTGCCCAGCCGACAATGACGCAGGTTCAGGCTGGTCAGCCGAGAAAGTTGGTGGAAGCTCATGTCCAGCGCTTCCAGCCGGTTATGACTGAGATCAAGATGCACAAGGTTGGACAAACCATGCAGAACGCTGATCGCCTGGGCGTCGAGGCGTATCTCGTTATGCGCCAACCGAAGCGATTGAAGATTCGGTAAATGGGCAATGCCTGTTGGTAGACGCATCAACGCGTTGTTGTTGAGGTTCAGGTGCGTCAAGGCAGTAAACGGGCGAAGGAAGTCGGCCGGAATGTCAGTAATCAGGGTGTCGTTCACGCTCAGCAGGGTAATGCGATGGAAATCGATGTTCGGCGGCAGTGCCGGCAGTGTGCGCAAACTCAAACCGCTCATCGACAAGCGCTGCCCCTGTGTTTGCCCCTCGCCGGCCGAAACAGGCTCGCCCTGCAGTCGCCAGGCTCGCAGGATGCTGTCGGCCGTCAACCTGCGGGCGGCGCGTCGCCCCTCCTGCAACTCGGCACCGACCCAGCGATTCAGGTACAGCACCAGCTGATCATGTGCTTCCTGCAGTTCTACCAGGCGCTCGAAGACTGGCTGCGG
Organism: Pseudomonas sp. TYF_14; assembly: GCF_043105275.1. NCBI lineage: Bacteria > Pseudomonadati > Pseudomonadota > Gammaproteobacteria > Pseudomonadales > Pseudomonadaceae > Pseudomonas > Pseudomonas sp. TYF_14. The sequence continues at coordinate 7,697 of NZ_JBICLK010000097.1, forward strand.
GCCTTGTTGCACGCGCGCCAGCTCCACATCGAGCGCGGCCTCGTCCAGGCCAGGATAAAGCGATCGTAGCTGATCGCGAATGATCGCTCGCTCATCCCTGGGAGCAGCGCCAGGGCGGCCACTGAGCGGGTATCCCACGCGCCCATCGTCCATGCGACGCCCTGGATTGAGCCAGGCCTGCTCCTCTGGCCAGCCGAGCATGCGCGCGATATCCCAATGGGTAGCGGGTAACCGCGCCAGAAGCTTCTCACGCAGTTGCCTCGCCGCCGCACTGCCCACCAGTTGCATCGCTGCCCGCTGCTCTGATGTCAGTGCGGCAGAAAGCGCCTCGAAGATACATCCCGGCTCGTCAGCGATAAACACGTGTGGCAAACCTGACCCGTTGTAGATCAGAAACCTGCCTTCATGCCTGACCACTATTCTTCTTGCCTCGGTTCGCCCGCCGCTACCGAGGCGCCTGATAGACCGCCCATCCAGCCCGCGGTCGCGCAAGTCGAGGTCAAGTTGCTCGAGTTCGAAGCTATCCAGCAACGCAAGGGCCAGTTCGCCGGTGACATCACTGTACGCCGTGCTCAGATACAACCCCGCCAGCCCCCGACTCAGGCGAGCCAGACGCAAGAGCGAACGGGCGTTCTTCGCGCACGGCAATGGCAGCCGCCGCTCGACACGCGCCATTTGGTGCTCAAGCTCATGCGCCTGACCGGTTACTTCATTTATGTAGGCCGAAGGCAAACCCGGGAAGTCCCGTTTTACCAACATGCTCAGCGGGTCTGCTGCCAGTGACTGTTCTGTCAGGCGAGCAAACAATTGCGGCCGCAACCCGGCCTCATGCACCTGCATCTGCTCCAGTCCGGCGCCCACGCCTGGCCTTGCTTCACACCAGGCCAGCAGCTCCCTGTCCGATGGCATCAACGCCTTCAGCCGAACACGCTGGAAAAACCTTTCAATGCGTGCATGCGCCTGGAAGGCGCGCAAGGTTTGGCCAAGGCTCACCGGCGCCGGGCGATTCTCCACGAGAACGCCGCGCAACAAGTCTGCATCGATACCTGCCACCCGCATTATCTGCTCGGCCTGATGCGCGTCGACAGGGGAAAGCTGTGGCCATAATGCATCCAGCATGCGGGCAGGCGCCTGCCAGCTTAAGGGTTGTTCACGCATCAGCTGCCAGCCACGCTCACCGTTGTGCAACACGACCGGCCCGTAGCCACCCTCACTCGCTGCATGGCGCAGGCGATAGGGGCCATCGACGACGGGCTGATGCACTTCGAGGTAACGTCCATCGATACGGACCCAGCGGCGGCCCGCCTCGCCACCGCGCTCCTCCTCGAGCAGATCGACAGGGCCCGGCAATGATCGATAATTTCTGGCGTTGAACTGCCACAGGCGACTGCGCCCATTCCCAAGGCTTACCGGCTCCAGGCCCGCGACAAACGCACTGCGCACAAAACTGACACCCGCCACCGTCGCTGCGGTAGCCGCCAAGGTTTCGGCGACCCCCAGCAGATGCTGCAGCGCTTCGTGTTGGTGCCCCTTCGACCAATCCCTCATCCCTTCGAACACTTCAGCGCACGTCTGAGCAACCACCTGCCCCAGCAGCACGCCCCCCACAGCCGGGATGAAAAGGCCGGCGAGGTTTACCAGGTCCAGACCTGCCGCCTTCCACTCAGCGTGTCTGGCGCTAACCGCCCGGCTATCAGCGTCAGCGGTCGGTACCAGCAGCAACCGGGCATCTTCCTTGACCCGTTGCACTTGCCGAGTCGCCAGTTGCGTGAAAACCCCTCCCCCAGGTGTTTCACCCTCAAGCTCGAGGTCCGGCAGCTTGTCTTTCAGGCGCTTGCCGAGGGTACTGACAAAACCTGCACGGTGCTCAAGGCTGATGAGCTGTGTGAAGAACTGCCAGTAACCCGGATCTTGCAACAACATTGCCACGGTACTGTTCATGGAGGCGGCATTGTCGAAGAACCGCAATGCCTGCCGGGGATCACCAGGCAGGTAAAGCACGATGCCCCGTTCATTTCCCGCCTTGTCATGCAGGTGGATCAGCAAGCCATCGACCACAGGTTTCCCTATTGCCCTCAACAGCATGGGTTTGCCTTCGAGCCCTTGTTGTCGCCCCTCCTGAGCGGGGTCCACCACCTCACGCAAGGCGAGCTGCACATCGACGCTTATGTTTCCCTGCAATGCCGCAAGCTCGGTCGCCAGCTTCAACCCCGAACGTTTGTCTTCAGCCAGCACCGCCTGGGTAGCTGGCGGGAAGATCCTTTGCAACGCGTCCTGATAACGCTGACCAACGTCCAGATTGCGACAGGCCGTAATCAATGCTTCCAGCGATGCATTCAATGGTTTATCGCTGCCTGGCAAAACCAGCCCCGTGCCCTCGTAGTAGCGGGTATTCGCAGCAAAGTTGCGCATCAGCCGCAGTAACCCGTTCTCACGCGTCTGGCTGTACCCGTATGTCTGTTGCAAGGTACCTGGCAGTGTGCCGAAGCGTGGCGCCACCCGCAGCCACTCGAGCTGGGCAAATACCTGCCCGTCCGGCAACGGTGCATCCAGCAACGCCGCCAGGTGCTTCTCGGCAAACTGCTGGAGCGGCAGTAACTCAAGCGTCAGGCCACTCAAGCGTGCCTGGCTGGCATGGTGCGCGTTCAGACTGGTGCGCAGGGTGTTGATCTGGCCCCTTGACGCGCGTTTGAGCCACTCAGGTAATCGGGCACCGATGAATCGGTCATGGCCCGTCGCGTTGATGATCATGGTGGGTTCCCCTAGCTATATGACGAAGCCAACCATGTTGTTCAAATGTCGGCCCAGGATGCAGAGGGAACGGGTTCGATCGGCGCCTGCTCGGTAAGCCTTCTGGGCCCGCGCGGTAATGCACTACTGCAGGAAGCGTTCGCCCTTCAGTGCCCTGCCCCTCGCGCCTGGATCAATGCCCGATAATGTCCCGGGTTGCAGCCGAACCACTTGCGAAATGCCTTATAGAACGAGCTGCTGTCGGCGAACCCCAAACGCTCGGCAAGCTCGCCCATGGCCACGTCTTCCTGGCTGAGCCAGGCGATCGCCAGCTCCCGTCGTACGCTGTCCTTCAAGCCCTGGTAGTTCTGCCCCTCTTCTGCCAGGCGCCGACGCAGGGTCGATGGCGACAGGCACAGCTGCCGGGCCAGGCGGTCAGCATCGGGCCATTGCTCAGGGGCCAGGCGCAACAGGTCGGTGCGGATACGCCGCCCGAGGCTGGCCGGGTCACGGTACTTGACCAGGATATTGCCCGGCGCTTCGGCCAGAAAACGCTGCAGCTCCTCCTCGCTGCGCCGCAGGGGCAAGTCGAGGTATTGCGAAGCAATGATCATGCGTGTGCGTGGACGCTCAAAATGCAGGTTCTCCGAAAACATGACCCGATAGTCGTCGCAAAAGGGTGGTTCGGCACAACGCAGATCAATGCTCAGAATCGGGATGCGCCGCCCGGCCAGCCAGCAGGTCACCCCATGCACGATCATCCAGAAGGTGAAATAGGTGAACGCGCGGCGCGGTTCGTCACGCGGCTCATTAATGACAATTTCGGCCAGGCCTTGCTGGCGCACCAGGCTGGGCTGCATGTCTTGAAGCATCAGCGACAGAAAGGCCAGCGAGGTTTCCAGGCCTGCGCCCAGGGTCGGCTGGCCCATGCTGGCACGGCACATGAACGCCAGGCTGCCACTGCACAGACCGCGCGGGTCCATCGCGAAGAATTCGTCGTTGCAGCGCCGGGCCAGCAAGCGCCACAGGCGGGCATAGGACTCGGCACTGACCCTTGCCTCTGGCAGGTGCAGTTGTTCAACGGCGATGCCCGCCCTGGCCAGCAAGCCACTGTCAGGCTCACCGGCAGGGCAGGTCTGCAACAGCGCTTCGCGCACCAGCTGCATGGAAATGGTGTCTTTGTCGCTCATCGACGGTCCTGTCGGCTGATTGCCGGCCATATTAGGGTCTGTATGAAAAGCCGAGGGTGCCCCGTAGCAAACAGCCATCATAGCCCTGCTGCCAGGCTCAGGAATGCCTGAATCAGGCGCAGTTCGCGACGGCGCTCCAGGCAGCCGATCACGTGTTGGTTGACAAGGCCCTCGCCGGCCAATGGTCGTGCCACCACACGGGGATCATTGGCCACTTCAGTGGAAGAAACAACGCCAATCCCCAGCTGCGAGGCCACAGCCTCGGTTACCGCCTCCCGGCTGTCCAGCTCCAGCAATACACGCGGTTGCACGCCCGCCTTGATGCAGGCCTTGTCGAAGGTGCGCCGGGTGGTGGAGCTGGGTTCGCGCAGCACCATGATCTGCTGGTGCAGCGCGGCCAACGGCAAGTCCTCCCGCGCGCTGGCCCAGGCGTGCCCCACCGGTAACAGCGCACACAGGCGCGACTCACAGAGATTTTGCAGATGCAGCCCCTTGCGCGGCTCGATTTCGGTCAGCACCGCCACGTCGGCATGCTCGCCGAGCAGCGCAGCCAAGGTCTCCTGAGCATTGCCCAGGCGCAAGTTGACGGTGACACCAGGGTACCGCTCACGCAGCAGCGCCAGCATCGGCATGACCCGATGCGGGCCGTCGGCGGCTACCTCCAGGCGCCCGGTCAGCAACTGGCGGTTGGCCTCAAGCATGGCCTGCGCTTCTTCGGCCAGGCCGAACATGGCGCGCGTGATGGCCGCCAGGCGCGTGCCCTCCTCGGTCAGCTCCACGCGCCGTGCAGTACGCCGCAACAAGGTGATCTGGTAGTGCTCCTCCAGGGCCTTGACGTGCCCGGTCACCGCCGGCTGGCTGATGAACAGGCGCTCGGCAGCACGGGTAAAGCTGCCCTCACGGGCCACGGCGTCGAAGGCGCGTAGCTGGAACAGGTTCATATTTATCGGCCTGACTTATAGCTGGGATAACAACAAACAATTTGATTGATGGCAGCGCGAATTGCAACCTAGGCCCCGTAGTTTCAGCCCACCGCTTGTGAGGAATAACGGAATGAGCAACGCCCCGATTCTGCTGACCCCAGGTCCCCTGACCACATCAATCCGCACCCGCCAAGCCATGCTGGTGGACTGGGGCTCCTGGGACCGTGACTTCAACCAATTGACTGCCAGCGTCTGCGAACAACTGTTGGCCATCATCGACGGCGCCAGCAGCCACCACTGCGTGCCCCTGCAAGGCAGCGGTACCTTCGCCGTGGAAGCGGCCATCGGCACCTTGGTGCCACGCGATGGCAAGGTTCTGGTACTGATCAACGGCGCGTACGGCCAGCGCCTGGCGAAGATCTGCAAAGTGCTGGGTCGCACCTACAGCACCTTCGAAACGGCCGAAGACCAGCCGACCACCGCCGCCGACGTCGACCGGCTGCTGGCCGAAGACCCGGCCATCACCCATGTGGCGCTGATCCACTGCGAAACCAGCACCGGCATCCTCAACCCGCTGCCCGAGATCGCCCAGGTGATCAAACGCCATGGCAAGCGCCTGATCATCGATGCCATGAGCTCGTTCGGAGCATTGCCGATCGATGCCCGCGAAATCCCCTTCGAAGCACTGATCGCGGCCTCCGGAAAGTGCCTGGAAGGCGTACCCGGCATGGGCTTCGTCTTCGCCGAAAAAAACGCCCTGGCGGCCGCCGAAGGCAATGCCCACTCGCTGGCCATGGACCTGCACGACCAGCACGCCTACATGGCCAAGACCGGGCAATGGCGCTTCACCCCGCCTACCCACGTGGTCGCGGCCCTGCACGAAGCACTGCAGCAATACAACGAGGAAGGTGGCCTTCCGGCCCGCCACCAGCGCTACGCAGACAACTGCAAGACGCTGCTCGATGGCATGGCAGCCATCGGCCTGCGCAGTTTCCTGCCTGCCGAGATCCAGGCGCCAATCATCGTCACCTTCCACGCCCCCACCGATGCCCGCTACCAGTTCAAGGACTTCTACGAGCGGGTCAAGGCCAAGGGATTCATTCTCTACCCGGGCAAGTTGACCCAGGTCGAAACCTTCCGCGTCGGCTGCATCGGCGTGGTCGGGGCGGACGGCATGCAGGCCGCCGTAAATGCCGTGGCCGAGGTGCTGCGGGAAATGGAAGTGCTGGACATCTGACGCTTTGCCCACCCGAACCCAGGAATTCGCGCACATGAACTATAACAACCCCATCCAACTGCAAGCCGCCATCCTCGACTGGGCTGGCACCGTGGTCGATTTCGGCTCATTCGCTCCCACCCAGATCTTCGTCGAGGCCTTTGCCGAGTTCGACGTGCAGGTGTCGATCGAGGAAGCCCGAGGCCCGATGGGCATGGGCAAATGGGACCATATCCGCACCCTGTGCGACGTACCGGAAATTGCCGAGCGCTACCGCAAGGTGTTCGGCCGTACCCCGACCGATGATGACGTCACCGCCATCTACAACCGCTTCATGCCGCTGCAGATCGAGAAGATCGCCGTGCACTCGGCACTGATCCCCGGTGCACTGGACACCCTCACCGGTCTACGCCAGGACGGCCTGAAGATCGGCTCGTGCTCGGGTTACCCGAAAGTGGTGATGGACAAGGTGGTGGAACTGGCGGCGCAGAACGGCTACGTAGCCGACCATGTAGTGGCCACCGATGAAACCCCGAACGGCCGCCCATGGCCGGCCCAGGCCTTGGCCAACGTGATTGCGCTGGGGATTGACGATGTAGCGGCCTGCGTGAAGGTGGACGACACCGTGCCTGGCATTCTTGAAGGCCGCCGTGCCGGCATGTGGACCGTGGCGCTGGTCTGCTCGGGTAATGCTCTGGGCCTGACCTGGGAAGGCTTCCGGGCGTTGAGTGCCGAGAAACTGGAAAGCGAGCGCCAGCGCATCCATGCACTGTTTGCCGGCTCCCGCCCGCATTACCTGATCGACACCATCAACGACCTGCCCGAAGTGATTGCCGACATCAACCGGCGCTTGGCCAAGGGCGAGATGCCGCAAGCCTTCTGACCCCTGCGGTTTCGCTGTATGTGTGTCCGCCACCAATCTGTGTAGGAGCGGGTTTACCCGCGAATACGGTGGCGGCAACAACGGTGAACGCCTGGTGGAAATTGGCCAGCAGGCCCGGCCCTTTCGCGGGTGAACCCGCTCCTACAGCCGACAAACCTGAGCAAGAACGCTATTGTGGCAATTGCACCCGCGGTTTGGTCGCGGCAAAGATCGCCCAGCTGGAAACGAACAGCGCCGCGATCAATGGGCCGATCACGAAGCCGTTGAGGCCGAACACCGCCAGCCCGCCAAGGGTCGACACCAGGATCAGGTAGTCCGGCATGCGCGTATCCTTGCCCACCAGGATTGGCCGCAACACATTATCCACCAGGCCGATCACCAGCACCCCGAACGCGGTAAGCACCACCCCTTGCAGTATCGCCCCGGTCAGCAGGAAATACGCCGCCACCGGCGCCCAGATGATGCCCGCGCCCACCGCCGGCAGCAGCGACAGAAACGCCATCAGCACCGCCCACACCAACGCACTCGGGATATCCAGCACCCAGAAAATAAAACCTCCCAACGCACCTTGGGTAATGGCCACCAGCACGTTGCCTTTCACCGTCGCCCTCACCACACGATTGAACTTCAACTGCAAACGACGCTTCTGGTGCTCGGGCAGCGGGACGGCCATCCGCACCCGGCGCGCAACTTCCGGGCCATCACGCAGGAAAAAGAACAGCAGGTACATCATGATGCCGAAACTGATCAGAAACTCGAATGTGCCCTGGCCAAAGCTGAACGCCTGGCTGGCCAATACCTGGCTACCCTGGGTTGCCCACTTGGTGATCTTGTCACGCAACCCGTCAAGGTTACCCATGCCCATATTGTCCAGCCCACGCTGGGCGAATGCCGGGAGCATGTCCTTGCCGCGCTCGACGTAACCGGCAATGTCCAGCTGACCGCTTTCGATGCGCTGGTACAGCGTGGCGCCCTCTTGCACCAGCAGGGCGCTGATGATGATCACCGGCAGGATCGCCACAAGCAGGCACACCAGCGTGGACGTGGCCGCGGCAAGGTTACGCCGCCGCCCGCAGCGGATCAGCAAGTGACGCTGCAGCGGGGCGAACAGGATGCCGAGGATCACCGCCCAGAAGATTGCGCCGTAGTACGGCAGAAGAATCCAGAAGAAGGCAATGGTCACCAACGCCAAGAGTACTGCCAAGGCCTTGTTCTGTAGCGCGGTTTCGTTCATCGCAGTTCCTCAAATGGCTTATGAGTGATTAGTGCACCGCGCCTGGACAAAAGTGCCGTGCTCACTTGACGCAAATCAATACGCACCTTGTCCATCGACCCTAGCATCCCCGCCTTTTGCCCCGGTGCGCACATGAACCCTACTGCCAAGCCCGAACTGCTGGCCCCCGCCGGCACCCTCAAGACCATGCGCTACGCGTTTGCCTACGGCGCCGATGCGGTCTACGCCGGCCAGCCGCGTTACAGCTTGCGGGTGCGCAACAACGAGTTCGATCATGCCAACCTGGCACTGGGGATCGAGGAGGCGCACGCCTTGGGCAAGCGCTTCTACGTGGTGGTCAACATCGCCCCGCACAATGCCAAGCTCAAGACCTTCCTCAAGGACCTGGCACCCGTGATCGAGATGGCGCCGGACGCGCTGATCATGTCCGACCCCGGCCTGATCATGCTGGTGCGCCAGCACTTCCCACAGATGCCGGTGCACCTGTCGGTGCAGGCCAACACCGTCAACTGGGCCAGCGTGCAGTTCTGGCAGCAACTTGGCCTGAGCCGGGTGATCCTGTCGCGGGAGCTGTCGCTGGACGAAATCGAGGAAATCCGCCAGCAGGTGCCGGGCATGGAACTGGAAGTGTTCGTGCACGGCGCCCTGTGCATGGCCTATTCCGGCCGTTGCCTGCTGTCGGGCTACCTCAACAAGCGTGACGCCAACCAGGGCACCTGCACCAATGCCTGCCGCTGGAAGTACGACGCCACGCCGGCCACCGAGAACGCCACCGGTGACATTGTGCGCCATGTTCAACCCACCCTGGGCCTGGGTGCCCCCACCGACCAAGTGTTCCTGCTGCAGGAAAGCAACCGCCCCGGCACTGAAATGCCGGCGTTCGAGGATGAACACGGCACCTACATCATGAATGCCAAGGACCTGCGCGCCATCCAGCACGTCGAGCGCCTGGCCTTGATGGGCGTGCATTCGCTGAAGATCGAGGGCCGCACCAAATCGCACTTCTACTGTGCCCGCGCGGTACAGTCGTATCGCCAGGCGATCGACGACGCGGTGGCCGGGCGACCATTCGACCGCGCCCTGATGGGCAACCTCGAATCCCTGGCGCAACGCGGTTACACCGAAGGTTTCCTGCGCCGCCACGTGCACGACGAGTACCAGAACTACCAGCGCGGCAACTCGGTGTCCGAGCGCCAGCAATTCGTAGGCGAACTGACTGGCGTGCGCGTCGACGGCCTGGCCGAGGTCAAGGTGAAGAACCGCTTCGCCGTGGGCGACCATCTGGAGCTGATGACCCCGCGCGGTAACTACCACTTCGACCTGCACCGCCTGTGCAACCGCCAGCAGCACGCCATCGAGGTCGCACCGGGCGATGGCCATGTGGTGTATCTGCCGATCCCGGAACAGGTTGCCCTCGACTACGGCCTGCTGATGCGCGACCTGCGCATCGACGAAGCAGCAAACTGACAGCACTGTAATGTGCACCTCAGCTACCTGACAGCAGGCGGCAGCGAACATCGTGGCTCTTCCGCATGAGGCCACGCCATGTTGCGCAACCCCTCCCGCCGTACGTTTGTCAAAGGCCTGGGCGCCGCCAGCACGCTGGCGGGCCTGGGTCTGTGGCGCCCGCTGGTCCAGGCCGCTGAAGGCCGAGACCTGGCCGGCCAGCATTTCGAGCTGTTCATTGGCCAGACTCCGGTCAACATCACAGGCCGACCGCGTACCGCACTGACCGTCAACAACAGCCTGCCCGGCCCACTGCTGCGCTGGCGCGAAGGTGACACCGTGACGTTGCGCGTGCGCAACCGACTGGCGCAGGACACTTCGATCCACTGGCACGGCATCATCCTGCCGGCCAACATGGACGGCGTGCCTGGCCTGAGCTTCGCTGGCATCGAGCCCGGAGGCGACTACCTGTACCAGTTCACCCTGCGCCAGAGCGGCACCTACTGGTACCACAGCCATTCGGGGCTACAGGAGCAAGCCGGGGTATACGGGGCGATCGTGATCGAGCCACGCGAGCCCGAAACGCACCGCTACCAGCGCGACCATGTGCTGCTGTTCAGCGACTGGTCAGACCAGGCACCGGAACACCTGATGGCGACGCTGAAGACGCAGTCCGACGCGTACAACTTCCACAAGCGCACGGTTGGCGACTTCATCGATGACGTGGCCGAAAACGGCTGGAGCGCCACCGTCGCCGAACGCACGGCCTGGGCGCGCATGCGCATGAGCCCAACCGACCTCGCCGATATCAGCGCCGCCACCTACACCTACCTGCTCAACGGCCAACCACCACAAGGCAACTTCACCTGCCTGTTCCAGCCAGGCGAAACCGTGCGCCTGCGGCTGATCAATGCCTCAGCCATGACCTACTTCGACTTCCGCATCCCCGGGCTGAAGCTGACGGTGATCGCCGCCGACGGCTTGCCGGTAACCCCTGTGAGCGTGGATGAACTGCGCATTGCCGTGGCAGAGACCTACGACGTGCTGGTGACCGTGGGTGACCAACCCGCCTACACCCTGTTCGCCCAGAGCATGGACCGCACCGGCTTTGCCCGCGGTACCCTGGCCCGTGCGGCCGGGCTGCAGGCGCCGGTGCCTGCCCCCGACCCGCGCCCGGTGCTGAGCATGGAAGACATGGGCCACGGCGGCATGGATGCCATGGCGGGCATGGACCACAGAAATCCGCAGGGCATGAACCACGGCAGCATGGCCGGTATGGACCACGCCGCCATGTCGGCCATGCAGCAACACCCGATCAGTGAAACCGACAACCCGCTGGTGGACATGCAGACCATGGCACCGCGCCCCAACCTGGCCGATCCTGGCATAGGCCTGCGTGACAATGGTCGCCGCGTGCTGACCTACGCCGACCTGCGCAGCCCCTACCCCGACCCGGACGGTCGCCCGCCATCGCGTGACATCGAGCTGCACCTGACCGGCCATATGGAGCGCTTCGCCTGGTCGTTCGACGGCATCAAGTTCAGCGACGCCGAACCGCTGCGGCTGACCTACGGTGAGCGCGTGCGCATCACCCTGGTCAACGACACCATGATGACCCACCCCATCCACCTGCACGGCATGTGGAGCGACCTGGAAGACGAGCATGGCCAGTTCCTGGTGCGCAAGCACACCGTCGATATCCCGCCCGGCAGCCGACGCACCTACCGGGTGACCGCCGACGCGCTGGGCCGCTGGGCCTACCACTGCCACTTGCTCTACCACATGGAGACCGGCATGCTCCGCGAGGTACGCGTCGATGAATGACACCCGCAACCGCAGCTTCGTGGCAGGCGTGGCGCTGCTGACCTTGCTCGCCAGTGAACGGGCGATGGCCGCTGGTTCCGAACACACGAACCACGGCCAGATGGGCCATCAGGCCATGCCCATGAACCATGAAAGCATGGGCCACGACCAGCCTTCCCCCAGCCAACCTCGCACGCCCCTGCCTGTCATCACCGACGCCGACCGCCGCGCCGCCTTCCCGCCATTGCCAGGGCACCAGGCGCATGACCGGGCGCTGAACTGGACAGTGATCGTGGACAAGCTCGAATACCAGAACTTCGAGAGCAGCAGTGCCCTGAACTGGAACGCCACCGCTTGGGTCGGTGGCGATATCGACCGCTTGTGGCTGCGCACCGAAGGCGAACGCGAACAGGGCAAGACCCACAAGGCCGAGCTACAGGCGCTGTGGGGCCATGCCGTGAGCCCGTGGTGGGAACTGGTGGCCGGTGCACGCCAGGACTTCAAGCCTGCCAGTGGCCAAACCTGGGCCGCCTTCGGCATCCAGGGCACACCGCTGTACGGCCTGGAGCTGCAAGCCACCGCCTATGCAGGCGAGCGGCAACAGACGGCGCTGCGCCTGGAAGCCGCTTACGCTATGCTGCTGACCAACCGCTGGATACTGGAGCCGACCCTGGAGGCCAACCTCTACGGGCGCAACGACGCCGGGCGCGAACAAGGTGCGGGGCTGGCCGACAGCGAGGTGGGCCTGCGCCTGCGCTACGAAATCACGCGCGGCTTCGCCCCCTACGTCGGGCTCAGTTTCAACCGCCTGCACGGCTCGCGTGCCAACCAGGCCCGAGAAGACGGCGAAGATCTGGGCCAGACCCGCCTGGTCGCCGGTATCCGCCTGCGTTTTTAAAGGAGTGCTTCACCATGCTGCGCAAACACCTGCTGACCCTGAGCCTGCTGGCCGTCACCGGCCTGGCCCAGGCCGCCGAGACCATCGACGTCTACCGCGACCCCAACTGCGGCTGCTGCAAGGCCTGGATCAGCCACCTGCGTGACAATGGTTTTACCGTCAACGACCACGTCGAGCCAAACATGAGCGCCGTCAAGCAACGCCTCGGCGTGGCGCCACGCCTTGCGTCGTGCCACACCGGGGTGATCGGCGGCAAGTTCGTCGAAGGCCACGTGCCGGCCGAGCAGGTGCGCCTGCTGGCCAAACGCAACGACCTCAAGGGCCTGGCGGTGCCGGGCATGCCCATGGGCTCGCCCGGCATGGAGATGGGTGACCACAAGGATGCCTACCAGGTCATCGGGGTGACCCAGGATGGCCAGGACACCGTGGTCGCCAACTACTGATGCTCAGCCTAGGGGCGCTGTTTCTCAGCGCCTTTGGTGCCGCCACCCTGCTACCGCTGCAATCGGAGGCTGTGCTGGTCGGCCTGTTGCTGCGCCAGCCCGAGGCCTGGGCGACCCTGCTGTTGGTAGCCACCCTGGGCAACGTGCTCGGCTCGGTGGTCAACTGGCTGCTGGGCCGGGCCATCGAGCACCTGCGCGACAAGCGCTGGTTCCCTTTCAGCGCTGCCCAACTGGCGCGTGCGCAGCAGCGCTACCAACGCTGGGGGCAATGGTCGCTGCTGCTCAGCTGGATGCCGGTGATCGGCGACCCGCTTACGCTGATCGCCGGGATAATGCGTGAGCCATTCTGGCGCTTCCTGTTGCTGGTGACCCTGGCCAAGGCTGGCCGCTATGCGGTGCTTGCGATGATTACCCTGGGCTGGTTTCACGCCTGGTAACACCTTTCAGGTTTCGCGTGGTCCACTGCCTGTTACAGTCGCCCCATTCAACCCGGCCCTACACGGAGTGCCCCCATGCTGCGCGCAACCGCCCTTGCCCTGGCCTGCCTTGCCAGCAGTTCGGCCATCGCTGCCGAGTCGCCTACCTACGGCCCCCAGCTCGAAGGCTTCAGCTACCCGCACCCCCTCAAGCATTTCGACTTCAAGTCCCAGGGCCAGGCCCTGCAGATGGGCTACATGGACGTGCCCGCCCAAGGCCAGGCCAACGGCCACAACGTGGTGCTGATGCACGGCAAGAACTTCTGCGCCGCCACCTGGGAAACCACCATCGACGCCCTGAGCAAGGCCGGCTACCGGGTCATCGCGCCCGACCAGGTCGGCTTCTGTACGTCGAGCAAACCGGCGCATTACCAGTACAGCTTTCAACAACTGGCCGACAACACCCATGCCCTGCTCGAACAGCTGGGTGTGAAGCAAACCATTGTGCTCGGCCACTCCACCGGCGGCATGCTCGCCACCCGCTATGCGCTGATGTACCCCCAGCAGGTGGAACGCCTGGCAATGGTCAACCCGATCGGTCTGGAAGACTGGAAAGCCCTGGGGGTGCCCTACCGCACCGTGGACCAGTGGTATGCCCGCGAACTCAAACTGGATGCCGAAGGCGTACGTGCATATGAACGCAAAACCTATTACGCCGGGCGCTGGAAGCCTGAGTACGAACGCTGGGTGCAGATGCTGGTGGGCTTGAACAAAGGGCCGGGGCATGAAGCGGTGGCGTGGAACTCGGCGCTGATCTACGACATGATCTTCACCCAGCCGGTGTACCACGAATTCAAGCACCTGCAGATGCCGACCCTGCTGCTGATCGGCGACAAGGACACCACGGCCATCGGCAGCGATATCGCGCCGCCGGAGGTAAAGGCCAGGTTGGGCAACTATGCAGAACTGGGGCCGCAGGTGGCCAAGCTGATACCCAAAGGTGAGCTGATCACGTTCGAAGGCATGGGGCACGCGCCGCAAATCGAGGAACCGGTGCGGTTCAATCGCACCCTGGTCGAATGGCTGGGCAAGTGAGCCAAGGATTGGCCCCTGTGGCAGCGTACGCTTTTGTACTTTGCACAAGACCGCTGCTGCCACAGGGTGCCATTACACTTTCCAGACCTGCTCTTCCGTCCAGCCCAGCTCGGCAAAGTCGCCCGCCCGCAACTCGGCCTCTTCCTCGCAGAAAAACTCATCCAGCTGTGGTGGCCTGACCGCTGTATCACTGAGCATCGCGTGCACCTGCCCACGGTGATGCACCTGATGTTCGAACAGATGCGCCAGCAAACGCAGCCGCTGCTCGCGCTGCACCCGATCGGGCCGAACGACGCTCACATAGCGGCCAAGGTCGCCATCACTCAGCCCCCGGCAGTAGGCGATCAAACGGTGGTCAGCCTGGGCCTGCTCGGCATGCAGGTCGGTGCAGGTGGCAAACGGCTGTTCCGGGTCGAAAAAGCGTTCGCCGTCGGCATCGGGCTGCTCGCCGCGCTGCTCGCACTCGAGCATATGCAGGTAGAACCAATCCACCGTCAGCAAATGGTTGAGGGTGGCCTTGATCGACGGGAAGAAGCTGCAACGCGGGGCGACGAACTCGTCCTGGGTCAGTTGCAGGCAGGCCTTGTACAGGCGGTGATTGGCCCAGCCATTGTTATAGGCCTGGGTCAGCAGATAATGCGATAACGGCTGCATGGTCGGCTCCTTTTCAGGCGAAGCGTTGCAGTTGCATCTCCCGTAGCCGGCTCAGGGTGCGCTGGTACGGGAACGCCAGATACCCTTGAGTGTAGAGGGCATCGAGCGGCACCTGTGCCTCCAGGTACAACGCCACCCGGCGGTCATAGCATTCGTCGACCAGGGCAATGAAGCGGCGAACCGCATCGTCCTTGGGCGACAGCGCAGGCAGTTCACGGTCGCCCGCCACTACCCTCGCCGCGCCATCTTCGGTGCCACGGGCAATACGCCCCGCCCGCTGCTCCCCGCCCAGCGCCGGAATGCCGGATACCAGAATCGAGGGAAAACGGTCGCACAAGGCCATGAACTCCATGGCCGCCAAGGGTTGATCGCACAGATCGGTGAAACGGCACCAGATAGCCTGCTCACTGCGCCGCACGACGTGAATGTGCCTTGAGCCAATACCCAAGGGCTGATCAGTGCCGGCATCTTCCGGGCTGAGCTGGCGAAACACCTCGCCCAACTGGCTGGCCTGCCCCGCCTCGGCTACCCAATAGCGCTGCCGCGCCTCACCGGGGTGCAGGCGGTGATCCTGCTCGCCTGCTACCGGCAATACCTGCATGTGACGACCAATGGCGGCGATGGCTGGCAGGAACCGCTCGCGGTTGAAGCCATCGCGGTAGAGTTGCTCGGGTGGCTGGTTGGAGGTGGCGACGATCACCACGCCCTGATCGAACAATACCTGGAACAAGCGGCCGAGGATGATCGCATCACCGATGTCGCTGACGAACAATTCATCGAAGCACAGCACGCGGATCTGCCGCGCCAGCTCCCCCGCCAGGGCGAGCAGCGGGTCGGCGGTGCCGTTGAGCTGAAACAGGCGTTGATGCACCCAGGCCATGAAGTGATGAAAGTGCTGGCGCCGGCTCGGTATGCGCAGACACTGGTGGAACTGGTCCATCAGCCAGGTCTTGCCGCGCCCGACCGGGCCCCAGAGGTAGAGGCCCTGGGTGGGGCGGCCCTGCTCAAGGGACTGGAAGCAGGCTTGCAAGGCCTCGACGACGCGGGCCTGGGCAGGGTCAGCAACGTAGCCCCGAGTGCTCAGGGCTTGCTGGTAGAGGGTTTGGGGGTCGAGGGCCATGCCGCATTCTACCCGACTGTCACCCTCGGTGCAGGCGCGCGTCAGTCGGCCAGGCCGACCTTGAGTAGCGCGCCATCCTTGTCATCGGTCAGTACATACAGGTAACCATCTGGCCCCACCCGCACATCACGGATACGCGCCTTCAGGTCACCGAGCAACCGCTCTTCGTGCACCACCTTGTCGCCATCCAGTTGCAAGCGGATCAATTCCTGCGTGGCCAGCGCCCCTATGAACAGATTGTGGTCCCAGGCCTTGAACGTTGGGCTGTCGTAGAAAGCCATACCGCTGATACCCGGTGACTTTTCCCATACATGGTGCGGGTCGACCATGCCGTCCACATGCTCGCCCTTGGCCTCGGGGATGGACAGCAACGAGTAGTTGATGCCGTGGGTCGCAATCGGCCAACCATAATTCTTGCCAGGCTTTGGGATGTTGATTTCATCCCCTCCGCGCGGGCCGTGTTCGTGGGTCCATAGTTGGCCGGTCCAGGGGTTGAGCGCGGCGCCTTGCTGATTACGGTGGCCGTACGACCAGATCTCCGGGCGCACGTTGTCCTTGCCGACGAAGGGGTTGTCTTTGGGCACTTCGCCGTCCGGCAGAATACGCACGACCTTGCCTTGCAACTTGTCCAGGTCCTGGGCAGTGGGACGTTGGTTGTTCTCGCCCAGGGCGATGAACAGGTAGCCGTCGCGGTCGAACACCAGCCGCGAGCCGAAGTGGTTACCCACCGACAGCTTGGGCTGCTGGCGGAAGATCACGGTGAAATTCTCCAGCCGGGCGCGGTCTTCGGACAGCTGCCCGCGGCCGACTGCAGTACCGGCCTTGCCGTCACTGCCCTCCTCGGCGTAGGACAGGTAGACGGTGCGGTCCTTGCCGAACTCCGGTGACAGCGCCACATCCAGCAAGCCGCCCTGGCCTTCGGCCCAGACCTTCGGTACACCGCTGATCGACGGGCCAACCTTGCCTTCGGCATTGACCAGCCGCAGGTTGCCGGCGCGCTCGGTCACCAGCATGTCCTTGCCACCGGGCAGGAAGGCCAGGGCCCAGGGGTTGCGCAGGCCATCGGCAAGCGTGTCGACGATCAAGGTGCCTTCTTCGCTGGGGAACCGCTGTTCGGCCGCTGCATGCGCCCACAGTGGCAGTAGCGCAGCGGCGGTCAGGGTGGCTAGCCAGTGTGCTCGAAGCATGCCGGATTCCTTTCAAGTGGGCTTAAGGCGCACGTGGGTTGTCGCGCGGTGGCCGGGTGGGTTCCAGGTTCGGTGTTTGCTGCTGACGACGCAGGTTGTCGCCGTTATCGATGCCGCGGTTGTCCAGGGTGGGTGGGCGCTGGTACGGGTCGGTGGACGGGCCACGTACCGGTGGCGCAGCCGGCATGCTGCCTTGACGGCTGTTGGGGTTGGCCCGCTGGATCGGGCTGTTGTAAGGGTTGTTGTTGCCGGCAGCACGTTGCACGGGCTGCTGCGCAGCCGCGTGCGCGGGCAGGCACAAGGCCAGGCCGAGGGCCAGGATGGGCAATGTCGGGGTCATGCTTCACCTCCTGTACGAAAATGCCGCGCCTGGTGGGTTTGATAGCCTAAGGCGCGAGGGGTTCGCGGCAAAAGTGTGAATGCGGGTGGAGATGATTCCTGATGTTTCAGTATGGGCCTCGGAGGGCTGCTTTGCAGCCATTCGCGGGCGCGCCCGCTCCACGGTCACCCACAGATTTCTGGCCCTGTGAGACACGTGTGGGAGCGGGCTTGCCCGCGAATGGCCGCAAAATCTACTGGCCGTTGTCCACCTTGTGCCGCGCCGCATACAGGCACAGCATCTCCATGGCCAGGGTTGCCCCGGCCAACGCGGTGATATCGGCATGGTCATAGGCTGGCGCCACTTCCACCAAGTCCATGCCTACCAGGTTGATGCCACGCAGCCCACCCAGAATCTCCAGCGCCTGCACCGTGCTCAGCCCGCCACACACCGGCGTTCCGGTACCGGGCGCGTAGGCCGGATCGAGGCAGTCGATGTCGAAGGTCAAGTACACCGGCCGCTCGCCCACCCGCTGGCGAATCGCTGCAATCACCGCCTCTGTGCCCTGGCGGTGCACTTGCCTGGCGTCGAGAATGGCAAAGCCCTGGCTGTCGTCATTGGTCGTGCGCAGGCCAATCTGCACCGAGTGGGCGGGGTCAACCAGGCCTTCGCGGGCGGCATGCCAGAACATGGTGCCGTGGTCGATGCGCTTGCCCGCCTCGTCCGGCCAGGTGTCACTGTGCGCATCGAAATGGATCAGCGCCAGCGGGCCATGGCGGCGGGCGTGAGCCTCGAGCAGCGGGTAGCTGATGAAGTGGTCGCCACCAAGGGTCAGCATGGCGCAACCCGCCTGCAGAATGTGCTCGGCATGGGCCTCGATGCTGTCCGGTACCGACTGCGGCGTGCCGCTGTCGAAGGGACAGTCGCCATAGTCGATGACCGCCAGGTGGTCGAACGGGTCGAACGCCCACGGCCAATGGCGGGCCCAGGCCTGCTGGACCGAGGCCGCGCGGATCGCCCGCGGGCCGAAGCGCGCGCCGGGGCGGTTACTGGTGGCCGTGTCGAACGGCACACCGCTGACCACCACATCCACACCGCGCAAGTCGCGGCTGTAGCGGCGGCGGGAGAAACTGACAACACCGGCGTAGGTGCTTTCTGCGGCGGTACCATACAGGCTATCGCGGGTCATGGCCTGGTCATTGCTTGCGGCTTGGTCCACGGTCGGGCTCCTAGATTGTCATGGGCTACTGCCGGCTGCGGAAGGCGGTCCACAGACGGTTGCGTTGGCGCAGGTCGGCCAAGGCCATGCTGCGGTCGGCATACAGGCGCTGACGCACCTCGGCCGACGGATAGATATCCGGGTCGTTGCGCACCGCTTCGTCCACCAGCGGCGTGGCAGCCTGGTTGGCATTGGCGAAGAACAGCGTGTTGGTCAGCGCTGCCACCGACTCTGGCTTGAGCATGAAGGCGATGAACGCCCGTGCGGCCTCGGGGTGCGGGGCGTCCTTGGGGATGACCAGGTTGTCCTGCCATACCAGCGTGCCTTCGCGGGGGATGCGGTAGATCACCTCGAACGGCTTGCCGGCACGCCGGGCCTGGTCGGCGGCCATCGCGGCATCACCGTTGTAGGTCAATGCCAGGCACACGCTGCCATTGGCCAGGTCGTTGATCTGCCGGCCGTTGGCAACGTAGCTGATCGACGGCTGCAGCTGGCTGAGCAGGTTCTGCGCGGCAGCCAGGTCATCCTTGTTCTGGCTGTAAGGGTCCTTGCCCAGGTAGTTCAGGGCTACGCCGATCACCTCCTGGGGCGAGTCAGGCAAAGCGATGCCGCAACCCTTCAGGCGGGTGGCGTACTCGGGCTTGAACAACAGGTCGAGGCTGTCCAGCGGTACATCGCCAAGGCGCTGGCGTACTGCCTCCACATTTACCCCCAGGCCCAGCGTGCCCCAGGTGTACGGCACAGCATGGCGGTTGCCGGGGTCAACCTCGGCCAGTTTGCCCAGCAGGTCCTTGTCGAGGTTGCCATAACCAGGCATGGCCTGAGCGTCCAGCGGTTGCAGGGCATTGGCCTTGAGCGCTCGGGCCAGCACGGTGGATGACGGCACCACCACGTCGTAGCCGCTACCACCGGTCAACAGCTTGGTTTCCAGCACTTCGGGGGTGTCAAAGGTGTCGTACCGCACCTTGTAGCCCGTTTCCTGTTCGAAGCGCTGCAGGGTTTGCGGGGCGACGTAATCGGCCCAGCTATAGAGGTTGACGACCTTTTCTTCGGCCTGCAGCGGCAGGGCCAGAACCAGAGACAAAAGGCACAACGATCGACGCATGGCGGACACCTCGGTAAATGGGTGGATGCCGCGAGCATGCCAGCCGGGTTACATTGCACCAATGGCAAGTTTGCAAAGCTGACATTCATCAGGAGCAATGTAATGCTTGGACAAGTGCACGACCCCGACCTGCACCTGCTGCGGCTGTTCGTCACTGTAGTCGAGGCGGGTGGCTTCAGCGCCGCTCAAGGCGTGCTGGGCCTGAGCCAGCCCACCATCAGCCAGCGCATGGCGCAACTGGAGGCACGCTTGGGTTACCGCCTGTGCAGCCGTGGCAAGGGTGGTTTTCGCCTGACGGAAAAAGGTGAATTGCTATTGGAGGCGGCGCGTGGGCTACTGCTGAACATCGAGCAGTTTCGCCAGCAGGTCAACGGCGTTGCCGGGCGGCTGCTGGGGACTGTGCGCATAGGCATGGCGGAAAATCAGGACAAGGCGGTGAGCCTGAAACTGGCGGCGGCCATTGCGGCATTTCGCAGGCGAGAGGAATCGGTGCAACTGGAGCTTGTCAGTGCACCGCCGGCGGAGCTGGAACGGCTGTTGCTGGAACAGCGGCTGGACTATGCCATCAGCTATTTTTCCGGCAACCAGGCGGCCTTTGATTACCAGCCCTTGTTCGCGGAACGACAGCGGCTGTATTGCGGCAGGGGGCATGTGCTGTACGGCGAAACGGATGTTGGGCTTGAGCGGTTGCTGGACATGGACCAGGTGCGCCATCCGTACCGTTTTCTCAAAGGGGGCGAACCGTTCCAGAGCAGACGCAGCACGGCAGTGGCGGAGCAGATCGAAAGCGTGCTGACGTTCATTCTGTCTGGGCAGCATATTGGCTACTTGCCATGCCATTGTGCACAGGCCTGGGAGGCCGAGGGGCTGTTATGGGCGCTGGACCCTGAGCTTGATTTTGCGGTGCCGTTCACCCTGGCCCGGCACCGGGCACAGGGGGTTGGCGAGGCAGCCCATGTATTTGCGCAGGATTTGCTGGCGGCGTTTGCCTGAACCGGCCCGTTCAGGCCACCACAATCAGTAAGCCATGCTCCAGCTCAGCGTGTAGGTACGCCCACGCCCCTGGTAGTCATACAGATACGCCGGCCCGTAGGTCGGCGAATAGAACAACGTCGCACGCTGTCCCCATACCGTGCTGTACTGCTTGTCCAGCAGGTTCTGGATACCGGCACTGAAGGTGCCGAAACCGGTGTCCTGGCTGCCCAGCAGGTCGAAGGTGGTGTAGCCGTCAATCTCGTGATCGGCATCGTCCTTCAGGCTGAAGGCATGGTTGGCCTGCAAGCGTGCACTGCGGCCATCGCCCTTCCAGCCGACGAACGCAGTGGCCTTGGACAACGAGGCATAACGGGCATCGCGCTTGATCCAGCCGCCGTCCTCGGCCTCTTCCTCGGAGCGTGTCATGTGCAATGTGCCGCCAGCTTCCCAGCCGGTCTGGAAGTGCCGGGTCAGTGCACCTTCAAAGCCGAAGTCGCGGCTTTTCTGCTCTTCCACGTCGATGGTCAGCGTTTGCGAATCGACGTTGATGATCTTGTCCGACCAGATGTAGTACAGCGCTGCCTGCGCATCCCAATCCAGGTCGGCATAGCGCCAGCCCAATTCCACCTGGCGGCTCTTGATACCGGCCAACGGGTTATCGGCCACGCTCAGGCCCGGCTTGCCGTAGTACTTGGCCGGGTCAGGCAGGTCGAAGCCTTCGCCATAGTTGCTCCACACCTGGTGGCCGTTCTTGAAGTCGTAGATGGCACCGACGTTGAACAGGTTGACCTGATAGTCGTTACTGCCACCTGGCACACCCTTGAAGTCGCTGACATCCACGTCCATCTGCTGCCGCCGGGCACCACCGGACAATGTCAGGTTGTCGGTGGCATGCCAGTCCAGCTGGGCATACACCGACACACCATCCACCCGGTAGCTGGGGTAGCGGTCGGCCTTGCTGTCTTTTTCCAGCTCCAGGCCACCCGACTCGGACGAGGTCTGGGCGTTGAAGGTGGTCTGCTCGGCGTTGAAGCGCTCGCGGTCCAGGTCAACGCCGTAGGTCAGCTTCAGCGTATCCCACTGTTTGGCAAACAGGCCCTTGAGGCTGGTGACTTCGAAGTTCTGCTGCGAGGCGGCAAAGTACACCCCGCGCGAGCCGGTGGGCGTGGCACGGTTGTAGTACGGGAACGGGTAGAAGTTGTCGTCTTCCTTGCGGTACGAAGCCTGCAGGTAGAAGTCCTGGCCCAGCACGTCGGTGTGGTGGTAATTGGCGTTGAGCAGCAAGCGCCGCGTACGCGGCTCCAGGTCCGATGAATAACCGCTGCGCAGTTCGGCGTCTTCCAGGTCGGATGGCGCGTTGTAGTTCAGGTTGGGGAAGTAGATACCCGTGCTGCCGTGGTTGCCCGAGTCGTAGTACTGGGCCAACAGGTCGAGGCTCTGCTGGTCGTTCAGTTGCAGGCCCAAGGTACCGAGTACGTCGATGGTGCGATTGTACTGCAGGTCGGTCTGGGTGTTGTCGATGAAGATCTGGTCGCCAGCACCATCGTAGAAGGCTTCGTTCTGCTCACCGGAAACGCCCAACCGGGCATTGACCCGCTCGTTACCACCGCTGACGGACTGGGCGAAGCGGGTGGCCAGGTCGTCGCTGTTGTTGAAACCGCTGCTGGCCCCCAACTGGGTTTCGAAGCGCGCCGGGCCAGGCTCGCCCTTCTTGGTCACGATGTTGATGATGCCGCCGGTGGCGCCACCGCCGTAGATGGCGCTGGCGCCAGACAGCACTTCGACGCGCTCGACGTTGAACGGCGAAATGCTGTCGAACTGGCGCGACAGGCCGCGGGAGCTGTTCTGGCTGACCCCGTCGATCATCACCAGCACGTTGCGCCCACGCATGTTCTGGCCGTAATTGGTGCGCCCTTCCGGCGCCAGGTCAAGGCCCGGCACCAGCTTGCCGATGGCTTCCTTCAGGCTGACGCCGCTGTCGATCTGCTCGCGCAATTGCTGCTGGTCCACTACCCAGACGGTCCCGGGGATTTCGCTGATGGCGGTGCTGGTGCGCGAGGCTACGCTGACTTCGATCGGCTTGAGGTTGACCGCCTGCGGCGCGGCCTCGGCCTTGCGCAGGGTGACGGTGCGAGCCTCGCTGAACTGCCAGCTCATGCCGCTGCCGGCCAGCAACTGCTGCAGGGCCTGCTCGACACTGTAGTTGCCCTGCAACGCCGGGCTGACCTGGCCGGCGACATCGCCTGTGGTGTACAGCAGGTGCAGGCCGGCCTGGTCGGCGAAGGTGGTCAGCGCCTGGTCCAGCGGTTGGGCTGGCAGGTCGAGCTGGACCTGGCGAGCCTGCATCTGGGTCTGTTCGGCAGTCGTCGCGGCCCCTGCGTGCAGGGGGCCGAGCAGCAGGGCCACGGCACTGCAAGACATCAAGGCATGGTGAAAAGAACCGCGACGGCGGTGCAAGGGCTTGAGCATCAGAGGCACGAATGAGCTTCCTGACAAGTCGTAAATGAGAATGGGTTGCTGATCAGTCTCACTACGACGATCTGGCTTGCAGGAACTTGCAGTGCCAAATGGAAAATATTTTTATTTCTGTCCGGCCTCTTCGCGGGCAAGCCCGCTCCTACGACTGCGCCCGCCTGAAGATTGTGCGAACTGTGCAGGATCGGGCTTGCCGCTAAGGGGCCGGCACAGGCTGATCAATGCACCACGGCCAACCACGGCAGGTAAGTCACCTTCAGGCCATACCGTTGCTCCAACGTCCGCAACAGGGCCTCAGGTTCATCCAGGTCAAACACCCCGCTCACTTCCATCGCAGCCAGCTTGCTGTCGGACAACACAATGCGCCCATGCCGGTATCGCTCAAGCTCGGCCAGCACCTGCCCCAGCGGCTTGCCGTTGAAGATCAGCTTGCCACGCTGCCAGGCCATCTGCGTGCCGGCATCGGCCGCCACCGCCAGTTCATGTTCACCCACTTTGGCTTCACCGCGAGCCAACACGACGTGGCCATCTCGCTGCACGCTGAAGGTGGCGGCATTGCCCTGCACCTGCGCACCGGCCGTTTCGACCACAAACGGACGTGAATCATCGGCGGTCTCGAACAACGCCTCACCCGCATCGAGTACCACACGCCGTTCATGCTCGCTGAACGCCACGCTCAAGGCACTGGCGCTGTTCAGCGTCACCCGTGTGCCATCTGTCAGGGTAATGACCTGCCGCTCGCCCACGGCGGTGTGGTAATCGGCTAGCAGTATCGGGGCTTGCTGCCAACCCGCCACAGCGGCGACCAGCAACACCACCGAAGCCGCCACACCCGCCTGCTTCAGCCGGCCGCGGCAATGGCGCAAGGCCTGGCCGATATACTTTGCCACCATGCTCTCGGAAACCCCCAGGCGTTGAGCGACCTGCTTCTGGGTCAGGCCCTCGACACGGTTGAGCAACAGCGCCTGGCGGGCATTGTCGGGCAACTGCAGCAGCGCCTGGTCAAGAATCTGCAAACGCTCGCGGGCCAGCAACGCCGCCTCGGGTGCAGGCGCCGGGCAGGCCACCTCACAGGCTCCGTCGCTGTCGTCGTGGCTGGCGGCGATGCGTTGCTCACGGCGCAAAGCGTCAATCGCCAGGTTGCCGGCGACGCGGAAGATGAAACTGCGCGCGTGCAACACCGGCACCGCCTGCTCGTCGATGTTCACCAGCTTCAGGTAGGTTTCCTGCGCCACATCGGCCGCGCGCTGGCGGTCACTCATGCGCCGTGTCAGAAACTGCAGCAGGTCGTCGTAGTGCTCCTGGAAACTTGCCAGCAGGCCCGACATGGGTGAAGTCAGCATGATTGGGGAACAGCCAGTAAGAGAGGTTATCGAGCGTTAATGAGAAACAGTATCTTTCATATGAACCGATACTTTCAACGCCGACGCGCATTTGCCACACTGCCAGCTCCACTCCGGCAAGGTCACAGCCCATGACTGCCCGTCTATACCGCTACACCCGCCTGTTCCTGGTCCTGCTGCTGGCCTGTGGCCTGGGGGCCTGTGCGCTGTTCCAGCCACGCGACCCGGTGAACATCAGCGTGATCGGCATCGAACCACTGCCCGGTCAGGAGCTGGAACTGCGCATGGCGGTGAAAATGCGGGTGCAAAACCCCAATGAGGCGCCGATCGATTACAACGGCATCGCCTTGAACCTGGAAGTGAACGGCCAGCCGCTGGCCGCTGGGGTCAGTGACCAGCAGGGGCATATTGGCCGCTACGACGAAGCGGTGATCGTGGTGCCGGTAAGCATCACGGCGTTTTCCTTCCTGCGCCAGGCCTATGGGCTGGGCAAGCTGGATTCGCTGCAAGGTCTACCCTACAAGCTGCGCGGCAAACTGGCCGGCGGGCCGCTGGGGACCGTGCGCTTTACCGATGAAGGCAAGCTGGACCTGCCCAAGGGCACCTACTGACAAGCGCCGGGCGGGTGTGCTCAGCGGTTGGCGCTGGCTGCGGCCATCAGCTTGTTGACTTCGCTGCGCACCATGCTGGCGTATTCAGGCGGCGTCATGCCGTCCAGTTCGGCGCGCACCCACTCGGCCCATTTGCCCTTGCGCCGTGGCTTTTCGGCAATCAGCCGGGCGGCTTCGCCCTTGGCTTTGCCCAGGTTGTTCTGCCACATCTCGAACAGCCGAGCCTTCTCTGCCTCGATCTGCGCCCGTTCCTCGAAGCTCATGTTGGCCAGATTGAAACTCATGAAGTTACCTGCAGGTTTGAAAATGGCCGCTATCTTACACCCAGGCAACCCATCATCGGAAAGCCGCCGCAACTTTCCCGACGTGGCGGCATCCATTGTTCACACCCCCATTGACGAGGACGAGTTCATGGCCCGGAAAAACGCCACGCTGGCTGACAGCGATCAGATCAAGGACCAGGTATTCAGCGAACTGCAATCGCTGATAGAAGAATCGGAAAAACTGCTGAACGACAGTGCCGCCCTGGTGGGCGAAGAAGCCGAGACCCTGCGCGCCCAGGTAAGCCTGAAACTTCGTCAGGCTCGCCAGGCGGCCAGCAACGTGCGCAGCAAGGCGCAACCGGTGGTGGACGCCACCCAGGACTACATCGGCGGCCACCCCTGGCAGACTGTTGCTATTTCTGCCGGCCTCGGGCTGGCGGTAGGCCTGCTACTGGGCCGGCGCAGTTAAGGCCTGCGCCGCCTGGTGCCCATCAGGCGGCCAAAGCCTGCGGGATGCCGCTGTGGAAGCGCAGCTCCTGATCTGGTGACTGGATCAGCTCCATTTCCGCCGCGCGTACCAGCTCGACGCGGCGAGCGATGTCCGCTTCATCACCGTAGTTGTGCGCCAGTTTCAGGTAGCCCTGGTAGTGGCGCGCTTCGCTTTTCAGCAGCCCGTGGTAGAAGCGGCCCAGCTCTTCATCCAGATGCGGCACCAGCGCGGCAAAACGTTCGCAACTGCGCGCCTCGATGAACGCCCCCACCACCAGCGTATCCACCAGCTTGACCGGCTCGTGGGCGCGCACCAGCCGGCGCAACCCCGACGCATAACGCCCTGCCGACACCGGACGCAACGGCACACCGCGGCGTTTCATGAGGCGTAACACCTGTTCGTGGTGCACCAGCTCCTCGCGGGCCAGGCGCGACATCATGTTGATCAGATCCAGGTGAGTGTTGTACTTGGCGATCAGGCTCAAGGCCGTGCTGGCGGCCTTGAACTCGCAGTTCTTGTGGTCGATCAGCAGGGTTTCCTGGTCGGCGAGCGCCGCTTCGATCCAGGCATCTGGCGTCGGGCAGCCAAGAAAGGCGTCGATTTCGGGGATCAGGGACATAAGCGTGCAACCACACAGAACAGGCAGGGTCGGCGATTATACCGGCGGCGGCTGGCGACGCCAGTGACTATGCTTGATGTACATCAAGCGCTGGAGGTGAAAGCGCCGACTATAGTCAGGCACTGGTCGCCATCATCGAAGGGAGTTTACGCCCATGCAAGCCGTCCGCAGCATCCTCGTCGTCCTCGACCCCGCGCACGCCCACAGCCGGGCGCTTACTCGGGCCAAGCTGATTGCCGGCATCACCGGCGCGCGCCTGCACCTGCTGATGTGCGACAAACGGCATGATCACAGTGCGCTGCTGAGCCTGCTGAGCAGCCAGTTGCATGATGACGGCTTCGACAATGTCAGCCATGAAGAGGGCTGGCGCGACAACCTGCACGACACCATCATCCATGTACAGCAGGCCGAAGGCTGCGAACTGGTGATCAAGGACCACCGCCCGGACAATCCGCTGAAAAAGGCCCTGCTCACCCCCAGCGACTGGAAGCTGCTGCGCCAATGTCCGTGTGCGGTGCTGATGGTCAAGAGCGAGCGGCCATGGACCGGGGGCAAGATCCTGGCGGCGGTGGACGTGGGCAACCAGGACGAAGACCACCGCCGCCTGCATGCCAGCATCATCGACCACGGCTTCGAGATTGCCAAACTGGCCAAGGGAGAACTGCACGTCATCAGTGCCCACCCGTCGCCGATGCTGTCAGCGTCGGACCCGGCGTTCCAGCTGAGCGATACGATCGAAAAGCGCTACCGTGAAGCGTGCAGCGCGTTCCAGGCTGAATACGGCATCAGGGAAGAATGCCTGCATGTGGCCGAAGGGCCAGCGGATGTGTTGATTCCACATACCGAACAGAAGCTCGATGCCGTGGTGACGGTGATGGGCACGGTGTGCCGCACGGGCATTTCCGGGGCGTTGATTGGTAATACCTCGGAAGTGGTGCTGGATGCGCTGCAGGGTGATGTGCTGGTGCTCAAGAGCGAGGAAGCCATCGCCCACCTGGCGGAGCTGGCCCGCGGCTGAGTAGGCAATATGCAGGCCCCTTGTAGGAGCGGGTTCACCCGCGAATGCGTCATTGATTTCAACGCCACATTCGCCGGCAAACCCGCCCCAAGGTTCCGTTGCCGCCCGGGAGTCTAGACCAACGCCTCCCGCACCTTCGGATCAAGCCCCTCCCCCGCATGGGCCTCGCACCATTCCGCCAGCTGCCGGCGCATCGCCGGCGTCCAGAAGCTCTGCAAATGCTGCCGCACCCCTTGCACCGCCAGCGCCCGGTCTGGTTCGCTGTCGAAGTAATGGGCAATCTGGTTGGCCATCTTGACCAGGTTTTCACTGCTCATCGGCGAACCTCGGCTTTCTCCGCAGTGCGGCGCTCTTTCAGTAGCCGCTGCTGTTCATCACTGAAGTCCTGATAGCGCTTCTGCCATTGCGATGGCTGGAACACTTTCACCACTTCCACTGCCGTCACCTTGTACTCGGGGCAGTTGGTGGCCCAGTCGGAGTTGTCGGTGGTGATCACGTTGGCCCCCGACTCGGGGAAGTGGAAGGTGGTGTACACCACGCCCGGCGCCACCCGCGTACTGACCTTGGCACGCAGCACAGTCTGCCCGGCGCGGCTGCCGATGCCGACCCAGTCACCGTCTTGGATGCCACGGCTTTCAGCGTCGGTCGGGTGGATCTCCAGGCGGTCGGCGTCATGCCAGGCGACGTTGCCGGTACGCCGGGTCTGGGCGCCGACGTTGTACTGGCTGAGAATGCGCCCGGTGGTCAGCAGCAACGGGTAGCGGTTGTTGACCTTTTCGTCGGTGGGCACGTAGCCGGTGAGCATGAAGCGCCCCTTGCCACGCACGAACTGGTCGATGTGCATGGTCGGCGTGCCGTCTGGGGCAGCGTCGTTGCACGGCCACTGCAGGCTGCCATGGCGGTCGAGTTCCGCGTAGCTGACACGACGGAAGGTCGGCGTCAGGCGGGCGATCTCGTCCATGATCTCGGAAGGATGGCGGTAGTTCATCGGGTAGCCCAGGGCGTTGGCCAGGGCCACGGTAGCTTCCCAGTCGGCCTTGCCGGCCAGCGGCTCCATGACCTTGCGCACCCGCGAAATACGCCGCTCGGCGTTGGTGAAGGTGCCGTCCTTTTCCAGGAAGGAACTGCCCGGCAGGAACACATGAGCGAACTTGGCAGTTTCGTTGAGGAAGATGTCCTGCACCACCACGCACTCCATGGCCAGCAAGGCCGCGGTGACGTGCTGGGTGTTGGGGTCGCTCTGGGCGATGTCCTCACCCTGGCAGTACAGCGCCTTGAAGCTGCCATCCAGCGCCGCCTCGAACATGTTGGGAATGCGCAGACCCGGGTCGGGCTGCAAGGTCACGCCCCACGCCTGTTCGAACTCGGCGCGCACGCCCTCGTTGGAGACATGCCGGTAGCCGGGCAGCTCGTGGGGGAACGAGCCCATGTCGCACGAGCCTTGCACGTTGTTCTGCCCGCGCAGCGGGTTCACCCCTACCCCTTCACGGCCGATGTTGCCAGTGGCCATGGCCAGGTTGGCGATGCCCATCACTGCTGTACTGCCTTGGCTGTGCTCGGTCACCCCCAGGCCGTAGTAGATGGCCGCGTTGCCGCCGGTGGCATACAGCCGGGCCGCAGCGCGGATCTGCTCAGCAGGCACGCCACAAACCGGGCCAAGCACCTCGGGGGCGTTGTCTGGCAGGCTGACGAAGTCGCGCCAACGGGCGAAGTCTTCGGTTTCGCAGCGGGCATCGATGAAGCTTTGGGCCAGCAGGCCCTCGGTAACGATCACGTGGGCCAGGGCGTTGAGCATGGCCACGTTGGTGCCCGGGCGCAGTTGCAGGTGCAGGTCGGCGCGGGCGTGCGGCGAGTCGACCAGGTCGATACGCCGTGGGTCGATCACGATCAGCCGCGCCCCTTGGCGCAGGCGGCGCTTGAGTTGCGAGCCGAACACCGGGTGCGCATCGGTGGGGTTGGCGCCAATCACCAGCACAACGTCGGCCTGCATCACCGAGTCGAAGCTTTGCGTGCCGGCCGACTCACCCAGGGTCTGCTTCAGGCCATAACCGGTGGGCGAATGGCATACCCGTGCGCAGGTGTCGACGTTGTTGTTACCGAAGGCCGTGCGCACCAGTTTCTGCACCAGATAGGCTTCTTCGTTGGTACAGCGGCTGGAGGTGATACCGCCGATGGAGTCGCGCCCGTATTTGAGCTGGATGCGGCGGAACTCGCTGGCGGCATAGGTCACGGCCTCGTCCCAGCTGACTTCCTGCCACGGGTCTTCCAGGCGCTTGCGGATCATCGGTTTGGTGATGCGGTCCGGGTGGGTGGCGTAGCCCCAGGCAAAGCGGCCCTTGACGCAGGCGTGGCCGTGGTTGGCGCCACCGTTCTTGTCCGGGACCATGCGCACCAGCTGGTCACCCTTGATTTCGGCGCGGAACGAGCAGCCAACGCCGCAGTAGGCGCAGGTGGTAATGACCGAACGCTCAGGCTGGCCAAGCTGCACCAGGCTCTTTTCCGTCAGGGTCGCGGTCGGACAGGCCTGCACGCAGGCGCCGCACGACACGCATTCGGACGCAAGGAAGTTTTCGCCACCCGCTGCCGCCACCCGCGATTCGAAACCACGCCCGGTAATGGTCAGGGCGAACGTACCCTGGATGTCCTCGCAGGCGCGCACACAGCGGCTGCAGACGATGCACTTGCTCGGCTCGTAGTCGAAATACGGGTTGGAAACGTCTTTCTTCTCGTCCAGGTGGTTGGCGCCATCATAGCCGTAGCGCACCTCACGCAGGCCCACCTGGCCGGCGACGGTCTGCAGCTCGCAGTTACCGTTGGCCGAACAGGTCAGGCAGTCCAGCGGGTGGTCGGAAATGTACAGCTCCATCACGTTGCGGCGCAGGCCGGCCAGGCGCGGGGTTTCGGTGCGCACCACCATGCCTTCGCTGACTGGCGTGGTGCAGGATGCCGGGTAGCCGCGCATGCCTTCGATTTCCACCATGCACATGCGGCAGGAGCCGAAGGCTTCGAGGCTGTCGGTGGCGCACAGTTTGGGGATGCTGGTGCCCAGCATGGCGGCGGCGCGCATGACCGAGGTGCCAGCAGGCACGCTGATGGCGCGGCCGTCGATGCTCAGGCTGACCTGCACGTCGCTTTCGCGGGCCGGGGTGCCGAGGTCGCTGCTTTTATCAGAAGCGGGGTCGAAGAAATTGATCACTGTGCGGCCTCCGTGGTGGTCAGCCCAAAATCGGCGGGGAAGTACTTGAGCGCGCTGGCCACCGGATAGGCAGTCATACCGCCCATGGCGCACAGCGAACCGTACTGCAGGGTGTCGCACAGGTCGCGCAGCAACAGCGCCTGGTCATGGCGCTCGGTGATGTCGCTGCTGGCGATCAGCCGGTCGACCACTTCCATGCCCCGGGTGGAACCGATACGGCACGGGGTGCACTTGCCGCAGGACTCCTCGGCACAGAACTGCAGGGCGAAACGCGCCATGCTGGCCATGTTCAACGTATCGTCGGCCACCACCACACCGCCGTGGCCGAGCATCGCGCCCACGGCAGCAAACGCTTCATAGTCCAATGGGGTGTCGAAATGGCTGGGAGGTACCCAGGCACCGAGCGGGCCACCGACCTGCGCGGCCTTCAGCGGGCGGCCACTGGCCGTGCCACCGCCATAGCCTTCCACCAGCTCGCGCAGGGTCAGGCCGAACGCGCGCTCGACCAGGCCACCCTGGCGAATGTTGCCGGCCAGCTGGAACGGCATGGTGCCCAGAGAGCGGCCCATGCCGAAATCGCGATAGAACGCTGCACCCTTGGCCAGAATGATGGGCACCGAAGCCAGGGTAAGCACGTTGTGCACCAGCGTCGGCAGGCCGAACAGCCCTTGCAGCGCAGGCAGCGGTGGCTTGGCGCGGACAATGCCACGCTTGCCTTCGATGGATTCGAGCAGCGCGGTTTCTTCGCCGCAAATATAGGCGCCGGCGCCCACCCGCACCTCCAGGTCGAACGCCTGGCCGCTGCCCGCTACGTCAGCACCCAGGTAGCCAGCGTCACGTGCGATGGCGAAGGCCTGGTCGAGTACCCGGATGGCATCGGGATACTCCGAGCGCACATAGATATAGCCCTTGTCTGCACCCACGGCGAGGCCGGCAATGATCATGCCCTCGATCAGCAGGAAGGGGTCGCCTTCCATCAGCATGCGATCAGCGAACGTGCCCGAGTCACCCTCGTCGGCGTTGCACACCACGTACTTCTGCCCGGCGCCAGCATCACGCACGGTACGCCACTTGATGCCGGCCGGGAACGCCGCACCACCACGGCCACGCAGGCCGGAGTCGAGTACTGCGGCAACCACTTCAGCACCGTCCAGCGCCACGGCGGCCTCCAGGCCTGCGAAACCGCCGTTGGCGCGATAGTCGTCCAGCGACAATGGGCGGGTAATGCCAGCGCGAGCGAACAGCAAGCGTTGCTGGGTCTTGAGATAGGGTATTTCCTCGACCGGCCCCAGTGCCAGCGAGTGGCCACCGGGTTCGCCCGCCAAGGCATCAAGCAGTGATGGCACATCGTGTGGCGTAATCGGGCCGAAACCCAGGCGCCCTTGCGCACTGTCGCACTCGATCAGCGGCTCCAGCCAGTAAAGCCCACGCGAGCTGGTGCGCTGGATGTCCAGCGGCAACTGGCGGCGCTCGGCCTCGCGCAGCAGGGCCTCGGCAACCTGGTCGGCACCCACGGCACGGGCTACCGAATCACAGGGAATATACAGCTTCAGCATGCTGAGTCCTCCCGGCAACCGTTAACCAAGTCCCGCAGGCGCTCAGGGGTGAGGCGCGCGTGCACCTGGCCGTCCAGCTCCAGCGCTGGCGAGCAGGCACAGGCCCCCAGGCAGTAAACAGGGCGCAGGCTGATGGACCCGTCGGCGCTGGTGCCGTGGTCGTCCAGTGCCAACTGTTCACGCAATTGCGCGGCCAGGGCTTCGGCGCCACGGCTCTGGCACGACTCGGCACGGCACAGGCGCAGGGTGTGGCGCGCGGGCGGCGCGGTGCGGAAGTCGTGATAAAAGCTGATTACCCCACGTACTTCAGCCAGGCTGAGGTTCAGGGCATGGGCGATTTCGGGGACCGAGGCATCGGGGATGAAACCTATCTCGTGCTGGACGGCATGCAGGATCGGCAACAGGGCACCGGGGGTGTCCTTGTCGCGGGCCAGAATGCGCTGGATTACAGGCAGGTGGAGCAATTCATCAGGCATACAGCGGACCTCGGCATCACGGACCCTGCCTGATTGTTTTAAGGGGCAGGTTTCCGGCGTGTTCTGCTGCGGCGCACCGTCCACGTCACAGTTGCGTGGTACGGGTGGCCTCCTCGCCCACGGCCGCACGTCTGCGCGCACTGACCCTTGGGCATCCTGCTAGCATGGCACTTGTAGCGCCGAGGGGTTGTATGCGAGCGACCAGGCGCATTCTGAAACCGACGCACGTGATTACGCCCCGGCATCATCTGCCACGGCTTGCCGATCAGGTGGGTCTTGAAACCATCGTTGCTGCACCAGGCCCTCGAAACCGAACCTGGTCCATTGCCGGGCCTGCCAGACGGCAGCCCCGGCAATGGGCTGCCATCCAGCATGGCTACGGGGCAGAACGCGACTGAGCTCAGTCGGTAGACTGCACCGTTGCGGTGTCGGCGGCGGGGGTCGGAGCCTGGGCCTGGGCCTTTGACTTCGCACGATTGCGTCGGTCCTGGCTGCGTTGCCGCGCAGCCTGCTGCTTGGCATGCAGCGCCTGAGCGGCGGTCACAGTACCTGCGGCCTGCCCATTCAGGTCAAGGCGCGGTGCATTCTCCACCATGCTCGCCCAGTATCGAGCGCCCCGGCACCACGTGGAAATGCCCAGCTTGAGCTGTTCGCGGGTCAACCCAAGCAGCTCCAGGTGTTGCTCGGCATCCTTGAAAATGCCCTCCTTGAGCGGCACCTTGGGGGCCGGGTTGACCGGGAAAGCCAAGGGAAAATGCTTCTGCAGTGGCCAGATCGCTGCCACCGCCGGGTCCATCTCACGCGGCTTCGCCTGCGGGGGCGACTTGCGCTTGGGCGGTTTCGCGCTCTCGGCCTTTACCTGCCCTTTTTCCGCCCGCAGGCGGTCTCGTAGCTCAGCTAGTTGTTCAAAACCCATTGTTCATTCACTGCTTCGAAGTTGATTGCGTGGTGCAAGGATACCCCATGCAGCCTGCACATTGCTTGCAGGCCAACTTTCCCGGCTAGCCGAAGCCCAACGCGCATGCCCGTGCGACGGCCCTCAGCTGAACACCCAAAGCACGCGTGTGGGCTTGTCGGTCAGGTTGGCGTAACGGAAACGGGCGTGGGGTTGCAACTGAAAACTGTCATTGGCGTGCAGCGTGACCGGCTCAGCATCGCCCAACCACACCGTCAGTTCGCCTTCGAGCACGAAGCAACCCTGCTCCGAGCTGTCGTCCAGGTACTCCTCGCCACTGCTGGCTCCCGGCTGCAAATGGCTGTCGAGCATGGAAAACGCGCCCGTTATGGAGGGCGATGCCAGCACATCGGTGATGCCACCGGCCAGGTGCAGCGTGCGACGCTCGTGCGGGCGGGTCACCCAGTCGAGCTCGCGGGGTTTGTCCAACTTGTAGAAGTAGGCTGTGGATACACCGAGCTCTTCGCTGATGGCTGTGAGATCGGCCACGGTCGGGCGTGACACGCCGCGTTCGACCTGGGACAGAAAGCCCACCGAACGGCCGATGCGCTGTGCCAGCTCGCCCAGTGTCAGGCCCTTGAACTTGCGCAGGTCGCGAATCAGTACTGCCAGGCCTTCGATTTCTTCGTGCACTTTCATGGTTGAATCGCGACTTTCAGACGGGAAATGGATGCCCAGAAAAGTACAGGATTCATTTCACAAAGCAAAATGCTTTGCGGAAGGTGCCTGACGTGAAATGTACGATTGCGGCACCGATCGAGCACCGCGCAGGCGGCGCTCGATCTCACCGGTGCTGAGAACAGCTAACCAGGCCCTCCGTCCTTACCGAACAGCCTCATAGGTCAGGTCCAGGCACTTGCGGGCTTTCTCCACCAGTTCGTCGATCTCTTCGATACTGATCACCAGCGGTGGCGCGATGATCATGGTGTCGCCTACAGCGCGCATGATCAGGCCGTTGTCAAAGCAGTGCTGGCGACAGATCATGCCGACACCTTTGCCTTCATAACGGGCCCGGGTGGCCTTGTCTTTCACCAACTCGATCGCACCGAGCATGCCCAGGCCGCGCACTTCGCCTACCAGCGGGTGGTCGGCCAGTTCGCGCAGGCGTTGTTGCAGATAAGGCGCGGTTTTATCGTGCACCTGCTGGATGATCTGCTCGTCACGCAGGATCCGCAGGTTCTCCAGGCCCACGGCTGCCGCCACCGGGTGGCCGGAATAGGTGAAGCCGTGGTTGAAGTCGCCGCCTTCGCTGATCACCTTGGCCACCTCGTCACGCACGATCACCCCGCCCATGGGGATGTAACCGGAGGTCAGGCCCTTGGCGATGGTCATCAGGTCAGGCTTGAGGTCGTAATAATCGGTACCGAACCACTCACCGGTACGGCCGAACCCGCAGATCACTTCGTCGGCGACGAAGAGGATGTCGTACCTGGCCAGGATTTCCTTGATCTTCGGCCAATAGGTCTGCGGCGGAATGATCACGCCACCGGCGCCCTGGATCGGCTCGGCGATGAAGGCAGCAACGTTGTCCACGCCAACTTCGAGGATCTTCTTCTCCAGTTGCTCGGCCGCCCACACGCCGAAGTCGGCCTCGGTCATGTCGCCGCCTTCGCCGAACCAGTATGGCTGCGGGATGTGCACGACATCCGGGATCACCCCGCCCTGCTGGTGCATGCCACTCATGCCGCCCAAGGCCGCGCCCGCCACGGTAGAGCCGTGGTAGCCGTTGATGCGGCCAATGATGACCTTCTTGTTCTTCTGGCCTTTCAATGCCCAGTAATGGCGAACCATGCGCAGCACGGTGTCGTTGCCTTCGGAGCCGGAGCCGGTGAAGAACACGTGGTTCATGCCTTGCGGGGCCACCTCGGCGATCGCCTTGGCCAGCTCCAGCGCAGGCGGGTGTGCGGTCTGGAAGAACAGGTTGTAGTAAGGCAACTGCTTCATCTGCTGGCTGGCGACCTCGGCCAGCTCTTCGCGACCATAGCCGACCGCCACGCACCACAGGCCGGCCATGCCATCGAGAATCTTGTTGCCCTCGCTGTCCCACAGGTACACACCCTTGGCCGAGGTAATAATGCGTGGGCCTTTCTCGGCCAGTTGCCTGACATCGCTGAACGGGGCCAGGTGATGGTCGCGGCTCATGGTTTGCCAGGCAAGGGTCTGCGAATTCTGTTCACTCATTGACTTCACTCCATCAAGTTGCGCAGCCGCGCTGCGAGGGTATTTTCTACAGGTGGGAAAGGTGGCTGCTCAGGCAGACAGCAACAGCCTCTGGCGCAATACCGAGCGGTGCCGGCAGGCCTTGCCAAAGGACTGGAAGATGGCCAGGTAATGGGGGTTATCCATGACCTGGAACTCGGGGTGCCATTGCACGCCCAGGGCAAAGCCCTTGCTGCTCTCGACCGAAATCGCTTCCACCAGGCCATCGGGTGCCAGCGCCTCCACCCTCAGCCCGGGGGCCAGTACGTCGATGCCTTGGCCGTGGATGGAATTGACGTCGAATATCGCCGGCAAGCCCATGCGGTCGAGCATGCCGCCAGGCTCTACATGCAGGGTGTGGCGCGGCCCGTATTGCTTGTCGAGGGGCTCATCCTTGCCTTCGCGGTGGTCCATGAACACGCCGGTCTCGTGGACCTTCTGGTGCAGGGTGCCACCCAACGCCACGTTCATTTCCTGGAAGCCACGGCAAATGCCGAGTACCGGTACGCCGGCGGCGATGGCGGCGCGCATCAGCGGCAACGTGGTGGCATCGCGCAGTTGGTCGTGATGGGTACCCGCAGCACTGGCCGGGCCGTTGTAATGGTACGGCTCGATGTTGGACGGCGAACCGGTGAAGATCAGCCCATCCACCACGTCGAGAATATCGGCGCTGTCCATCAACTCACCGAGGCTGGGAATGACGATGGGCAGCCCACACGCTGCCTTGGCTGCCGCGCGCGCGTACTTCTCGCTGATGGTCTGGGTTGCATGCAGCTCAATCATGCTGGTGCATGCGGTAATGCCGATCACGGGCACACGTGGCATATCTTCCTCCGGCAAATCCATATTGCGCGTTGTATTGAAACGGTAAAAAGGGAGGGTGCAGCGTCGCTGTTCGACCTTCGGCACCTACAGGAACCAGCGGTATTCGCGGGCATCGATGTGGCGCATAAAGTCCAGTTGCTCCTGGTATTTGTTTTCGCAATAGACCATCACGAACTCGCTGCCCAGGCCTTCGTTGACCACCGGGTGATGACGCATGGCGGCCAAGGCGCTGAGGGCATCCTTGGGGAAGTCGATGCCGCTCTGGCGGTTGTCGTTCAGCGGGGCGATGGGCTCGACGCCGCGGTCCAGGCCATGCTCCATGCCGGTCAGGATGGCCGCCAACACCAGGTACGGGTTGGCATCGGCACCGGCGATGCGGTGCTCGATGCGCAGGTTGCGCGGGTCGGACTCGGGGATGCGGATGCACGCGTCACGGTCTTCGAAACCCCAGCTGGCCTTGCTCGCCGCGTTGACCATGGCGCCATAACGTCGGTAGGCATTGTGGTTGGGGGCAAAGATCGGCATGCAGTGCGGCAGCAGTTCCAGGCAGCCTGCCACCGCATGGCGCAGCTTGCGCTGTTCGCTTCCCGCCAGGATGTTATTGCCGGCGGCGTCGTACAGGCTGACGTGCACATGCATGCCGCTGCCTGGCGCGTCCAGGTAGGGTTTGCTCATGAAGCTGGCACGGTAGCCGTGCTTCATCGCGATACCGCGGGTACTGCGGCAGAACAGTGCCGACCAGTCCGCCGCACTGAGGGCATCGTCGCTGTGCGAGAAGTTGATCTCGAACTGGCCTGGGCCCAGCTCTGCGGTGATGACGTTCGCCGGCACGCCCTGCTCGTTGGCGCCATCGACCATCTCGTGCAGGACCGACGAAAAGCGCGACAACCGCTCGATGTGCATGTTCGGCTGATCGTCTTCATCCTCGGTCGCCGTGTCACGTGGATACTGGGGCAGGCCGTTATCAAGCTTGCGGTCGAACAGGTAGAACTCCAGTTCAAACGCCACCACCGGGCGAATGCCACGCTTGGCCAGACGCTGAAGAACACGCGCCAGCACTTCACGAGGCTCGAATTCGATCGGCTTTGCAGTGCCGTCGGACGTGATCAGCATCTGGGCGATCACTTCCTTTTCCCAACGCACCGGCTTCAGCGTACCCGGCACCAGACGCCGGGCGGCATCCGGGTCGCCGTCGGCGAAGCAATAGTCACCAATCGGGTAAAGGCCGCCCTGGGTACCCAGCAGCACGCAGTTCTGCGGCAGCTTCAGTGGCGCACCGGCTGCGACTTTTTCCAGCATGTCCATGGGGTAGCGCTTGCCGTAGAAGTGCCCGGGGATGTCCAGCGCAATCAGGTCG
Organism: Pseudomonas sp. TYF_14; assembly: GCF_043105275.1. Lineage (NCBI taxonomy): Bacteria > Pseudomonadati > Pseudomonadota > Gammaproteobacteria > Pseudomonadales > Pseudomonadaceae > Pseudomonas > Pseudomonas sp. TYF_14. The sequence goes on from NZ_JBICLK010000097.1 coordinate 45,936, forward strand.
ACATAGCGAATTGCCGGGTGTTCTGCTCGGAACGAGCGCACTTCAGCCAGCAGGTCCGGAAAGATGACACTCATCTTCTTATCCTTGTGAGGTGAACGAATTCAATTGAAGACCCAGAGCACACGGGTGGTTTTATCCGTCAGGTTGGCGTAACGGAACGGCGCATGGGGTTGCAGCTGGAAGCAGTCGTTGGCTTGCAGGGTCACAGCATCGCCCTGGTCCAGCCACACCGTGAGTTCGCCCTCGAGCACGAAACAGCCCTGCTCGGAACGGTCGCTCAAGTACGCCTCCCCACTGGTGGCGCCCGGCTCGAGAAGGCTGTCGAGCATGGAGAAGGCGCCTGCGATGGTCGGCGAAGCCAGCACGTCGGTGATGCCCGACTCCAGGTACAACGTGCGCCGCTCGTGGGGGCGCGTGACCCAGCCAATGCTGCGGGGCTTGCTCAGGTTGTAGAAGTACGCGGTTGATACGCCGAGCGCTTCGCTGATAGCGGTGAGGTCTGCCACGGTCGGGCGCGAAACGCCGCGTTCGACCTGGGAGAGGAAACCCACCGAGCGGTTGATGCGCTCGGCCAGTTCACCCAAGGTCAGGTTCTTGAATTTGCGCAGGTCGTGAATAAGGATCGCGAGGGCTTCAACCTCTTCGTGCATCTTCATCGTTTCGGACTGCCGTGAAATTTTTAGACTTATTTTTCATGAAAATTTACATGAAAAATTTCACGCGTCAAGTCGAACGATGGAATTGTGCAGCCGCCAACAGAGGGTTTGCTGCGCAGCGAAGCGGATTGGCTGCGGTGGCGCGGGTTTCTTTACAGGCGCTCGGCGAGTAGCCTCGTGGCTGAATCCTCCAGCCCGAACCTGTCCATCGCCATGCCAAACGGTTTCCCTGATTTGCCCTCGCTCAATGCGCTACGTGTGTTCGAAGTGGTTGCCCGCCACCTGAACTTCCGCCTGGCCGCCGAAGAGCTGGGGGTTACCCAGGCGGCAGTGGCACAACAGATACGCGGGCTGGAAGCGAGCCTGAACCTTCGTTTGTTCGAGCGCCTGCCCCGGGGCCTGGCACTGACCGATGCGGGGCTGGGCTACAGCGGCAGCATTCGCAACGCCTTGGCGATGATCGATGAGGCAACCCGCCTGCTGCGGCCACAGGCGTCTCACCTGACGGTCAGCGTGACACCAACCTTTGCCTCCAAATGGCTCATTCCCCGGTTGGGCAGCTTTGCGCACAGCCATCCGGACATCGATTTACGTGTACTGGCCACAGATCGGCTGTCCCACTTCAATACCGACGGCGTGGATCTCGCAGTCCGTTATGGCAAGCCCGACATCGGCGCGGGCTTGAACAGCGAACTGTTGATGGAACAGCGTATCGTCGCCGTGGCCAGCCCAACATTGTTCGAAGCCAGCAAAACCCCCACCAGCTTCGAGCAGCTTCAAGCGTTCACCCTGCTCCATGATGCCCATGATTTCTGGCCTCGGTTCCTGGCACAAGTGTTCCCGCAACACGGGCAAGCGACTGCCAGAAACCTGCGGTTCAACCAGACTTCATTGGCTATCGATGCCGCCATCAGTGGTCAGGGTATTGCGTTGGCAAGCCTGGCGTTCGTCAGTGATGACATCGTCGCGGGCAGGCTGACCCAGGTCTTCGCCCAGCAACTCAGGCTCGATAAGTCGTTCTACCTGGTGTGGCCACGAAAGTTGCAGCAGCCGGAGTCGCTAGGCATTGTCCAGCGCTGGTTCAAGCAACAGGCAGGCAATAGTTAATCTACTGCCTTGGTGAAGTTTAGCTGTCTCCCTCGCTGCCACGACTGCTGCTAATTTTAGTGCGCCTAAGCATTCAGCGATTAACGTTCCGGAGGCAGCATGTCAGTAGAAAAAGTTGCGATCATCACAGCAGGTGGCAGTGGAATGGGCGCAGCAGCGGCACGGCGCCTGGCCGCTGACGGGTTCAAGGTTGGCATCCTGTCCTCCTCGGGCAAGGGCGAAGCCCTGGCTGCCGAGCTTGGTGGTATTGGCGTAACGGGTAGCAACCAGTCGGTTGAGGACCTGAAACGCCTGGTCGATGCCGTGGTGGAAAAGTGGGGGCGCATCGACGTGCTGGTCAATAGCGCCGGCCATGGTCCGCGCGCGCCAATCCTGGAAATCAGCGACGAAGACTGGCACAAGGGCATGGACACCTATCTGCTCAATGTCATTCGCCCGACTCGCCTTGTGACGCCCTGCATGCAGCGCCAGAAAGGGGGTGTGATCATCAACATTTCCACCGCCTGGGCGTTCGAGCCCAGTGAGCTGTTCCCGACGTCTGCAGTGTTCCGCTCGGGCCTGGCCGCATTCACCAAAATCTTCGCCGACCAATTCGCCGGGGACAACGTGAGGATCAACAACGTCCTCCCCGGCTGGATCGACAGCCTGCCAGCCACCGAACAGCGCCGCGACAGCGTGCCGCTCAAACGCTATGGCACCTGCGAGGAAATCGCCGCCACCATTGCGTTTCTCGCCAGCGAAGGCGCTGCCTACATCACCGGGCAGAACATCAAGGTCGATGGCGGCTTGACACGCAGCGTTTGATTGCCTGTCGGCCCGCAGGCCAGTCGACTGATCGGGCCAAGGCGATTACGCTGGCGCTTTTCCAACTGCACGGAAGCGCCAATGACAGAGGCATACCAAGGAAGCTGCTTGTGCGCAGCCGTCTCTTACCTGCTACTCACCCCACCCAAGGCAGTGAGCCACTGCCACTGCAGCCAGTGCCGCAAAAGTCACGGCGCCGCATTCGCTTCGTACGGCAGCATTCCGCGCAGCATGCTGCGAATACTGCGCGGCGCTTCCAGCATCAAGGCCTTTTCTTCATCACCGACGGTTACGCGCGAGTTCTGCACGGAGTGCGGCTCGACCTTGTTCTGGTCACGCGCCCAAGGTGAGTTTGCCGACTGGATTTCGATAGCGCTGGGAACGCTTGATACTCCGTTCCTGCCCAGGAAGCAGAAACATGTCCACGTCGACGCTGCTGCCCCTTGGTACTCACCCTGTAACCCTGACTCATAACGCTTGGCAGCACATCAAGCCACCCGATAGAGCAATCACGGCTAGGCACCTCGGTGCCTGAACAACGGATGCTAGCGCTTACCGCACCCTCCAGAGATTCCGTTCGTTGACTGACTCACAGCACAACCCTAGCTACATGAAACGGTTCGAAACCGTGCTTGCCTACATCGACAGCCACCTCGAAGGCGATCTGTCGGTAATTGCCTTGAGCCGCATCGCCAACTTCTCGGCGTTTCACTTCCATCGGCAGTTCACGGCCTACATGGGCGTTCCGGTTTCACGGTATGTGCAACTGATGAGGCTTCGACGCGCAGCGCATCAACTGGTCGCCTCGCCCGCGACGCCCATACTGGAGGCCGCATTCGGCGCCGGTTTCGAAAGCCCCGAAGCCTTTGCCAGAGCGTTCAAGCGCGCCTTCGGCATGGCGCCGAGCGCGTTCGCCAAGGCACCGAACTGGCAGGCCTGGAGTGCGGTATTCAATGTTCCTCACCGATCCAGGAGTATCACCATGCAGATCCGTATCGTGAATTTCGCCGAAACCCACGTGGCCGCGCTCGAACACCAAGGGCCGCCCGGCCTGGTCAGCGAAAGCGTCGCGCGTTTTCGCCAATGGCGCATGCAAAGCGGCCAGTCGCCTGTGGCCAGCAGCCGAACCTTCGGCATCCCCTACGACAACCCCGACACCACCCCGGCCCAAGCCTTTCGCTTTGCCGTGTGCGGCGAGATAGACGAGACAGTGCAGCCCAACGATTTCGGCGTGCATGAACGGGTTATACCGGCGGGGCGCTGTGCCGTGATCCGACATACCGGCTCGCCTGACTACATTGGCGAAACCATCTACCCGCTTTATCGTGACTGGCTGCCATCAAGCAACGAAGAACTGCGTGATCATCCGTTGTTCTTTCATTACCTGAGCGTGTACCCGGAAACGCCACTGGAGCAATGGCAGACGGACATCTACGTGCCGCTGAAATAGGCTGAGCCATGGACAGCGGGCGTAGCCAACTTGGCCGGCCCAGACGCATGGCCGGGCAACCGAGCCGGGGATCAGATACGTACCCTGGATGCCTCGCCATGCGTCTGGAGGCGTGTTTGCTTGCGATAAAAGGCGTGAATAGCCCACACCACCCCTACAAACAACAAGGCTGTACCAAGCGCTTCCATAGGAGACGGCCAGCGCTGGTTGATGAGCAGGCCCATCGTAGTTGCATAAATGGTCCCGCTGGCGATCAATTGCCCGCTCAGCGCCAGCGGAAGACGCCGCGTTGCGATTGACCATGCCCAGGCACCTGCAAGGGTGGCCCCTAACCCCTGAATCAGCCCACAGACGATCAGCGCCTGAGTACCTGCCAATCCGCTCGGATAGCTAGCGAAATGAGACAGTTTCAAGTACAGCCCAACCGGGATGAACGCCAGCATTTCGACGCTGCACATGAAGATCAACATGGCTGACCACAACATGGGAGACATGCTTGGGCGTCGAGCCAAAGCACTTTCATTCAACAGACCAAAACCGGTCCAGAATGCGATTGCCAACAACGATGCAAGCAACCCAAGCAGTAACGATGCGGTTGGGAGCACTGCCGCCGCACGGCTAGCATCAAACACGCTCAGATTGACCAGGCTGATGCCCAGACCCGCCACCAGCAGTGGCCCGGCAATGGCGCGCCAAGGCACGCTGGCGCTGCGCATGTTGCCGGCAATCGCGAGCACGATCGGTACTGACCCCATCATCACAGGGGGGATCACCGGCCCGGCTGCCAAGACCGCAGTGGTGATCAGGAAGAAGTAGCCAATGTATCCCAAGAAGCCCAGCAGTGCGGCACAGGCCCAGTCACTCAGTCGCAATTGCCGCACTTCGCTGCGGTAAACGAACAGCACCAGCAGGCTACCTAACCCGGCAAAGGCATAGCTCACCACCGCCAGGTCAAAAAGGCTGTAGTCACCGACCAGCCCCGGAAAAATGTAGAGCAGTGACCAGGAAAAGGTGGCGGCAATGGCCGCTAACAGGCCCAGGGTCATACGCTCTGCTCCTGCCTCTGAATCCAGCAATGAGCTATTTGCCGGGCAGTGTCGAATACCCGCATGTCCTGGCCCATCGCGCCGCTGACAAAACTGCCCTCCAGCAAGATAAACAGCCCTTGGGCAACTGCGTCGGGGTCGTTTATACCGGCGCTCATGGCCAAGGCAGCAAGGTTTTCGCGTATCCCTTGCTTATGCCTGCTCACTGCTAAATGCACGGGGTGGCTAAACTGGGGGAATTCAGCCGCACTGTTGACGAACAGGCACCCGCGCTCGCTATCTTTCAAAAGAAAGCGTTCATACAGATCGAAAAAAGCGAGCATGCCACTGACTGGCTCAGGATGCCTGGCCAGGGTGCGCGCTACCTCTTCACGCCAGCGTCGGTCACGCTCCTCAAGGCACGCCACTATCAGCGCATCCTTGGAGGGGAAATGGCTGTAGAGCGTCATTTTGGTAACTCCCGCCATCGCGGCAATGGCCGTTACCCCCGTCACGTATACACCTTGCAACAGAAACAGCTTCAGCGCGGCATCAATCAAACGCTCACGGGTATTGTCCAATTCAAGGCACTCCGGCAAAGGGACGGAGCTGACTATACTGACCGGTAAGATTCAGGCCGCATCCAGATACGACCTGAAGCATGGCCGCTACGACACAGAGCGCAGCAGCAAAACGCAGGCCTGGCCAATCAGAAACTTGCTACGCCAGCTAAGCGCCCCCTGTACTTGGGATGCGAATCTGGGCTGTGTGGCTGATCGTGCCGTCTACCTTCTTGCGAAACACCGCTTGGCCCAACGTGTCTTGGGCATGCCGGTGGCAACTGTGTTTACCGAGATCGATCCCGACCCGTGCTGACTCGCTCGTGATGATGGCCTCCAAAACAAAACACCCTGCGAAAGCTTAGCCCTCGCAGGGTGTGGGGGTGACCCGTTCATTTTAGCCCGGTCTACGCTGGGCTTTCGTGCACGCTAAAGCCGGTACTGCATGGATGCGGTCAAATCATCGATCATTTTTTGAAGAAGACCCGACAGCGTTGCTGAGGCCTTTCGAATTATGATCGCCTGGCGTCGTTCCAGAGATGGCCGTGGACTTGGCCAAACCGCGAGTGTCCTTGGAGTTAGCGACACCCGAGGTGGTGGTGCCATGACCGTTGTCGCTGTTGCGCGAGCTTCCGTAATGATTGCCGCTTACGCCATGATCGCGTGTCGCCTTTCCAGCGTGATCACTTCCAAGGCCCTTCCCGCTTCCACTATGCCCTCCCATGCCACCGCCCTGTCCGGCGCCGTTTCCACCGCCATGTCCGCCGCCACCGCCATGACCACCGCCGCCGCCGCCGCCGCCACCGCCACCACCACCACCACCACCACCACCCTTGGCATAGGCGGAACTGATCGGGGAGATATCGGCAGGCAAGAATGCCGTCATCCCGAGTGCCAATGCACAAGCAAAGACAGCAACCAAAGGTTTTTTCATTTTTTGTTCGGCTCCGGAGGCGCGAGTGGGTGGCTAAAGTGCGGATTGGACCTGACACAGACACCAAAGTTCTCGCATTCCGACAGACTGCCAGGGAAACGCCGATCACGTTCTCCCGAGCGCGTAATGAGCAACATCTCGACCGCGCCAGGCCCATTTTTCGGCCGATAGCGCGGCGTTCAACAACTAGCGGCGCCCCATCCACAGGTCCGACAGCGCAAACAACGTGGTCCGTTGTGCAGTGTTCTTGGCCAAGCCACGAAAGCGAGCCTTCACATAACCGAACTGGCGCTTGAGCGGACGACTGTGTCAGCACAGGTAGTCTGCCCCGTCCTGACGTGTTCGGAGAATCCTCGACCAACCAAGCAGGGCCGAGCCCGCCAGTGCTGACAGCCCTTGAGGTTCCGCCTTGCTATTGGCGTACCCCGCCGTCAGGATGGATGCTTCATCAGGCTTAAGGAGAGAGCCGTGTTTCCCATGAACGTGTGGTTCGCCTATACCGCCGCCTGCGTGCTGTTGGTGCTGGCACCGGGCCCTGACAACGTGTTGGCCATTGGCCGCGGTCTCAGCCAGGGTAAAGTCGCAGCGGCCGTATCCGGCATGGCGTCAGGCGCAGGCATTTTGTTTCACATTGCAGCCGCTTCGTTAGGCTTGACCCTGCTAATGCAAACCTCGGTGCTCGCATTTTGGGTGATCAAGCTCATGGGTGCCGGCTATCTGCTCTGGCTAGGGATCAAGGTTCTGCGCGCTCGTAGCCTGATAAGCCTCCAGCCGGCGTCCAGGCAATCTCTGTCCAGCATTTTTCTGACTGGTCTGCTTTCGGCTGCGCTCAACCCCAAGCCAGGTTTGTTCGTGCTGGCGTTCATTCCCCAGTTCGTCGACCCCGCACGCGGGTCGGTCAGCGTGCAGATGATGGTTTACGGCGTGTGGTTCGCCGCACTCACTGCATTAGGGTTTGCCTTGATGGGCATTTTCGCCACGGGACTGTCTCGCTACCTGTACCGGCGGCCACGGCTGGTGAATGGGCTGAACGTGGGCGCAGGCCTCACCTTCGTCGCGTCTGGCGTCTCGATTGCGGCGTTGAGCCAGAGATAGCAAGCAGGAGAAAGCGGCGGGGCTGCGTATGAGCCCCGCGTTTCATCACGATGCTGAAGCCTCGACGGCCAGCTTCGCATGGGTGTTCAGTTCCTCGGCGATGAAGGCCGAAATCATCGCCCGATAGACCTGTTCCACCACCTCAGCCGAGGCACCGGTTTCGTCAGCCATCTCACGAACCTTCTTGATCACTTGCTCGACCCGAGCAGGCGCACGCACATCATCGGTGGTTTTCTTGAAGCCCGCTGCTTGCGTCACGAGCCTTCCACGTTTGGCGAGAAGCGAAACGAGGCTGCGGTCGATTTCATCGATCCGTTGACGGACTTCGTCCAGAGAGGCGCAAGGTACATCCATTTGCTTGACTTCCTTTTCATGAGCCTGCGATGGATTGGAGCAGGCTGTCGTGGGTGATCGGGGCGTGCAGTGTAGCTGCTATGCCAGGTCTGCTTAACGCGCCTCAGAGGGTGTAACGCCGCAGGAATAACCCAATCCATTTCGAATAACCAGCTCACGCCTGCGTGGCGCAGATCGCGAAAATGCAGATCCTCCACACGAACCATCTTTCGCCCAGGCTCAAGCAGCCTGCTGGCGGGCGAATGTCTGGGACTCTTGGTAGACTAGGACACCCTTTTTCTTGAGGCGGATCTGGACGGTATAGCTAACCGTCGAATCGGCCTTTTTCCTTGCTCTGATCGTTGCCATGATTTCCGGTGGTACGAGCGTGAATGGCGGTGGTACATCGCACCACTGTCAAATCCAACACGCCCCCGGAAAATGGTACATAAATGCGTAGCCCAGAATGCTCCTAGAAAACGCTTCAAAGCCACAAACCAAGCGCCCTGAGCCGTCACGCCGCTTCAGCGTTGCCCCCATGATGGACTGGACCGACAGGCATTGCCGGTTCTTCCTGCGCCTGCTCTCCCGGCAAACCCTGCTCTACACCGAAATGGTCACCACCGGCGCCCTGCTGCACAACGACGCTCACCGTTTCCTGCGCCACGATGCTTCTGAGCACCCGTTGGCCCTGCAACTGGGCGGCAGTGTGCCGGCCGACCTGGCCGCGTGTGCGCGCCTGGCTGAAGAAGCGGGCTACGATGAGGTCAACCTCAACGTTGGCTGCCCGAGCGACCGGGTGCAGAACAACATGATCGGCGCATGCCTGATGGCTCACCCGGCGCTGGTGGCCGACTGCGTGAAGGCCATGCGAGATGCCGTATCGACGCCTGTCACGGTGAAGCACCGCATTGGTATCAACGGCCGTGACAGCTACGCCGAACTGAGCGACTTCGTCGGCCAGGTGCGTGAGGCCGGCTGCCGGAGTTTTACCGTGCATGCACGCATCGCGATTCTGGAAGGGCTGTCGCCGAAAGAGAACCGCGAGATCCCGCCGCTGCGCTATGACATCGCAGCGCAGTTGAAGAGGGACTTCCCGGACCTGGAGATCGTGCTCAACGGGGGGATCAAGACCCTGGACGAATGCCAGGCACACCTTGAAACCTTCGATGGCGTGATGCTGGGGCGCGAGGCGTATCACAACCCTTATCTGCTGGCCGAGGTGGACCAGCAACTGTTTGGCAGCGATGCGCCGGTGGTCAGCCGTAGCGAGGCATTGGCGCAACTGCGGCCTTATATCGTGACGCATATGGAAAGTGGCGGTGCGATGCACCACGTTACCCGGCATATTCTGGGGCTGGCCCAAGGATTCAAAGGGGCGCGGCGCTTCCGCCAGTTGCTGTCGGCAGACATTCACAAGGCGGCCGAACCCTTGGCGGTGTTTGACCAGGCCGTGGAGTTGTTGCAGGGGCGGTGACCTCAGAGGGAGGGAACCTCGGGCTTGCTTGCGACTCGAATCTTCACCTTTCGTACAGCCCTGTGCGGGCCAGCGGGTCCGCAGGGTTTCGGCGGCCCTTGAGCGGCTGTCGGGCCTCGGGTAATGTCGAGTAAATGCACAGGACAGAGCACGCCCATGACCTCCAAGCTGGAACAACTCAAGCAGTTCACCACCGTGGTCGCCGACACCGGGGACCTGGACGCCATCACCCGCCTGAAGCCGGTCGATGCCACCACCAACCCGTCGCTGCTGCTCAAGGCTGCTGCCATCCCGGGCTACGCCGATCTGCTCAAGCAGGTGAAGGCCGACGCCAAGGGTAATGTCGACCTGGCCTGCGACAATTTTGCAGTGGCGGTAGGCTCGGGCATTCTCAAGGTCATCCCGGGGCGTATCTCCACCGAGGTGGATGCACGCCTATCGTTCGATGAGCCAGCCCTGCTGAACAAGGCGCGTCAGCTGATCGCCCTGTACGAGGCGGCCGGAGTGGCAAAAGAGCGTGTGCTGATCAAGCTGGCCTCCACCTGGGAAGGCATTCGCGCCGCCGAGCAGCTGGAGAAGGAAGGTATCCAGACCAACCTGACCCTGCTGTTCTCCTTCGCCCAGGCCCAGGCTTGTGCCGATGCCGGGGTGTTTTTGATTTCGCCGTTCGTGGGCCGTATCTACGACTGGTACAAGAAGAGCACCGGCCAGGAATACGTGGGCGCCGAGGACCCAGGCGTGCAGTCGGTCACCCGCATCTACAACTACTACAAGGCCAATGGTTACAACACCGTGGTCATGGGCGCCAGCTTCCGCAATATCGGCCAGATCGAACAACTGGCCGGCTGTGACCGCCTGACCATCAGCCCCGAGCTGCTGCAGCAGCTGAGTGATGACCAGGGTGAATTGCCGCAGGTGCTGAAACCGGGCAACGCCGGTGAAGCCAAGCAGCACCTGAACGAAAGCCAGTTCCGCTGGGCGATGAACGAAGACGCCATGGGCACCGAGAAACTGGCCGAAGGTATCCGCCAATTTGCGCGGGACCAGGAAAAGCTGGAGAAGTTGATGGCTGAAAAGGCCTGATACAGTTCGTGGTTGCCTGACGGGCGGGAAGTGTTCAGTATTTTCCGCCCGTTTTGTTTGCCACGCCTTAGTTGTGTATTGAATTCTCGGGCCTGTTCGAGGGCAATCCCGCTCCTACACCGATCGATGTAAGGGCGGGCTTGCCCGCGAACAGGCCGCCATAGCCACCCGAGCTGTCGATGACCTCCCCTAACCCGTTGCCCCTCGTTCTCGCCGGCCCGGTACTGCGCCGCCTGGAACCCCAGCGTCTGGCCGTCTGGCTGGTCACTACCCAACCACTGCAGCCCGCGTTCGTCTGCATGGCAAGCGAGGCCCACGTCGATTGCCAGGTGGTGCCGATTGGCCGGCATGCCTACGTTCACCTGCTGGACATCCAATTCGCCAGCCCCCTGCCCTGCAACCAGCTGCTCGACTACGACCTGCTGATCAACGGCCAGGGTATCGCCGACTGGGCCCCACACCTGCTCTACCCCGGCAACCCACGCCCGAGCCTGGTGCTGCGTGAGCGCCTCGACCATTTGCTGCACGGTTCCTGCCGCAAGCCGCACCACCCTGCCGCCGACGGCCTGCTGTGCGCCGACCGGCTGCTGCAGGGGTGCAAGAAGCCCGAAGACCGCCCCGCCGTGCTAGTGATGACGGGCGACCAGGTTTACGCCGACGATGTCGCTGGCCCCATGCTGCGCGCCATCCATAGCCTGATCTCGCGCCTGGGCTTGTTCGACGAGCAACTGGAAGGTGCGGTGGTAGCCGACAGCCAGGCGCTGTACCAGCACCCGGCCAGCTACTACCACCGCGCCGACCTGCTGCCGGCGCTGGAACGCAACGACACCCTGCGCGAGCGTTTTTTCGGCGGCAAGCGCAAGCCGATCTTCTCGTCCAGCAACGCCGACAACCACCTGGTGACCTTCGCCGAAGTCATGGCCATGTACCTGTTGGTGTGGTCGCCGGTGCCCTGGCAGCTGGTGGACCTGGGAATCCCCAGCGGGCTCAGCGACGAGCATCAAGCCCGATACCAGCAAGAGCTGCCGCTGATCCAGGGGTTTGCCGACAATCTCGGTCAGGTGGCGCGGGTGATGGCCCACCTGCCCTGCCTGATGATCTTCGATGACCACGACATCACGGACGACTGGAACCTCTCGGCGCAGTGGGAGGAAACTGCCTACGGCCACCCATTCTCGCGAAGGATCATCGGCAACGCCTTGCTCGGCTACCTGCTCTGCCAGGCCTGGGGCAACAACCCGGACGATTGCAATCCGCTGATCAAGCAATGCCAGGTGCTGACCCGCCAGAACCAGGATGAGCTGATCGGCGAACTGTTGCGCTTCCAGGGCTGGCAGTTCAGCCTGCCTACAGAACCACCGCTGCTGGTATTGGACACCCGCACCCGCCGCTGGCGCAGCGAAAGCAACCTGGCCAAGCCGTCCGGCCTGCTGGACTGGGAAGCGCTGAGTGAATTGCAGCAAGCACTGCTCGATCATCCCTCGGCAGTCATCGTGTCACCTGCGCCGATTTTCGGGGTGAAGCTGATCGAGACGGTGCAGAAGGTGTTCAGCTGGCTGGGCTACCCGCTGCTGGTGGATGCCGAGAACTGGATGGCCCACCGCGGTGCAGCGCAGGTCATCCTCAATATCTTCCGCCACTCGCGCACGCCGGGGCACTACGTGGTGCTGTCGGGGGATGTGCATTATTCATTCGTGTATGAGGTGCTGATTCGCCACCGCCAACGCAGCCCGCACTTGTGGCAGGTGACCAGCAGCGGAATCAAGAACGAGTTCCCCCGGCGCTTGCTGGATGTGCTCGACCGGCTCAACCGCTGGTTGTATGCACCGCGCTCGCCGCTCAACTGGTTTACCAAGCGCCGAGAAATGGAGGTGGTGCCGCGTACGCCCAGCCACAGCAAGGCCGGGGAACGGCTGTGGAATGGTGCCGGGCTGGGACAGGTGTTTTTTGATGAACAGGGGCGGCCGGCGCGGGTGTACCAGCTGGATGCTGGCGGGGGTGAGGCTACAGAGTTTAAAAACCGGGCGTAGTGAGATTCAGAGTTTTTACAGCCTGTGCCGGCCTCTTCGCGGGTAAACCCGCTCCTACACCTGATTGGGGGTGGACACACATTGGTGTTTGGGCGCAGGCCGTCGTAGGAGCGGGTTTACCCGCGAAGAGGCCGGCACAGGCTATAGATCAGCTCCGCTCCAGCGCATTGACCAGATCATGGAAGGCTTCGCGGTTGGAGTCATTCAGGCCCATGAGGATCTTGTGCGCCTCCAGCACCTTGGAGCGCACCACCTCTTCATTCTGGTCCTGCGACGGCAAGTCGGTCAGGCAATCGGTGCAGGGTATCGGTCGATCGACGATGTTGAACACCTGATCGAAGCCCATCGACTGCAATAACCGTGAAATGTCCGGATTGGTAGTCACCACCGTCGGCAGCAGGCCCACCTTCTGTCGCGACAGGATCGACAGCTTCGCCAGCAGGCCCAGCGTGGTGCTGTCGATACTCTCGGTTTCAGTCAGGTCGATGACAATCGCCGAGAAGTTCAGCGCAGTGAAAATCTTCTCGATCGTCGCATCCAGCGCCGAACACAGGGTCAGGCGCACTTCACCAACGAATTTCAGTACGAAGGTACCGCTCTGCTCGGCGAACTGAATTCTACCGGTACTCATTGAAGGTTCCTGCTCAACACCAATAGGGCGATATCATCCGGCATCTCCCCAAGCGTAGCCAATCCAAATCGTTGACGCAGCCCATCCAGACTGCCACCTGCTGCCTTGACGATCTCCGGCAAGGCGGCTTCTTTATCTTTGAGCGTATCACCCGGCAAAAGGTCCAGAATGCCATCGGACATCAGGCTGAGGCTGAACTGCGGGGGTAGCTCCACCACCAAGTCCTGGTAGGTGGCCTCATCGAACAACCCCACCGGCAGGCCGCGGCCTTCCAGGTAGCGGCAATGTTCGGGGGTGTACAGTACCGGCAACGGCAAATGGCCGCCGACAGCGTAGGTCAGCAGGCCGGACTCTTCGTCGATCACCCCGCCGACCATGGTGACGTGCTTGCCCAGCTTGCTGTTGATCAGGCCGCGGTTGATGTGGCTGAGCACTTCAGACGGCTTGAACTCACGCATTCTGCTGCGCTTGAGCTCGAACATGAGGCGCGTGGTCATGAATTTCAACAGCACGGTGACAAAGGCCGACGACGCCCCATGCCCGGATACATCGGCGAGGTAGAAAGCAATGCGCCGCTCGTCCACGCGGAAATAATCGACAAAATCACCCGAAAGGTACAACGACGGGATGATCTGGTGCTCGAAGGCGAACTCGCCGGCCACCCAGGGGCTTTCCGGCAACATGTTCATCTGCACCTGGCGACCGGCGGTCTGGTCCTCCTGCAGCAGGTGCAGGCTGGCCTCCAGTTCGCGGTTGGCGGCTTCGAGCTTGTCGCGGTAGCGCTGGTTTTCCAGCACGAGGCGCGAGCGGTCGAGGGCGCGGCGCACCGAATGCTCGAGTACGGCCAGGTCTTCCAGCGGCTTGATGAGGTAGTCGGCGGCGCCCAGGCGCAACGCTTCCACCGCATCACTCATGACGCCGGCACCGGACACCACGATCACCGGCAACTGCGGCGCACGCTCGCTGACCTGACGGATCAGTTCGAGGCCGCCCATCTGCGGCATGCGCAGATCGCAGATCACGAGGTCGGGCTGGTGTTCTTCGAAGACCTGAAGCCCCTGCTGGCCATTACCGGCCTGGAGGACGCTGAAACCACTGTCTTCAAGATAGGCGGCGAGGCTGGCACGGACCACGTCGTCGTCATCGATGATCAGCAGCGTTGCACTGGTTTTCTGCATGTGGGCGAACGGCGCCGATTTAGGTTGGTGCAGCGGTGTCGGCAAGGCAGACGGCCAGCTACGGGAATTCTTTATGGTCACACTCTACTTGAGTTGTAGGACAAGAACACCTGCCCGGCAACTGTCAGAGGTACCTTGTAAGGCGCAGACGGTACTCCCATCCGGCAGGGGTTTCAAGCATGCTGGGGTCGACCTCGCCGCTCTTTACAGGGCAAATCACCGGGAGTTATAAGAAAGTCGACCAGCGCAACCCGACGGGAAGGATGCAGCATGCCCCACACGCCCTCCAGCCATAGCGAGAAACGCGACTTCATTCGCATGCGCATCGACACCGAGGTCAGCCTTTTGCACGAAGGCCAGGTGATTGCGGCGGTGTGCCTGGACCTGTCCAGCGGTGGCATGCAAGTGCAGGCGCCACAGCGCTTTCTGGTGGGTGATCAGATCGAGGTACGGATCGACTCCGACCATCCGGCGCTGAAAGGGCTGCATGCCAGCACCGAAGTGGTATGGATTGCCGACCAGCCGGGCGGGCAGCAGAAGTTCGGGCTGCGGATTCTGGCCATGCATTGAACCTGAGGCCGCTTTGCGGCCCCAGGTTCACAGATCAGAAGTCGTCTTCGACCTCGCCATCCTTCACCTTGAACTCGCGGTTTTGCAGGTAGGCATTGCGAATGAAGATGTACTTGTCACCCTGAATCAGCTTTTCGGCCGAGAGCAGGCTGGCGCGGGTGTCGATCAGGTCCAGCGCGAAGATCGAATTGCGCGTAGGCACGTGGTCGATGTAGCGATAGGGTTTGGTGTAGGTGTCCGGGTACTTGGCCACACCATCACGCACAGTGCTTGGGCCCAGCAGCGGGATGACCACATACGGCCCGCTCGGCACACCCCAGTAGCCCAGGGTCTGGCCAAAGTCCTCGTCGTTGCGCTGCAGGCCCATCTTGGTACCCACATCGAAGAAGCCACCCAGGCCGAAGGTGGTGTTGACGATCAACCGCGCCGTATCCACGCCCGCCGCATGCGGCTTGAGCTGCAACACGTTGTTGGCCAGGTTGGTCACGTCCCCCAGGTTGCGAAAGATGTTGTGGATGCCATCTTCGAGGAACTGTGGAGTGACCGCCTGGTAGCCCTTGGCCAATGGTTTGAGGGCATAGGTGTCGAGGGTGTCGTTGAAGCGGAAGATCGGGCGGTTGACCGCTTCCCAGGGATCTTCCTCGGTGGCGGCCTGGGTGGCTGCCGCGGGCGCCAGCAGCATGCTGGCGCAGACACAGGCCTGGGTGACTCGTTCGATCACACTGGCACCGATCCTACGCATAGATGTTTCTCCATCGAATTTCTTGGCCGCAAGCGCAACACGTCGCGCTGCTATCAAGGCGGCAGTATAGAGACTTGCGGGCTGATAAGCAGCCTTACACATTTTTGCTCAATATTTTGTGAACAACTGTTGCGCAGCGGGCGATGTCACAGGACGGTAACAATCAACGCATAGCCTTCGAACCATTTGGGGGAAGTTGCCATGGACACTGCGCCCGCCTTCACTGCTGTACTGTTCGGCTTGCGCGGCTGCCTGGTGCAGGCCACCCATGGCGCGCCATCACCCGCCCCCGGCGCCCTGGCCACCCTTGCCAGCCTGCGTCAGCGCCAAGTGCCGTGCATCTGGCTGGATGACCTCAATACCGCGCAAAGCGAACGCCTGGCCCATGTACTGCCCGACTGGCTGCCAGGGCATGCGGTCAATGGCGTGCGCTGGCCGGCGCCGAACGCTTGCTGGCAGGCACTGATGGCGCTGGACAGCGAGCGCCTGGATGGCTGCGTATTGGTCAGCGGCGACCCGCGCCTGCTGCAGTCTGGCCTTAACGCCGGCTTGTGGACAGTAGGCCTGGCCGCCTGCAGCCCGTTATGCGACCGCACTTCTGCGCAATGGCAAGCCATGAGCCCGCAAGAGCAGGATCTGGCGCGCAGCAAGGCGACGCTGGCGCTGTTCAGCCTGGGCGTGCACTCGGTGATCGATCATCTGGAAGCGCTGGACACCTGCCTGGTGGACATCGCCCAGCGCCGGCGCAAGGGTGAAAAACCCTGATACAGCCGTCTTGACGCGGATCATGCAAATCGGCAGCAGGTAGATTACCCTGAAGACAGGCCAGAACCTTTGCCACGTCGCCGAGGTCCATGGCTTGCCAAGCCATTGATGGAGAATAGCCAATGCCTGCCCGCGAATTGCAAGAGCGCCTGAACAGCTTGCGCGAGCAACTGGACCGCAACGTACCGCTTTCGGAAGAAGAGCTGGCCGCCCTGCACGAAGAGGCGCGCCAGATCGAGGCGCAACTGAAACTTGAAGAAGCCACGCCAGACAACAACCTGGTGGACGGCGTGAACCTGGCGATCGAACGCTTCGAGGCCGACCACCCCGACCTCACAGCCACCCTGCGCAGCATTGCCAACTCGCTGCACAGCATGGGGATCTGAAATAGCGGGGGCCGCAAAGCGGCCCCCCTGTATTACTGCCGGACCAGGCGTTTGTTATCCGGGCTGATCGCCCCGGTGCTGCGATACGGGTTGATGTCCAGCCCACCGCGGCGCACATAGCGCGCATAGACCGTCAGGTGCTCCGGCTGCAGCAGATTCTTCAAGTCCAGGTAAATCCGCTCCACACACTGCTCATGGAAGTCGGCATGCTGGCGGAAGCTGATCAGATAGGTCAGCAGGCTGGCATGGTCCAGCGCCCTGCCCTTGTACTGGACCACCACGCTGCCCCAATCCGGCTGGCCGGTGACCGGGCAGTTGGACTTCAGCAGATGGCTGTGCAGGGTTTCTTCCACCACCCGCTCCGGGTTGCAGCGCAACAGCTCTGGTTGCGGCTGCTCGTAGTTGCTGATGGCCACGTCCAGTGCATCGATGCACTGCCCCGGTAAAGCCACCACACCCTGGGCTTCAACCTCGGCCAAAGTGCGCACCTTCACCCCCACCGGCTTGCCGGCAGCGGCGGACAGGTCTTTTTCCAGGCATACCTGCAACGCGCCCAGCGAGGTGAACACCGTCTGGTTCAGCGAGTTGAGGTACAGCTTGAATGACTTGGACTCGATGATGTTTGGCGAATCAGCCGGGATGGCGAACTCGCCGATCGCTACCACCGGCTTGCCCGAAGGCAGCAGCCAGCTCAGCTCGAAGCAGTTCCAGTAATCCACCCCCTGCCAGGGCAAGGTCTGTGCAGTGACGCCCAGCTCGGCCCACTTGGCAGTGCGCGGGATCGGAAACAGCTGCTCCGGGGAGTAGGTGGCGAGGTATTCGCTGGACTTGCCCAGCGGGGAATGTTCGGCAGCGGGATGCATGGAAACTGACCTAGAGGTTCGAAAATGCCCCTAGTCTACCGGTTTTGCACCCCGCCTTGCAGAGCCAGTCACTCAATGGTCAATGCCCCGACCATACCCGCCTGGTAATGCCCCGGCACGTTGCATGCAAACTCGATGGGCGCCGATTGGCGGAAGGTCCAGGTCAGTTCGGCGCGCTGGCCGGGCATGACCATCACAGTGTTGCCACCCCCGTGACCATGGCCGTCACCATGGTCCATCATTTGGCCGTGGTTCATCATCTTGCCGTGATCCATACCTTCGTGGTTCATCGCCTCGGTGAACATCTTGCCTTGCATGGCGACCATTTCCTTCTGGTGTTCGGCATGCATGGCCTTGTCGCCCAGGTTGAATTCGTGCGGCAGCTTGCCCTCGTTGACCAGCAAGAAGCGCACCGTCTCGCCGGCTTTTACCTGCAGGCTTTTTGGCTCGAAGGCGATGTCCTTGAGCACCACGTTGACCGTACGGGTGGCCTTGGCCGCCGGGGCAGGCTCGCCAAAGGCGAAGCTCTGCGCCTGGCCAGCGAAAGCCGGCAGGCTGCCCAGGGCAAGGGTGGCGGTAATGAACAGGTGTTTCATGATGACTCCGGGAATACACAGCAGGATGAGGCCACATTAGCCGGGGGCGACTGGCAGCTACCTGACAGGCACATTACAACTTTGTCAGCTTGGGCGAGCGGGCACATCGTCACGTATCATTTCAGCCATCCTATTGCCCCTGTGCTAGCAGTAAAG
This sequence comes from Pseudomonas sp. TYF_14, assembly GCF_043105275.1. NCBI lineage: Bacteria > Pseudomonadati > Pseudomonadota > Gammaproteobacteria > Pseudomonadales > Pseudomonadaceae > Pseudomonas > Pseudomonas sp. TYF_14. The sequence goes on from NZ_JBICLK010000097.1 coordinate 64,377, forward strand.
CGACGCCATAGGCTACGCACAATCTTTCAGAATATGGACAGTGCATGAAACTGCTGATCGTCGAAGACCAGGCCCGCACCGGCCAGTACCTGAGCCAAGGCCTGAGCGAGGCCGGGTTTGCCACCGAATTGGCCACCGATGGCGAGACCGGCCAGTTCCTCGCCCTGACCGGCGACCACGACCTGCTGATCCTCGACGTGATGCTGCCCGGCCGCGACGGCTGGCAGATCCTTCAGGCCGTGCGCCAGGCTGGCCTGGATACGCCAGTGCTGTTCCTGACCGCCCGCGACGCCGTCGAGGATCGCGTGCATGGCCTGGAACTGGGCGCCGACGACTACCTGGTCAAGCCGTTCGCCTTTTCCGAGCTGCTGGCCCGGGTACGCAGCCTGCTGCGCCGTGGCACCAGCCCGAGCCAGGACACGATCCTGAGCCTGGCTGACCTGCGCCTGGACCTGATCCGCCGCCGCGCCGAGCGTGCCGGGCTGCGCATCGACCTGACCGCCAAGGAGTTCTCACTCCTTGAGCTGCTGCTGCGCCGCCAGGGTGAGGTGCTGCCAAAATCGCTGATCGCCTCGCAGGTGTGGGACATGAACTTCGACAGCGACACCAATGTGATCGAAGTGGCCATCCGCCGCCTGCGCCTGAAAATCGACGACCCGCACCCCAACAAGCTGATCCACACCGTCCGCGGCATGGGTTACGTACTCGAAGAGCGCACCGAGTGATGCGCCGGGTTTCCCTCGGCAGCCGCCTGGCCCTGCTGTTCGCCGCCTGCACCGCCACCGTCTCGCTGGGCGCCGGTCTGCTGTTCAGCCGGGCCAGCGAGCAGCACTTCGTCGAACTCGACCAACAACTGCTGGACTCGCGCCTGTCATTGTTTCGGACGCAACTGGCTGGCGTCAGCACGGCTGATGAGCTCCAGGCCCGCCTGCCTGCCCTGCGCGACGAACTGAGTCACCAGGCCGACCTGGCCCTGCGCATCAGCGCCAGCAATGGCGCCACCTGGTTCGAAAGCCGCAGCGGGCTGCCTCATGCAGCGCAGGCCACCGGGCTGGCCACCCTGCATGCGCCAGGCATCGACTACCGCAGCCTGTCCGTGCCCCTGACACAGGGCGCCATGCAGTCGCCGCGACTGACCCTGTACCTCGACATCACCCACCACCAGCACTTCCTGCAGGGCATGCAACGACTGATCTGGCTGACGGTCGGCCTGTCGGCGCTGACCACCGCACTACTGGGTGCCTGGGCCGCCCGCAGCGGCCTGCGCCCATTGCGGCAGATGGGCCAGGTGGCCGCCAGCGTGTCAGCGCGCTCCCTCACCACCCGTCTGCCGGTGGCGCAGATGCCCGAAGAGTTGGCCGAGCTGGCCAGCAGCATGAACGCGATGCTGCAGCGCCTGGACGATGCCTTCCAGCGCCTGTCAGCGTTTTCGGCCGATATCGCCCACGAGTTACGTACGCCGCTGTCCAACCTGCTGACGCACACCCAGGTCACCCTCACCCGCCCACGCAGCCTCGAAGAATACCGAGAGGCACTGCATGGCAACCTGGAAGAACTGCAATGGATGGCGCAGATGATCAACGACATGCTGTTTCTGGCCAAGGCCGACCACGGCCTGCTGGTACCGGGGGACGCGCCTTTGGCGCTGCATGACGAGGTGGATGCGTTGCTGGAGTACTACGCGCCTCTGGCAGAAGACAGCGACGTGCAGATGCTGCGCGAGGGTGAAGCGGTGCTGCACGGCGACCAGCATATGCTGCGCCGGGCGCTGTCCAACCTGCTGGACAACGCCATGCGTTTTACCCCGGCAGGAGGACAGATCAAGGTAACCCTGGGGCCGGGGCCGACGATCAACGTGGCCAATACCGGGCTGGCTATCGACCCGGTCGCGCTACCGCGGCTTTTCGACCGCTTCTACCGGGTGGACCCGGCTCGACGGGAAGGCAGCAGCGAGCATGCGGGGCTGGGCCTGGCGATTACCCGGTCGATCGTGCAGGCCCATGGCGGATGCATACGGGCGGAGTGCGAGGGTGGGTGGACCCGATTCGTGATCGAGTTCACTCAAAACCGGTAATCCTGGGGCGCTTTACGCCCCCAGGATCTCAGGCAGACATCAAACCGCCAGGCCAATCGCCGGCTGCACCTGCGACGCCCGGTAGGCCGGGTAAATGGTCGCCAGGAAACTCATCACCAGGCCGGCGGTGCAGATGATCGCCACATCCCCCCACTGCAATTGCGACGGCAAGCTGCTGACGAAGTACACATCCGACGTAAAGATGTGCTGCCCGCTCACCCGCTCCAGCCAGCCGACGATCTGGCTCACATTGAACGCCGCAATCACGCCCAGTACGCCACCAATCAGCGTGCCGACAATGCCGATCAGGCTGCCCTGGACCATGAACGTGCCCATGATCTGCGCCGGCGTGGCGCCCAAGGTACGCAGGATGGCAATGTCCGGCCCCTTGTCGTTCACCACCATCACCAGGGTGGCGATGATATTGAACGCCGCGACCGCGATGATCATCATCAGCAACAGGCCGATCATGGTCTTTTCCATCTTCATGGCGCTGAACAGGCTGCCCTGGGTATGCGACCAGTCATCGGCCCGGTAGGCGTCACCAAGCCCGGCAGCAATCGCCTTGGACACCTGCGGAGCGGCATACAGGTCGTGCAGCTTCAGGCGCACACCTTGCACCTCGCCTGGCGCCCAGCGCTGCATCTCGGCTGCATCAGCAACATGGATATAGGCCTGCGACCCATCCAGCTCGGCGCCAACCTTGAAGATGCCAACCACGGTGAGGCGCTGCATGCGCGGGGTGATGCCACCCGGTTCCTTGCTGATTTCCGGCACGATCAAGGTCAGCTTGTCGCCGGTGTTCAGGCGGAAGCGGCGTGCCGTCAGCTCACCGATGACCACGCCGAATTCACCGGGCTGCAAGCCCTGCAGGCGGCCCTGGACGATGTGCTGGCCAACGATGGAAACCTTGCCCTCCTCGGCCGGGTCGATACCACCCACCTGGATCGGCTGCATGGCGCCCTTGTACGACAGCATGCCTTCCATCTCGGTAATCGGCGCCACCGCCATCACCGCCGGATTCTTCATGGCTGCGTCGGCCACCTTGTGCCAGTCGTCCAGCGGCTGCACGCCCAGGATGGCGGCATGCGGTACCAGGCCGAGAATGCGCGAGCTCATTTCGCGCTGGAAGCCGTTCATTACCGACAGCACCACGATCATCGCCAGCACGCCCAGCGACAGGCCGATCATCGAAGTCATCGAAATGAACGAGATGAAGTGGTTGCGACGCTTGGCTCGGGTGTAGCGCGCGCCGATAAAGATGGGCAAGGGTCTGAACATGTACGAAATCACCCAATGGAAACAGGAAAACGGGGCAGCACCTGCCACCCCAGCAGTCGATCAGATGGCCACCAGGTGGCCATCGTCGAGCTTCAGCACACGGTCCATCTGCCGCGCCAGGTTGAGGTCGTGGGTGACCACCAGGAATGCCGTGCGCGAAGCGCTGGACAGCTCCTGCATCAGCTCCTGGATGCCTTGGGCGGTATGGTGGTCGAGGTTACCGGTCGGCTCGTCGAGCATCACCAGGCCTGGGCGGTTGACCAGCGCCCGGGCAATCGCCACGCGCTGGCGTTCGCCGCCGGAAAGCTCGGCCGGCTTGTGGTTCAAGCGGTGGCCCAGGCCTACCCGCTTGAGCAGCGCCTCGGCACGCTCCCGGGCCTCGGGGATGGGCGTTCGGCCGATCAGCAGCGGCATGCACACGTTCTCGATGGCGGTGAATTCCGGCAGCAGGTGGTGGAACTGGTAGACAAAGCCCAACTCGCGGTTGCGTAGCAGGCCACGGGCACGCTCGCCCAGTGCCGACAACTCTTCGCCAGCCAGCCACACGCTGCCCTGGGTCGGCCGGTCGAGGCCGCCCAGCAGGTTGAGCAAGGTACTCTTGCCCGAGCCGGAACTGCCAACGATGGCCACCCGCTCACCGGCCCGCAGTTCCAGGTTGAGCCCGGACAGCACCTGCACCGACTCCGGGCCCTCGTCGTAGGACTTGCCCAGGTTGCGGCAACTCAGAACGGCTTTATCACTCATGCGCGACTCACTCATAACGTAGCGCCTCTGCAGGCTGGGTGCGGGCCGCACGCCAGGCCGGATACAGGGTGGCGAAGAAACTCAGGACCAGTGCCGCTCCACAGACCATGTACACGTCCTGGGCCAGGATCTGCGACGGCAGGTAATCGATGAAGTACACGTCGGCGTTGAGGAACTTGTGGCCGATCAGTGTCTCGATGCTGGCGATCGCCGCACTCACGTTCAGTGCCGCGAAGATCCCGACCACGGCGCCGATCAGCGTGCCGATCACCCCGATCACCGTGCCCTGGACCATGAAGATGAGCATGATCTGCCCGGGCGTGGCGCCCAGGGTGCGCAGGATGGCGATGTCGCCGCGCTTGTCGTTGACCACCATCACCAGGGTGGAAATGATGTTGAACGCCGCTACCGCCACGATCAGCAGCAACAGCAGGCCGATCATGGCCTTTTCCATACGTATCGCCTGGTACAGGTTGCCGTGGGTACGGGTCCAGTCACGGCTATAGAATTCCTGGTCGCCCAGCTGCTGGGCGATGCTCCAGGCTACGCGCGGCGCCTGGAACAGGTCGTCGAACTTCAGGCGCAGGCCCTGGACCTGGTCGGGCTTCCAGCGGTGCAGGCGGGACAGGTCGCTGATGTTGGTCAGGCCCAGGTAGCCGTCGATCTCCCCCGCGCCAACGTGGAAGGTGCCAACCACGGTGAAGCGCTTCATGCGCGGGAACATGCCGGCGGGGGTCACGCTGACCTCTGGGGCGACGAAGGTGAGCTTGTCGCCGATGGCAACGCCCAGCTTGGCCGCCGCCTTGTCGCCGATCATGATGCCCCACTCGCCCGGCGCCAACTGGTCCAGGCGGCCTTGCAGGACGAAGTTGTCGATGATCGACACCTCGCGCTCGCGAGCGGGGTCGATGCCATTGAGCAGCACCTTCTGCACCTTGCCATCATGGGTCAGCAGGCCCTGCATCTGGGTGAACGGCGCAACCGCTACCACCTGCGGATTCTGCTTTACTTGTTGGGCAAGGGCCTGCCAGTCGGCAATGGGCTGGCCGCTCTCCAGCGTGGCATGGGGAATCATCCCCAACACGCGGGTGCGCATCTCATGGTCGAAACCGTTCATCACCGACAGCACCACGATCATTACCACCACGCCCAGGGCGAGGCCGATCATCGAGGTCAGGGAAATGAACGAGACGAAGTGATTGCGACGTTTGGCACGGGTATAACGCGTGCCGATGAATGCGAAAAGAGGTCTGAACATGTCGGGGCTTGTTCGGATGAAAGGGAACGTCCTTGTGGCGAGGCGCCTACGGCGGCTTTACACTCGGACCACCGCCGCTACCTTGGGTTCGCCATGACGACATTAGACGAAGAAGATCGCCGCGAATACTACCGCATCGAAGATCGGATCGCACTTCAAATAAGCCCCCTTAGCGCGGCCGAAGCCCTTGAACCAGATGTGTTGCAAGATGATTCGCCGCTGTTCAACCTGCTCAGCGAGCTGCACCTGGCCGACTTCGAGTCGCAACACCTGTTGCGCCAGCTAAGCGACAAGGACCGCACCCTCGCCGCGTTCCTGCGGGCACAGAACAAGCGCCTCGACTTGCTCAGCGCGGTGGTTGGGCAAACCCTGCTTGGCGAAGTCGGCGAGCCGCTGCCGGTGGTCATTTCCGAAGGCGGCATCGAATCCGTCCACGCCACACAGATTGCCCCCGGTACCCGGGTGAAAGTGAAAATGGTGCTGATGCCGCGCGCCCACGGCCTGCTGCTGCGCGGCAAGGTCACCCATTGCGACCCTCGCCCGGAGGGCGGCTTCGAGGTCGGTACCGAGTTCATCGACATGACCGACGCCCAACGACAACTGCTGGCCCGATACATCCTGCAGCGCCAGCAACAACAACGGCGCCAGCAGCTGGAACTGAACGACCCCGCCTCCTGAGCCAATTTTCCCTGATTTGAAGGAACGAACGTGACCCTGATCTACGGCCATCGCGGCGCCAAGGGCGAAGCACCCGAGAACACCCTGAAGAGCTTTCAGCAATGCCTGTCCCATGGCGTGACCCGCTGCGAGCTGGACCTGCACTTGTCATCCGACAACGAACTGATGGTCATCCACGACCCCACCCTCAAGCGCACCACGGGCCGGCGCGGCAAAGTGGTCGAGCACCCGGCCGCCGAACTGGTCAAGATCGATGCCCGCAAAGGCGGCCCGGGCCATGTGCAGCCCTGCCCGATCCCGAAACTGGAAGAGCTGTTCGAAAAATGCCCGTTCGAACACTGGCAACTGGAGGTGAAAAGCGCCTCGCGCACCCGCGCGGCCACCACCGTCCTGGCGATCCGCGAACTGGCCCAGCAATATGGCCTGCTCGACAAGGTGACCATCACCTCCAGTTCACGCGAAGTACTGGGCGCCGCACTGGAACTGGTGCCAGACGTGAAGCGCGGGCTGGTGGCCGAATACGCCTGGCTTGACCCGCTGAAAGTGGCACAGAACTACGGCTGCGAACTGCTGGCATTGAACTGGACGCTGTGCACCCCCGAGCGCCTGCTCAAAGCACAGGGCCAGGGTTTGCATGTGTCGGTGTGGACGGTCAACGAGCCGGCACTGATGCGCCGGCTGGCTGACTTTGGTGTGGACAGCCTGATTACAGACTTTCCCGGTTTGGCCAAGACCACCCTCGGGTAGGGTTGAAATCGGTCTCTCCGACCGGCTCAGGCCACCGGTCGGAGCCGCTCAAAAAAGCCGGTTCAGGCCGTCATAGGCAGCTACCCGATAGGCTTCGGCCATGGTCGGGTAGTTGAACGTGGTGTTGACGAAGTACTTCAGGTTGTTCTGCTCACCTGGCTGGTTCATGATCGCCTGGCCAATGTGGACGATTTCCGAAGCCTGGTAGCCGAAGCAATGCACGCCGAGGATTTCCAGGGTTTCGCGGTGGAACAGGATCTTCAGCATGCCCTGCGGCTCGCCGGCGATCTGCGCACGCGCCATGCTCTTGAAGAAGGCCTTGCCCACTTCGTACGGCACCTTGGCCTGGGTCAGCTCCTGCTCGTTCTTGCCGATCGAGCTGATCTCGGGAATGGTGTAGATACCCGTCGGCACGTCGTTGACGAAGCGCCAGCTGCCGTTATCGACAATGCTGCCAGCGGCCGACCGGCCCTGGTCATGGGCAGCACTGGCCAGGCTTGGCCAGCCGATCACGTCGCCGGCACCGTAGATGTTCGGCACGGTGGTACGGTAGGCCTCGTCGACCTCGATCTGACCACGGCTGTTCACCTTGATGCCGATGTTTTCCAGGCCCAGCTTGTCAGTGTTGCCGGTACGGCCGTTGCACCACAGCAAGGCGTCGGCCTTGATCTTCTTGCCCGACTTGAGGTGCAGGATCACCCCGTTGTCCAGGCCTTCGACGCGCTCGTACTCTTCGTTGTGGCGCACGGTGATGTTGTTGTTGCTGAAGTGGTAGCTCAGCGCCTGGGAAATTTCCGAATCGAGGAAGCTCAGCAGCTGGCCACGGTTGTCGACCAGCTCGACCAATACGCCCAGGCCACTGAAGATCGAAGCGTATTCGCAACCGATCACGCCGGCACCGTACACGATCAGCTTGCGCGGGGTATGGCTGAGGCTGAGGATGGTGTCGCTGTCGTACACGCGCGGGTGGTGGAAGTCGATGTCGGCCGGGCGGTAGGGGCGCGAGCCGGTCGCGATGATGATGTGCTTGGCGTTGAGCTTCTCGACCACGCCATTCGGGCACACCACTTCCACGGTTTGCTCGTCGGCAAAGCTGCCGGTGCCGACGAACACGTCGACGCGGTTACGGGCATAGTAGCCGGTGCGCGATGCGACCTGCTTGGCGATGACCTTCTCGGCGCTTTTCAGCACGTCCGGGAACGAGAACCAGCGCGGCTCGCCGATGGCACGAAACATCGGGTTGGTATTGAACTGCATGATCTGCCGCACCGAGTGACGCAGTGCCTTGGACGGAATGGTACCCAAGTGGGTGCAGTTGCCACCGACCTGGCGACGGTCATCGACCATCGCTACCTTGCGCCCTGCTTTGGCGGCGTTCATTGCCGCGCCTTCACCGGCCGGGCCGGAACCCAGCACCACTACGTCGTAGTTGTAGACAGCCATGCGTACTCCTTCAGAACTGGCCCGCAAGCCACGGTCGCTCGCGGGGCACGATCATGCCGCCGGGGCGCCATGAGAAAATTCGGGTGCAGTCTAATCAACCCTGAACGCCGCGCACATTAACCCTTGGTCGCGTCGTAGGCCAATTTTGCCCGCACTACATATGCTTCACCCATTCCCTGGCGGCAATCATCCCTGCTTGTGCTTTCACTGGCCTTTCACTGCCCGTTCGAACGCGGGCGTAGCTCGGGAGACGAAGCCTCCCTCTGCTCGAGTCACCAAAACCGCAGCCAGATCATGCGCCACGGCAAAATCCCAGCCTCGCTGTGGGCCCAGGATGAGCAGCAGCGTCGAATAGCCATCGGCCAGCAGTGCTGAGGCGTCCAGCACCGTAACGGCAGCCAGGTCATGTTCGACCGGGCGCCCGAGGCGGGCATCGAAGGTGTGCGAATAGCGCCGGCCATTCTGCTCGAAATAGTGCCGATAGTCACCCGAGGTTGATACTGAAAGGCTATTGACCGGGATGATCTGGCGGGCGATCTGACGGTCTTCGCGGGGCAGTTCCAGGGCAATACGCCAAGGGCTGCCGTCAGGCTTGCGACCAACCGCCTTCAGCTCGCCAGTGGCCTCGGCGACAAAACTGCTGACACCCATGGCCTGCAGGCGCGCAGCGATCAAGTCGACAGCATGACCGGCGACGATGCTGTTGAAGTCGAGCTGCACCGGGGCATCCTTGCACAGGGCTCGACCTTTGACGCGCAAGTGCTGGTAACCCACACGCTGGCGCACCTGGGCCAGTGCCTGTGGTTCGGGCACTTGCTCGTGACGGGCCTGAGGGCCGAAGCCCCACAAGTCGAGCAATGGCTCTACGGTGAGATCGAAAGCGCCATCGCTTTGCTCGGCAAGGTGCTGACCCAGGCTGACCAACGCGAGCATGTCAGGCGGCAGAGCCAGGCACTGGCCCGCAGGCAAGCGGTTGAACTGGCTTACGATGGAATCGCCGCGGTAGGTCGAGTAGTGGTGGTCGATGTCATGCAGGATGGTTTCCACCGCCATCTGCACCTGGGCCGGCAGCGGGCCACCAGGCTCGCGGACGTACTGGATGCTGTAGCTGCTGCCCATGGTCGGACCACCCAGGCGCTCCAGGGTGGGGCCTTGGTTGCAGGCGGTGAGTAGCAGCAGAATGAACAGTAGGGCTGTGCGCACAGTAGGGTTTCTCGGTTGCCGGTGCTGGCCTCTTCGCGGGTAAACCAGCCCCTACAGGGGCAGCGATAATCCTGTAGGAGCGGGTTTACCCGCGAAAGGGCCGGCACTGACAACACACATTCAGAATAAAAAAAACGGGAACCCGAAGGTTCCCGTTTTTTCATTGCCTTACAAGCGAATCAGCGTGGAAACGCTGGCGGGTTCACACCAGCCATGTCTTCCATCACACGAACCACCTGGCAGCTATAACCGAATTCGTTGTCGTACCAGACGTACAGAACAACGCGGTTGTCGTTGGCGATGGTCGCTTCTGCGTCAACCACACCGGCGTGGCGCGAGCCGACGAAGTCGGTCGAAACCACTTCCTGGGAAGCCACGTAGTCGATCTGCTTGTGCAGCTCCGAGTGCATGGCGGTCTGGCGCAGGTACTCGTTGATCTCGTCGCGGGTGGTGGCCTTTTCCAGGTTCAGGTTCAGGATGGCCATCGAAACGTTCGGCGTCGGGACACGAATGGCGTTGCCGGTCAGCTTGCCCTTCAGCACTGGCAGTGCCTTGGCAGCAGCGGTGGCGGCGCCGGTTTCGGTGATGACCATGTTCAGCGGCGCGGCACGGCCACGGCGGCTGCCCTTGTGGAAGTTGTCGATCAGGTTCTGGTCGTTGGTGAACGAGTGAACGGTTTCGACGTGGCCGTTGACGATGCCGTACTGGTCGTTGATGGCCTTGAGCACCGGCACGATGGCGTTGGTGGTGCAGGAGGCCGCCGAGATGATCTTGTCATCGGCAGTGATATCACCGTGGTTGATACCGTGCACGATGTTCTTCAGCGCGCCCTTGCCAGGTGCGGTGAGGATCACGCGGGCAGCACCCGGGCAGGCCAGGTGCTGGCCCAGGCCGTCGGCGTCACGCCATACGCCGGTGTTGTCGACGATGAGCGCATTGTCGATGCCGTACTGGGTGTAGTCGACTTCGCTCGGGCTCTTGGCATAGATAACCTGGATCAGGTTGCCGTTGGCAGTGATGGTGTTGTTGGCTTCGTCGATGGTGATGGTGCCATCGAACGGACCATGCACCGAGTCACGGCGCAGCAGGCTGGCACGCTTGACCAGGTCGTTTTCGGCGCCTTTGCGCACGACGATGGCACGCAGACGCAGGCCGTCACCACCACCGGTCTTCTCGATCAGGATGCGCGCCAGCAGGCGGCCGATGCGACCGAAGCCGTACAGGACAACGTCGGTGCCTTTGCGCGCCGAAGCGTTCTGCTGACCGACCACGTCGGCCAGCTCTTCACGGACGAACTGCTCGGCAGTGCGGCCATTGCCTTCCTGCTTGAACTTGTTGGCCAGCTTGCCCAGGTCGACCGATGCGGCGCCCAGTTTCAGCTCGCTCATGGCCTTGAGCAGGGGGAATGTCTCGTGGACGGACAGTTCGGTTTCGTCGGTTTGGCGGTGGCGCGCAAAGCGGTGCGCCTTGAGAATCGAGATAACCGAACGGTTGATCAGGCTGCGGCCATAAATCGAGCTCACCACATTGTTATTGCGGTAGAGCTGACCGATAAGCGGGATCATCGCTTCAGCCAGGGCTTCACGATCAATCCACTCACCAAGACACTGGTCGGGCTTCTGAGTCACGGGAACCTTCCACATGTAGGGACAGAAAAAAGGGGCTACATTATGACGCCCCAACGCGGAACCGGCAATGAGTGCCTGTCGCAGTGACGCAAGCCAGTGTTCATGCCCTTTCGAGCCTGACAGCCGGCACTGTCACCGGTACAATCGGTCTCTTTGCCGCAACGCTTGGAGTGCAATCTCCCGTGTCAGTTCTGCGCCTACCGCAAATGTCGGCCACGGCCGGCAAACAAACCTGGGGCAACCTGCCCGGTGCCGCCCTCAGCCTTGCCATCGCCGAAGCCGCCAGCAGCGCTGGCCGCTTCACCCTGCTGCTGACGGCCGACAGCCAGGCCGCCGACCGTCTGGAGCAGGAGCTGCGCTTCTTTGCCCCAGACCTGCCCGTGCTGCCGTTCCCCGATTGGGAAACCCTGCCCTACGACCTGTTCTCGCCGCACCAGGACATCATCTCCCAGCGCATCGCCAGCCTGTACCGTCTGCCGGAGCTGAGCCACGGCATCCTCGTGGTGCCGATCACCACCGCCCTGCACCGCCTGGCACCCACGCGTTTTCTGCTGGGCAGCAGCCTGGTGCTGGATGTGGGCCAGACCATCGACGTGGAACAGATGCGCCTGCGCCTGGAGGCCAGCGGTTATCGTTGTGTCGACACCGTCTACGAGCATGGCGAGTTCGCCGTGCGCGGCGCGCTGATCGACCTGTTCCCGATGGGCAGCAAACTGCCCTACCGCATCGACCTGTTCGATAACGAGATCGAGACGCTGCGCACCTTCGACCCCGAGACCCAGCGCTCGATCGACAAGGTGGATTCGGTGCGCCTGCTGCCAGCACGCGAATTCCCGATGCAGAAGGAAGAAGTGACCCGCTTCAAGGCACGCTTTCGCGAGCGCTTCGACGTCGACTTCCGCCGCAGTGCAATCTTCCAGGACCTGGCCAGCGGCATCATCCCCGCCGGTATCGAGTACTACCTGCCACTGTTCTTCGAAGAAACCTCGACCCTGTTCGACTACCTGCCGACCGACACCCAGGTGTTCTCGCTACCCGGTGTGGAACAGGCCGCCGAGCACTTCTGGAACGACGTGCGCGGGCGTTATGAAGACCGCCGCGGCGACCTCAGCCGGCCGCTGTTGCCGCCGGCCGAGCTGTTCCTGCCGGTGGAAGATTGCTTCGCCCGGCTCAAGCAGTGGCCCCGGGTGGTGGTCAGCAGCGAAGAGCTGGAGCCTGGCGTGGGCCGCGAGCGCTTCCCGGCGCGCGCCCTGCCCAACCTGGCCATCGAGGCCAAGGCCAACCAGCCGCTGGCCGAGCTGGCCAACTTCCTCGACCAGTTCCCCGGCCGCGTGCTCTTCACTGCCGAATCAGCGGGCCGCCGGGAAGTGCTGCTGGAGCTGCTCGAACGGCTGAAGCTGCGCCCGCATACCGTCGAAGGCTGGGACGACTTCATTACCGGTGCCGAGCGCCTGGCGATCACCATCGCCCCGCTGGACGACGGCCTGCTGCTGGACGATCCAGGGCTGGCGCTGATTGCCGAAAGCCCACTGTTCGGCCAGCGGGTGATGCAGCGCCGGCGCCGTGACAAGCGCGGCGAAACCGCCAACGACGCGGTCATCAAGAACCTCACCGAGCTGCGCGAAGGTGCGCCGGTGGTGCACATCGACCATGGCGTCGGCCGCTACCTGGGCCTGGCCACGCTGGAAATCGACGGCCAGGCCGCCGAATTCCTGACGCTGGAATACGCCGAGAACGCCAAGCTGTATGTGCCGGTGGCCAACCTGCACCTGATCGCCCGCTACACCGGCAGCGACGACGCCCTGGCACCGCTGCACCGGCTGGGTTCGGAGGCCTGGCAGAAAGCCAAGCGCAAGGCCGCCGAACAGGTCCGCGACGTGGCCGCCGAACTGCTCGACATCTATGCTCGCCGCGCCGCGCGCAAGGGCTACGCGTTTGCCGACCCGTCGGCTGACTACGCCACCTTCAGCGCCGGCTTCCCGTTCGAGGAGACCCCGGACCAGCAGGCCGCCATCGAGGCCGTGCGCGCCGACATGCTGGCACCCAAGCCAATGGACCGCCTGGTCTGTGGCGACGTGGGCTTCGGCAAGACCGAAGTGGCCATGCGCGCGGCGTTCATCGCCGTGCACAGTGGCCGCCAGGTGGCCGTGCTGGTGCCCACCACCCTGCTTGCCCAGCAGCATTACAACAGCTTCCGCGACCGCTTTGCCGACTGGCCCGTGACCGTGGAAGTGATGAGCCGCTTCAAGTCGGCCAAAGAAGTGGCCGCCGCCGCCGCGGACCTTGCCGAAGGCAAGATCGACATCCTTATCGGCACCCACAAGCTGCTGCAGGACGACGTGCGCTTCAAGGACCTGGGCCTGGCCATCATCGATGAAGAGCACCGCTTTGGCGTGCGCCAGAAAGAACAGCTGAAGGCGCTGCGCAGCGAGGTCGATATCCTCACCCTGACCGCCACGCCGATTCCGCGCACGCTGAACATGGCGGTGGCGGGCATGCGCGACCTGTCGATCATCGCCACGCCGCCAGCACGCCGCCTGTCGGTGCGCACCTTCGTCATGGAACAGAACAAGAGCACGGTCAAGGAGGCGCTGCTGCGCGAACTGTTGCGCGGTGGCCAGGTGTACTACCTGCACAACGATGTGAAAACCATCGAAAAATGCGCCGCCGACCTTGCCGAGCTGGTGCCCGAGGCACGCATCGGCATCGGCCACGGGCAAATGCGCGAACGCGAGCTGGAACAGGTGATGAGCGATTTCTACCACAAGCGTTTCAACGTTCTGGTGGCCTCGACCATTATCGAAACCGGTATCGACGTGCCCAGCGCCAACACCATCGTCATCGAGCGCGCCGACAAGTTCGGCCTGGCCCAGCTGCACCAGCTGCGTGGCCGGGTTGGCCGTAGTCACCACCAGGCCTACGCCTACCTGCTCACACCTGCCCGTCAGAAGGTGAGCGCCGACGCCGAAAAACGTCTGGAGGCGATCGCCAACACGCAAGACCTTGGCGCAGGCTTTGTGCTGGCCACCAACGACCTGGAAATCCGCGGTGCCGGCGAGCTGCTGGGCGAAGGCCAGAGCGGGCAGATCCAGGCGGTAGGCTTCACCCTGTACATGGAAATGCTCGAACGTGCGGTCAAGGCAATCCGTAAAGGCACCCAGCCGAACCTTGAGCAACCCCTGGGTGGCGGCCCGGAGATCAACCTGCGCCTGCCGGCACTGATCCCCGAGGACTACCTGCCTGACGTGCATGCGCGCCTGATCCTGTACAAACGCATTGCCTCGGCTGCCGACGAAGAAGGCCTCAAGGACTTGCAGGTCGAGATGATCGACCGCTTCGGCTTGTTGCCAGAGCCGACCAAGAACCTGATGCGCCTGACGTCACTCAAGCTGCACGCGGAAAAGCTCGGCATCAAGAAAGTCGATGCAGGGCCCAACGGTGGCAAGCTTGAGTTCGAAGCCGAAACACCGGTCGACCCACTGACCCTGATCAAGCTGATCCAGGGTCAGCCCAAACGTTACAAGTTCGAAGGGGCCACCCAGTTCCGCTTCCTGGTACCGATGGAACGCCCCGACGAACGTTTCAATACCCTGGAGGCGCTGTTCGAGCGCCTGACCCCACAGCCTGCCTAAGGAAGACTCATGCGTGCCATCCGTTGCCTGACCCTGCTGCTGGCGCTGTTCGCCCCAGCTGCCTTCGCCGAAGGCCTGTATCAGGTAGAAATGATTCTGGTGCGGCAGAACAGCGTGCCCGCCTTCACCAGCCCGTTCGCCCCCGAAGACTGGAGCGCTGGCGCCCCACGCCTGGCGAAAGATGCCGAGCGCCCCCCAGCACTGGAAGATGAAGCCACCCGCCTGGAAGCCACCGCCGACTACACGGTGCTGATGCACAAGGCCTGGCAACAGCAGGTGGGCAGCGAACCCAGCCGCATCGCTCTGGGCGAAGGCACCGAACAGTTCGGGCACTTCCCGATCGAAGGCAACCTGAGCATCGCTGAAGGCCGCTTCATCACCGTCGAGGCCAACTTCTGGGTCAACCAGCTGGATGGCAACGGCAGCGTGCTGCAAAGCGAGCAGTTCAGGCAGAGCAACAGCAACGTCAAGGGCGGCCAGCTGACCTTTCTCGACGGCGGGCACCTGGCGGTGCTGCTGAAGGTGACCCCACCAGGCACGCCGAAAATGCCGGTGATGGACCCGGAGATGATGGAGCAGTAAGCCCATGAAGGACGATGCCGCCGAAATGGTGAACGCCTATCCGAACTGGATTCAATCGTTCAGCAAAGCTGCCCTGCAGCGCGGTGAGCGCTATGCCGAGGAAGGCAGGGCCGAACTGGAAGGCATTCATGGGCCAACCATAACGGCCAGTTGCCAAGGGAGCGGCAACAACCACTACCGGCAACGCATCGAGTTGCACGTAGCGGGCGGCCGCTGCCATGTGCGCGGTGACTGCGATTGCCCGGTTCGGCACAATTGCAAGCATTGCGCCGCTGTCCTTTTCTGCGTGAGCGACCGCTTTTCCCGTAGGGAGGCAACGCAAGCCAACCCAGGCGCCTTGTCTGCCGAATTGCAGCACTGGTTGAGCGGCCTGGAGCAGGCCCCGCCCAAAGCCGACGCCACCGAAGACAAGCGTGGGCGCATGGTGTGCTATCAGCTGCAGCTTACCGACGATGCCGGCTGCGCCCTGCTTGTGCGCAAGGGCACGCGGACGGAGGACGGCATCCGCTTCAGCCGCGTCCAGTCCCTTTACGATTTCCTCTACGAGCCACCGCGCTTCGTAACAGACGAAGACATCCGCATTCTGCGCCTGCTCTCGGCCTTGAATCAGGGCGGCGGCCAGGATCGCGGCTACCGACTGAAGGGCCATGAAGGTGGCGAGCTGTTCCAGCGCGCCCTCGAAACCGGGCGGATGTTCTTCGACACCGACCTCCCCCTGCTTCATGAAGGCCCGGTGCGCCACGCCGAGTTTCGCTGGGTACGCCTGGACAACGGAAATTACCGGGGGCGGTGGTACAGCGGCGAAGCGATGCTGCGCTGCGTCATCCCGCTGCTGCCGCTTTACTACCTGGACCTGCCGACCCGTGAAGTGGGCAAGGTCGAGCACAGCCTGGATCCCCACGTCGCCGTACAGCTGACTATTGCACCCGACGTGCCGGAACACCTGGTCGTACCCCTGAGCCACAAGCTCAATGCCCTCAGCCATAAGGTGCCGACCCCGACGCAAGTGCAGGAGCAGTTGCTCGATAACATCCAGCCAAAGCCCCTTCTTGCTCTCGGCAGCCTTGAATACACCGCCTACATGCCGAAAACCGGTCGCATGCAACGGCAGATGCAACACCGCGCCGCATTGGCGTTCGATTATGACGGCTTGCAGGCCAGCGGCACCGACGAAAAGCCGCTGACCCGCCTGGCAGGCAGCACCAGCCAGCGCATTCGCCGCCAGCCTCAAGCCGAGCAGACGCTGCGCCAGATGCTGCGCGATTTCGGCTTCAAACCCGCTACACGGCAGAGCAAGGCCCTACCCGACAGCGCCGGCGAAATGTACCAGTTGCCTGACGACGAAGCCTGGCTGCGCTTTGCCCGTGAGGGCCTGCCGCGCCTGCGCGAAGCCGGTTGGGACATCGACATTCACCGCGACTTCGCCTTCAACCTGCAGGAGGTGGACGACTGGTATGCAACCATCGACGAAGCGCCCGGCCATGAATGGTTCGACCTGGAATTAGGCATCGTGGTCGATGGCCAGCGCCACAGCCTGCTGCCGATCGTGTTGCACCTGCTGCGCAGCAGCCCGGAGCTGCTACGCCCCAGCGAACTGGCCCGGCGCAGCGATGATGAACATCTGCTGATCGACCTCAACCGCGGCCGTCTCGATGCCCCGGCTTTGCGCGTCGCCCTGCCCTACGGCCGCATCAAGGCAGTCATGGGCACCCTGGGCGAGCTCTACTTGCACGAAGACACTGCAGGCCCGTCCCTGCGCATGGAGCGTGCCGACGCCGCGCGCCTGAACGAAATAGAAGGCCTGCCACTGCACTGGGAAGGTGGCGAGCACGTACGCGATCTGGGCCGCCGCTTGCGCGATGCCCGCGACCTGCAGGTAGAACCGCCCACTGGGCTGCAGGCCAGCTTGCGTCCCTATCAGCAGCAAGGCCTGAACTGGCTGCAGGCCCTGCGCGAGATGGGTACCGGCGGTATCCTCGGCGACGACATGGGCCTGGGCAAGACCCTGCAGGCCTTGGCCCATCTGCTGCTGGAGAAACAGTCCGGGCGCCTGAGCGCACCGGCCCTGGCAGTCATGCCGACCAGCCTCATACCCAACTGGCTGGACGAAGCCCAGCGCTTCGCCCCCGACCTGCGCGTCCTGGCACTGCATGGGCCGGGGCGCAGCAAGCACTTCACCAAGCTGCATGAGTACGATCTGATCCTGACCACTTACGCCCTGATGCCGCGCGACCTCGAACAGCTGCGCCCCCAGGCCTGGCACGTGCTGATACTGGACGAGGCGCAAAACATCAAGAGCAGCAGCAGCAAGGCTGCCCTCGCCGTCTGCGAGCTACAGGCCGGGCAGCGTTTGTGCCTGACCGGCACGCCGATGGAAAACAACCTGGGCGAACTGTGGTCGATCTTTCACTTCCTGATGCCCGGCTGGCTGGGCGACCTGAAGCGCTTCAACCACGATTACCGCAACCCGATCGAACGCCACGGTGACAGCGAGCGCATGGCCCACCTGGCCAGCCGCATCCGGCCGTTCCTGCTGCGACGCACCAAGGAGCAGGTGGCCACAGAGCTGCCGGCCAAGACCGAAATGGTGCACTGGGTCGAGCTCAGTGATGCCCAGCGCGATACGTATGAAGCCGTGCGAGTGGCCATGGACCAGAAAGTCCGCGACGAAATCGCCCGCAATGGCGCCGCACGCAGCCAGATCGTGATCCTCGATGCGTTGCTCAAGCTGCGCCAGGTGTGCTGTGACCTTCGCCTGGTCAAGGGGGTAGAAAGCAAAGGCAACCAGGCCGACAAGGGCAAGCTGGGCGCGCTGCTGGAAATGCTCGAAGAACTGCTCAGCGAAGGGCGTCGGGTGTTGTTGTTCTCACAGTTCACCTCGATGCTGGCGCTGATCGAGCAGGAGCTCGAGAAGCGCAAGATCCGCTACAGCCTGCTGACCGGCGACACTCGCGACCGTCGCACGCCAGTGCAGCAGTTCCAGCAAGGTGAAAGCGAAGTGTTCCTGATCAGCCTCAAGGCTGGGGGCGTAGGCTTGAACCTGACGGCGGCGGACACCGTGATCCACTTCGACCCCTGGTGGAACCCGGCGAGCGAAAACCAGGCTACCGACCGTGCCTACCGCATCGGCCAGGACAAACCGGTGTTCGTGTTCAAGCTGATTACCCGGGGTACGGTGGAAGAGAAGATCCAGTTGTTGCAGCAGGAAAAGGCAGCATTGGCCGCCAGCCTGCTGGACGGCGGGCAGGCTGGGCAATGGCGGCTTGGCGATGAAGAAATCGAGGCCCTGTTCGCGCCATTGCCCGGGAAGCGCGGGCGGTAGGCCAAAGGGGGATAGAGCGTAGGAGCGGGTTTACCCGCGAAAGGGCCGGCCCTGCCGACCAATCTCCACCCGCCGTTCACCGTTCCGCCGCTACCGTATTCGCAGGTAAACCCGACTTGTGGGAACGAACAGGCCAGCGCAGTCAATCGACCAGCTGAGCTTCCTTCAACGCCCCCAACGCCTCCAGCCAGCGCGGCTGCTGGCGATAATCGGTTCGCGCAAACCCTTGCCCACGCATCCGCGCAATCCGCGGCGATGGCTTGACCTTCATGCGCTGCGCCGCACTCAGCGCCAGCTCCGCCGCCGCCCGGTCATTGCACACCAGGCCCATATCACAACCGGCGCTCAGCGCCGCCTCGATACGGCTGGCCGCGTCGCCCACCACATGCGCACCGGCCATCGACAGGTCATCACTGAAAATCACCCCATCAAAGCCCAGCTCGCCACGCAGGATGTCCTGCAACCAACGCCGCGAGAAGCCAGCGGGCTGGTTGTCAACCTGCGGGTAGATGACATGCGCCGGCATCACTGCCGCCAGTTGCCCACTCAGGCGGGTAAACGGCACCAGGTCGGACTGGCGCAGTTGTTCCAGGCTGCGTTCATCAGTGGGGATGGCCACGTGCGAATCGGCTTCGGCCCAGCCATGCCCCGGGAAATGCTTGCCACAGGCGGCCATACCCGCCGCATTCATGCCACGGATGAACGCGCCGGCCAGGCGCGTTGCAAGCAGCGGGTCACCCTCGAACGCGCGGCTGCCCACCACGGCGCTACGCTGGTGGTCCAGGTCGAGCACCGGAGCGAAGCTGAGGTCCAGGCCAACCGCCAGCACCTCGGTCGCCATCAGCCAGCCGCACTGCTCAGCCAGATACTCGGCATTGTCGTTATCGGCCAGCGCACGCATGGCCGGCAGGCGCACAAAGCCCTGGCGCAGACGCTGTACGCGCCCGCCTTCCTGGTCCACTGCCAGGATCAGATCGGGGCGAATGGCGCGGATGGACGCGCACAGTTCGCGAACCTGGCGCGGGTTGTCGATATTGCGGGCGAAGATGATCAGGCCAGCCACTTCCGGCTGGCGAAGCAGTTGACGGTCTTCGGCGGTCAGCCATTTACCGGCGATATCCACCATCAGGGAGCCTTGCAGGCTGACAGTCATGGGTAATCCTTCATTGAAGACAGAGAGAGGCCCACCGAGGGGCAGCAGACACCGGCAGACACGCGCCGTTGGCCACAGGCGAAGCCATACAGGCACTGGTCAGCAAGGGAGATGCGAAGTAGATCGAAATCGGTCATGGGCGCTAGCTTAGCGGAAGCGCCCCGCCACGCCCAGCCTTCAGGCCTTGGCGGTAGCCGAACCGGTCTTTGTGCGCGGGCGCAGCTGCGCAGTGGCCATCGCCTCGTCGGTTACACCGCTGTCAGCGCGCATGCCTGCCGCCAGGAACGGCACCATCAGGCGCATCACCTGCTCGATCGAGGTGTTGATGCCGAAGTCGGTCTCGGCAATCGCCCGCAGGGCCTTGATACCGGACATGCTGAAGGCCGCGGCACCCAGCATGAAGTGCACACGCCAGAACAGTTCCAGTGGCGGAATGCGTGGCGCAGCCTCGTTCACCAGCAGCATGTAGCGGCGGAACACCTTGCCGTACATGTCTTCCAGATAGCGCCGCAGGTGACCCTGGCTCTGGCTGAACGCCAGGCCCAGCAGGCGCATGAAGATCGACAGGTCGTTGTTGCTGCGCGGCTGCACGGCCAGCGCCTGCTCTACGAGCATTTCCAGCAGTTCTTCGAGGCTCGGCTTGTGCTCCGGCTTGGCCTGGCGGCGCTCCAGCTCACGCTCCAGACTGGCGCAGAATGGGCCAAGGAAACGCGAGAAAACGGCCTGGATCAGCGCCTTCTTGGAGCCGAAATGATAGTTGACTGCCGCCAGGTTGACCCCGGCCTTGCTGGTAATCAGCCGCAACGAGGTTTCGGCGAACCCCCTTTCCGCGAACAGCTGCTCGGCAGCGTCGAGAATGCGTTCAACGGTTTCCGATTGGGCCATGACTACTCCGACTACTCCGTCAGACAAACAGGTGTTTGAAACATACGTTTCAGCCCTGCTTCTGTCAAGGCTCGGTGACTGGGCGGTCGCCATTTAAAAGCCCCAGCCGGCCCACTGCAAGCGCCACCTCTTCTGTTTATTGCGCCTTTTGGCTTGCAGCGCACCCAGTACTGTATATAATTCCAGTCACTGTACAAAAAGACAGAGCGCTTACCATGTTGAAACTGACGCCACGCCAAGCCGAAATTCTCGCGTTCATCAAGCGCTGCCTGGAAGACAACGGCTTCCCGCCTACCCGCGCCGAGATTGCTCAGGAGCTGGGCTTCAAGTCGCCCAATGCCGCCGAGGAGCACCTCAAGGCCCTTGCCCGCAAGGGCGCGATCGAAATGACGCCGGGCGCTTCCCGCGGCATCCGCATCCCTGGCCTGGAAGCCAAGGCCGAAGAAGCCGGCCTGCCCATCATCGGCCGGGTCGCTGCCGGTGCGCCGATTCTTGCCGAACAGCACATCGAGCAATCCTGCAACATCAACCCTGCCTTCTTCCACCCCCAAGCCGACTATTTGCTGCGCGTACACGGCATGAGCATGAAGGACGTCGGCATCTTCGACGGCGACCTGCTGGCGGTGCACACCTGCCGTGAAGCCCGCAACGGCCAGATCGTTGTGGCGCGCATCGGTGACGAAGTCACCGTCAAGCGCTTCAAGCGCGAAGGCAGCAAAGTCTGGCTGCTTGCCGAAAACCCCGAATTCGCCCCCATCGAAGTCGACCTGAAAGAACAGGAGCTGGTGATCGAGGGCTTGAGCGTCGGCGTCATTCGCCGCTGATCCAGGAGGCGTCATGCAGCAGTTCATTCACGCACCCGAGCAAGCCCAGTTGCCCCTGTTCGAAGCATTCCTCGCCCAGCCCGTGCTGCCAGGCCTGAAAGCCAGGGAACCGGCGCGCAAGAGCAGCCAGCCCGAGCTGTTCAGCGAACTGTCGCTGCGCGGCGCCCCTGGCCACTGCCAAAGCCTGCTGGCCCCCGTGCTGCGCGAACTGAGCGAAGAGGACGAGGCCCGCTGGCTGACCCTGATCGCCCCACCGCCAAGCCTGACCCAGGCCTGGCTGCGCGATGCCGGGCTCAACCGTGAACGTATTCTGCTGCTGCAACCCCGCAGCAATCAAAGCGCGCTGCAACTGGCCTGTGAGGCTTTGCACCTGGGCCTCAGCCACACCGTGGTGAGCTGGCTGGGCAACGTCAATGCCGCTGCACGCCAACAACTGCTACGTGCAGCCAGTGCCGGAAATGCACAAAGCCTGAACATCCGCCTCGGCTGATGTTCAGGCTTTGCCTGTCACTTCAAATAGCCTGATACGCTGCTGCACACTCAGTGCAGCACACGCGGCCCTTCATCACGCTCGAGCTCGCCATCCATCAGGCGACCGGCCATCTGCACGCCCACACTGAGCATGGCCTTGGCCACTTCCACATGCTGACCCTGCAGGAACACCTTGGCGTCTTCCGAGAAATCCAGGGTTACCAGAGAGCCCTCATCCTCGGCGCGACGAAGTTCGATGCGGCCATCAGGCAACTCGACAATTTCCAGAAAAGACGTAGACATAAATGGCAGTTCTCCGCGAAAGGCGATTATTGTACCAGCCGTTGCGTCTATCAGCACTCACTCAACGCGTCGCGGAAACGTCTCACCAAACTTTTAAGGTCATTGCGCCAGCTTTCCAGCTCGGCACGCGACAGCGCTGGATGCTCAGGCTCATCAAGATTGACAGCTTGAATCAGGGGCTGGGTAACGTCGGTTTTCGGCGCTTTTCTGGCGACCGGTGGTCGGAACAAATCGGCATAAGCACCGAGCATTTGCGCCAGCCAGGTTTCCCGCTGGCGGGCCAGCTCCAGCAACTCGGCCACTTCCGGGATGGCGATACCGTTCAGGGCATCGTCGGCCAGTGCTTGCTCCACCGTTGCGACGACCGGCAGGCGGTAGAAGCCCCCGATTTCATGGCACAGGCCCAACAGAGCGCCATACAGGTGGAACAGCGCCGACTCGCGCTCAGCCTGGACCAAACCTTGGGCATTAATGGCCTGACTTTGTTCAGCCTTGGCCATGGACTCGAGGGCGAGGCCGGCGAAGAACAGTTTCTGGTTGGTGCGGGTGTAGAGTTCCTGGGCCATTTCAGTGCGCTCCCATAAGGCTACAAGGCGGATATCTGCATCATAAATGATTGGGGCCGCTTTGCGCCCCTTCGCGGGCTTGCCCGCTCCCACCAGTACAGCGCCACATTCAAGGGCGGCGCGATACCTGTGGGAGCGGGCAAGCCCGCGAAGGGGCGCAAAGCGGCCCCAAATCACAGCACCAATGGATCAGCGCTTATCTTCAACCTTCCAGGCATTGCCGTCGTAGAACGCCTTCCAGCCGGTCGGCTTGCCATCGACCTCGGACTGCACATACTGCTCCTTGGTCTTGCGGCTGTAGCGAATCACCGCCGGGCGGCCATCCGGGTCTTTCTGCGGCGCATCGCACAGGAAGTGGTACTTCGGGTCGATCTCATGCTTGTGCGGCACAATCTCCAGCACCAGCGGCGCACGGGTTTCGCGGTTCTTGGGGAACTGGCTGGCAGCCAGGAACAACCCGGAAGCACCGTCGCGCAGCACGTAGGTATCGTCGACCTTCTCGCACTTGAGCTCCGGCATGTCCACCTTGTCCATCTTCGGTGGCGCCGCCTCGCCGCTCTTGAGCAGCTTGCGGGTGTTCTTGCACGCCGGGTTGGTGCAGCCGAAGAACTTGCCGAAACGGCCGGTCTTCAATTGCATCTCGCTACCGCACTTGTCGCACTCCAGGCTCGGCCCTTCGTAACCCTTGATGCGGTAGTTGCCTTCTTCGATCTCGTAACCGACACAATCCGGGTTGTTACCGCAGATGTGCAGCTTGTGTTTCTCGTCCAGCAGGTAGGCGTCCATCGCCGTGGCGCAGATCGGGCAACGGTGCTTGCCCAGCAACACGCGCGATTCCGACTCGCCCTCGTCGTCAGCGGCAATCTCGTCGCCCGGCACCAGGTTGACGGTAGCCTTGCAGCGCTCTTTCGGCGGCAGGCTGTAGCCAGAGCAACCCAGGAACACACCCGTAGAAGCGGTGCGAATCATCATCGGCCGACCACATTCCTTGCACGGAATGTTGGTCATGGTCGGCTGGTTGGCACGCATGCCGTCTTCGCTGGACTCGGCAGTCTGCAGCTTTTTGCTGAAATCGCCGTAGAACTCGTCGAGCACGTTCTTCCAGTCACGCTCGCCCTGGGCGACGTCGTCGAGGTTCTCTTCCATGTCGGCGGTAAAGCCGTAGTCCATCAGGTTGGAGAAGCTCTCCGACAAACGCTCGGTGACGATGTCGCCCATCTTCTCGGAGTAGAAGCGACGGTTGTGCAGCGTCACATAGCCACGGTCCTGGATGGTGGAAATGATCGCCGCGTAGGTCGATGGGCGGCCAATACCGCGCTTTTCCATTTCCTTGACCAGGCTGGCTTCGGTAAAGCGTGCAGGTGGCTTGGTAAAGTGCTGGCTCGGGTCGATCTGGATCAGCTTGAGTGCTTCACCCTGCACCATCTCTGGCAGCACGTCGTCTTCGCCCGGCTTGCTCTGCTGCGGCAGCACACGGGTGTAACCGTCGAACTTGAGGATGCGGCCCTTGGCGCGCAGCTCGAAATCGCCGGCAGCGACGGTAACGCTGGTGGACAGGTACTGCGCTGGCGGCATCTGGCACGCCAGGAACTGGCGCCAGATCAGCTCGTACAGGCGCTCGGCGTCACGCTCCATGCCGCTGAGCTTGGTCGGGTGGGTATTCACATCAGAAGGCCGAATCGCTTCGTGCGCCTCCTGGGCACCCTCCTTGCTGCCGTAAACCAGTGGCGCCTCCGGCAGGTACTGCTTGCCGAACTCCCGTTCGATGTAGCTGCGTGCCATATCCAGGGCGTCAGCCGACAGGTTGGTCGAGTCGGTACGCATGTAGGTGATGTAACCGGCTTCGTACAAGCGCTGGGCCATCATCATGGTTTTCTTCACACCGAAGCCCAGGCGGTTACTGGCCGCTTGCTGCAAGGTGGACGTAATGAACGGTGCCGATGGCTTGCTGCTGGTCGGACGGTCTTCGCGCTTGACCACGCTGTAACTGGAAGCCTTGAGCTTTTCCAGTGCAGCCATGGCCTGAGCTTCGTTCAGCGGCTTGAAGGCCTCGCCCTTCTCGCGCGCCACCTCGAAACGCACCTTGGCGTTCTTGGCGGTGCCGAGGTCGGCGTGGATCTCCCAGTACTCTTCCGGGATGAAGGCGCGGATCTCACGCTCTCGCTCAACCACCAGCTTCACCGCCACCGACTGTACACGGCCAGCGGACAGACCACGGGCAATCTTGGCCCACAGCAGTGGCGAAACCATGTAACCGACCACGCGGTCGAGGAAACGCCGCGCCTGCTGGGCATTGACCCGGTCGATGTCCAGCTCGCCTGGCTGCGAGAAGGCTTCCTGAATGGCCTTCTTGGTAATTTCGTTGAACACCACGCGCTTGTAGCGGGTGTCGTCACCCCCGATGGCCTCGCGCAGGTGCCAGGCAATGGCTTCCCCTTCGCGGTCCAAGTCGGTTGCGAGATAGATGGTGTCGGCATCCTTGGCCAGGCGGCGCAGCTCTTCGATCACCTTTTCCTTGCCAGGCAGGATCTCGTACTTGGCCTTCCAGCCATGGTCGGGGTCGACGCCCATGCGTGCCACCAGCTGGCGGCGGGCCTTCTCTTTCGGCGAAAGCGCCGGCGCCTCACCCGCAGCCTTGCCACGCTTGGCGGCCGGCTCTTTGCTCGCGCTGGCCGAACCGCTGGTGGGGAGGTCTCGGATATGGCCGATACTCGACTTCACCACGTACTGGTTGCCCAGGTACTTGTTGATGGTCTTGGCCTTGGCCGGGGATTCCACAATGACCAGCGATTTGCCCATGGATCGGAGTATTCCTGAATCTGAAGATAAAAAACGCGCCAAGTGCCAGACGCGGCACCGCTATATATAGTGGCAAAAGTGTGAGGTCAAGCTCGGACGATCACGCGTGCGACTTGCCCAGCAACCCGGGCAGCCCCTCTTCGGCCTTGACCAAAGCAAAGCGTGGCACCTGCTCGCCGTCAAATTCGACGGACTCCTGGAACATCGAAAGGGGACGCACCCAGAAGCTGTAATCACCATACAGGCATTGGTAGAACACCATCCACTCTTCGGTTTCGGAGTGCCGCGCAACACTGAAGACACGGTACTCAGGCCCTTTGTAATGCCGGTATACGCCTGGTTGTATCTGCATGTTGCACACCTCCTGAATAAAACCTGAAAAAACAAAACCGGGGCACTAGGCCCCGGCTGCTGTCCCGCTACGCGATCAGACGCGTTCGAAGACAGTGGTGATACCTTGGCCCAGGCCGACGCACATGGTCGCAACACCCAGCGTACCGCCATTTTGCTTCATGACGTTGAGCAGGGTGCCGGAAATCCGCGCCCCGGAGCAACCGAACGGGTGGCCCAAAGCAATGGCGCCGCCGTGCAGGTTAACCTTCTCATCCATCTTGTCGAGCACTTTCAAGTCTTTCAGCACGGGCAGGGCCTGTGCAGCGAAGGCTTCGTTGAGCTCGATGAAGTCGATATCGGCCATGGTCAAGCCCGCACGCTTGAGGGCTTTCTGGGTCGATGGCACCGGGCCGTAGCCCATGATTGCCGGGTCGACACCGGCCACTGCCATCGAACGGATCACCGCCAATGGCTGGATACCGAGGTCCATGGCACGCTGACCGGACATGACGATCATGCACGAGGCGCCGTCGGTGATCTGCGACGAGGTACCGGCCGTGACCGTACCGCCTTTCGGGTTGAACGCAGGCTTGAGCGATGCCAGGCCTTCGAGGGTGGTTTCCGGGCGAATGGTTTCGTCGAAATCGAACACCTTCAGGAAGCCGTTCTCGTCGTAGCCCTGCATCGGGATGATCTCGTCCTTGAACTTGCCTTCGACCGTGGCCTTGTGGGCCAGCTGGTGCGAACGCAAGCCGAACAGGTCCTGCTGCTCACGGGTGATGCCGTGCATCTTGCCGAGCATTTCTGCAGTCAGGCCCATCATCCCGGAAGCCTTGGCGGCATGCAAGGACAGGTGCGGGTTGGGGTCTACGCCATGCATCATGCTGACGTGGCCCATGTGCTCCACGCCACCGACCACGAACACATCACCGTTACCGGTCATGATCGCCTGGGCGGCCGTGTGCAGCGCGCTCATGGACGAGCCGCACAGGCGGCTGACGGTCTGCGCCGCAGAGGTGTGCGGGATCGGGGTCATCAGCGAAGCCATGCGGGCGATGTTCCAGCCCTGCTCCAGGGTCTGGTTGACGCAGCCCCAGATCACGTCCTCGACTTCTTTCGGGTCGACCTTGCCGTTGCGTTCCAGCAGCTTGCTGATCAGGTGCGCCGACATGTCTTCGGCGCGGGTGTTGCGGTGCATGCCACCCTTGGAGCGGCCCATTGGCGTGCGACCGAAGTCGACAATCACCACGTCTCTTGGATTCAGGCTCATATCAAATCTCTCGCTCTAGCTCGTTGACCGCTCAGTTGAAGAAGCGCTGGCCGTTCTTGGCCATTTCACGCAGCTTGGCGGTCGGGTGGTACAGCGGCCCCAGGTCGGCATACTGATCGGCCAGGGCGACGAATTCGGCCACACCGATCGAGTCGATGTAACGCAGCGCACCACCGCGGAAGGGAGGGAAACCAATGCCGTAGACCAGGCCCATGTCGGCTTCGGCAGCGGTTTCGACGATGCCGTCTTCCAGGCACCGCACGGTCTCCAGGCACAGCGGGACCATCATCCAGTTGATGATGTCTTCGTCAGTGACTTCACGCTGCTCGAACACGATCGGTTTGAGCACGTCGAGCACGGTGGCATCGAAAACCTTCTTCGGCTTGCCGCGCTTGTCGGTTTCGTAGGCGTAGAAGCCCTTACCGTTCTTCTGGCCCAGGCGGTTGGCCTCGTACAACGCGTCGACTGCCGAGCGGCGCTCGTCCTTCATGCGATCCGGGAAGCCTTCGGCCATGACGTCACGGCCGTGGTGGCCGGTGTCGATGCCGACCACGTCCATCAAGTAGGCTGGGCCCATCGGCCAGCCGAACTTCTCCATGACCTTGTCGATGCGCACGAAGTCGACACCGGCGCTGACCAGCTTGGCAAAACCGCCAAAGTACGGGAACAGCACGCGGTTGACCAAAAAGCCCGGGCAGTCGTTGACCACGATCGGGTTCTTGCCCATTTTCTTGGCGTAGGCCACGGTGGTGGCGACCGCCACGTCACTGGACTTCTCACCACGGATCACTTCCACCAGCGGCATCATGTGCACCGGGTTGAAGAAGTGCATGCCGACGAAGTTTTCCGGGCGCTTGAGCGCCTTGGCCAGCAGGTTGATGGAGATGGTAGAGGTGTTGGAAGCGAGGATCGCATCGTCCTTCACCTGGCCTTCCACTTCCGCCAGTACCGCTTGCTTGACCTTCGGGTTCTCGACCACAGCCTCGACGACGATGTCGACATTGGCGAAATCGCCATAGGACAGGGTCGGGCGAATGGCGTTGAGGGCCTCGGCCATCTTGGCCGGGGTCAGGCGGCCCTTCTCGACGCGGTTGCCAAGCAACTTGGAGGCCTCGTTCAGACCCAGCTGAATGGCTTCCTCGCGGATGTCCTTCATCAGGATCGGCGTACCTTTGACCGCCGACTGGTAGGCGATACCGCCGCCCATGATGCCGGCGCCGAGCACGGCGGCCTGCTTCACGTCGTGGGCGATCTCGTCATGCGCCTTGGCCTTGCGCTTGAGTTCCTGATCGTTGAGGAACAAGCCGATCAGGCTCTCGGCGACAGAGGTCTTGGCCAGCTTGGCAAAGCCTGCGGCTTCGACTTCCAGGGCCTTGTCGCGACCGAAGTTGGCGGCTTTCTGGATGCTCTTGATCGCTTCGACCGGGGCCGGGTAGTTCGGGCCGGCCTGGCCAGCGACGAAGCCCTTGGCAGTCTCGAAGGCCATCATCTGCTCGATGGCATTGAGCTTGAGCTTTTCCAGCTTCGGCTGGCGCTTGGCCTTGTAGTCCAGCTCGCCACTGATGGCACGCTTGATCAGGTCGAGGGCACCGGCCAGCAGCAGCTCAGGGGCGACCACGGCGTCGACGGCCCCCACTTTCAGGGCATCTTCTGCACGGTTTTCCTTGCCGGCGGCGATCCACTCGATGGCGTTGTCCGAGCCGATCAGGCGCGGCAGGCGCACGGTACCGCCAAAGCCCGGGTAGATACCCAGCTTGACTTCCGGCAGGCCGATCCTGGCGCTGGTGGACATGACCCGGTAGTCGGCCGCCAGGCACATTTCCAGGCCGCCGCCCAGCGCGATGCCGTTGATGGCGGCAACGGTCGGCACTTCGAGGTCTTCGAACGCGTTGAAGATGCGATTGGCTTCCAGGTTGCCAGCGACCAGTTCGGCCTCAGGCAGCTTGAAGTTGTCGACGAACTCGGTGATGTCGGCGCCGACGATGAACACGTCCTTGCCACTGCTGACGATCACGCCCTTGACCGAAGCATCGGCCCGGATGGCATCGACGGCCTGGCGCAGCTCGTTCAGGGTAAGGCGGTTGAACTTGTTGACGGACTCACCCTTGAGGTCGAACTTGAGCTCGACGATGCCACTTTCAAGAGCCTTAACCGTGATGGCTTTACCTTCGTAAATCATCAACTGATCTCCACGATATGGAAGCTGAACTGTACACGCCGATCGCTGCAGCAGAAGCAGGCCTAAGCTGCCTTGCCCCAGGCACACCCGTCAGCGCGCTAGTCGGAAGTATGGCTTGGCGTCATGACATACAAACGCTCAATTCATACGCCCGTTTGATTTGGGTGTGCACACATTCTCCGAAAAGATGGGCGTTGTCAAATGCTCACGAGCACGGCGAAAACGCGACTTTCCAGTCATTTTCTATCGTCCGGGTACAAAACATGATGACAGTGATCGCCGGTCATTCATGTCAGCGATTGACCACAAGCATCGGCTTATTGCTTTGCGCTTGCGCGAAGAGCCAAGGCGACTACACTGGCACTTGCTTGAATGAATAACCCGGCCTGCCTGGCCTTTTCTGCGCAGCAGAACGCAAAGCGGCGACTTGGCACCCCACCCCTTCAGGGTTATGCCGAGCCGCCGCTTTGTCGTTACAGAACAGATTGACCAGCCTGGATGCCCCCGTAGGAGCGGGTTTACCCGCGAAGCAGGCACCGCGGAGTTTGGCACCGGCTCTGCCAGTGTTCGCAGATGAATCCGCGCCTACAGGGGTCGCGTATGGGCGGCGCTCAAGCCAAGGTTTCGAGGGCGTAGGCAACATCCTGCAACACAGCAGTATCGCCACGTTCGGTCCAGTACAGGGCAATCATCCGCGCATCGGCCTCGACCTTGTACACACTCGCCGGCAAGCGCGACAACGCGCCCATGAAACGTGGGTCTTCGCAGGGCTCGCGCCACTGGTTCCACCACACTCCGGGGCTGACCTGCCAGAAGCTGAAGCTGTCCTCATGCCCACGGCGCCGGGCTCTGTGATACTGCGGGCAGGGGCTTGGCGGCTCCTTTTCCAGCCAGTGCGGCCACTGCTGCGGCGCCAGTTGCATGGCCAAACCCATGCGCCGCGCCTCCAGGCGCAACTTCATCTGCTCGCTCTGCTTGCGCGAGCTGCGCAGCCAGGAAAGCGGACTGAGAATCAGCGCAAGGATTGACACCACCAGCAATACCGTCATATCAGTAGTTCCCATAAAGCGTTGCAAATGAGCTGGTTAGCCATTTTTCACGGTAGACCCGCCCTAAAGCGACCATACTTCTTCTATCGCGATTGTCAGGAGTACCGCTCATGCAATACGAACATTTGTTGGTCGCCGTCGACCTGACCGAAGAATGCGACCCGGTGATCAAGCGCGCCATGGCGCTGGCAGAGCCTTCGAAAGCCAAGGTATCCCTGGTGCACATCGTCGAGCCGATGGCCATGGCCTTCGGGGGTGACGTACCGATGGACCTGTCGCAGCTGCAACAGCAGCAGTTCGACCAGGCCAAGGAGCGCATGGACCGGCTGTTCAACAAATACCCGGAAATCAACCGCGGCGACTCGCACCTGACCTACGGCCAGCCTCGCCAGGAAATCCACCAGTTGGCCAAGGACCAGAAGTGCGACCTGATTGTGGTCGGCAGCCATGGCCGTCACGGCCTGGCATTGCTGCTGGGCTCCACGGCCAACGATGTGCTGCACGGTGCGCCGTGTGACGTGCTGGCGGTACGCTTGCTGAAGAAGGATTGACTGGACCTGAACCGGCCTCTTCGCGGGCAAGCCCGCACATACAAGGGTATGGCACCCCCTGTAGGTGCGGCTTTACCCGCGAAGAGGCCGGAACAGGCTAACGCCAATCAGCCTTCCAGCTCGGCCCAGCGCTCCACCAAGACATCCAGCTCGCCCTGCAGCTTCTCGATCCGCGCCAGCACCGCCGAAGTTTCTGCAATCGGCCGCTGATAGAAGCCCGCCGCATTCACTTCTTCCTGGGCTTCAGCCATACGCTGCTCCAGCTCATCGATCTGCCCCGGCAGCATCTCCAGCTCACGCTGCAGCTTGTAGCTCAGCTTCTTCTTCGAAGCTTCTTCGACCACTGGCGCCGCAACAGGCTCAGGCTTGGCCTCGACCTTTTCCACCACCGCGCTGTTGAGTGCAGACTTACCACCCTTGCTCTCGGTCACACCCAGCAGCTTCGGCGAGCCGCCCTGGCGAATCCAGTCCTCGTAACCGCCCACATACTCACGCACCTTGCCCTCGCCTTCGAACACCAGGGTGCTGGTCACGACGTTGTCGAGGAAGGCCCGGTCGTGGCTGACCATCAGCACGGTGCCCTTGTAGTTGGACAGCACCTCTTCCAGCAGCTCGAGGGTTTCCACGTCCAGGTCGTTGGTCGGTTCGTCGAGCACCAGCAGGTTGGCCGGCTTGCTGAACAGCTTGGCCAGCAGCAGCCGCGCACGCTCACCACCTGACAGCGCCTTGACCGGCGTGCGCGCGCGCTGGGGGCTGAACAGGAAGTCGCCCAGGTAGCTCAGCACGTGGCGGTTCTGGCCATCGATCTCGATGAAATCACGGCCTTCAGCCAGGTTGTCGATTACGGTCTTTTCCAGGTCGAGCTGGTGGCGCATCTGGTCGAAATAGGCCACCTCAAGCTTGGTGCCGCGCTCCACTTTGCCCGCAGTGGGCTCAAGGTCGCCCAGCATCATCTTGAGCAACGTGGTCTTGCCAGTGCCGTTTGCGCCCAGCAGACCGATGCGATCCTGCCGCTGCAGGACCATGGAAAAGTCCTTGACCAGCAGGGGGCCGTCCGCGTGATGGAAGCTGACATTCTCCAGCACCATCACCTGCTTGCCGGATTTGTCCGCGGCTTCGATCTGGATGTTGGCCTTGCCCTGTCGTTCACGGCGCTCGCCACGCTCCACACGCAGGGCCTTCAGTGCACGCACGCGGCCTTCGTTGCGGGTACGGCGGGCCTTGATACCCTGGCGGATCCACACTTCTTCCTGGGCCAGGCGCTTGTCGAACAGCGCGTTGGCGGTTTCTTCAGCGGCCAGTGCGGCCTCCTTGTGCACCAGGAAGCTGGCGTAGTCACCGTTCCAGTCGATCAGGCCGCCGCGGTCCAGTTCGAGGATACGGGTGGCCAGGTTCTGCAGGAACGAACGGTCGTGGGTGATGAACAATACCGCGCCGTTGAAGCCACGCAAGGCCTCTTCGAGCCAGGCGATGGCACCGATGTCCAGGTGGTTGGTCGGTTCGTCGAGCAGCAGCAGGTCAGGCTCGGACACCAGCGCCTGGGCCAGCAGTACGCGGCGGCGCCAGCCACCGGACAGCTCGGCCAGGGTCTTGTCGGCCGGCAGCTGCAGGCGGCTGAGTGTGCTTTCCACCACCTGCTGCAGGCGCCAGCCGTCGCGGGCTTCCAGCTCGTGCTGGACGTGCATGAGTTTTTCCAGGTCTTCATCGCCCTGGATGTTCATGCTCAGGTGGTGGAACTGCGCCAGCAATTCGCCCACGCCGTCCAGACCAGCGGCTACCACGTCGAACACGGTGCGCTCGTCGGCCACCGGCAATTCCTGTGGCAACTCACCGATCTTCAGGCCAGGAGCACGCCAGATTTCACCGTCGTCGCCCTTCTGCTCGCCCTTGACCAGGCGCAGCATGCTCGACTTGCCGGTGCCGTTGCGGCCGATGATGCACACCCGCTCGCCACGAGCGATCTGCCAGGACACTTTGTCCAGCAGCGGCATGGCGCCGAATGCGAGGGACACATCGCTGAATTTGAGCAGGGTCATGTTCGTCTCCATAAATCGGGCGCGCATTCTACCTGACTTGGCCTTCGACGGCATCCGCCAGGCCAACCGGTAGGCACCTGGCGACATCTGGTCGAACTTAATATCCCGATACAAGCACAGTGCTTTCACCCACTGCCGGCAAACAGCTAAGCTAAGGCAATAGCTTTCAATAGTGCTGGCTCCGCCGACACTTCCCATGGTTCAACTGCCCGGACGTATCATGCGCAGCCGCCTGTTACATATCGCATCCTGCCTGCTGCTTACCGCTGCCACCTGCGCAGCGCAGGCCACCGACCTGACCCTGCAACGCCAGTACTATGACGAGGCCAAGCGAGCGCTGGCCAAAGGCGACAAAGGCCCGTACCTGCGCTATGCCCAGGCCTTGAGCGACTACCCGCTGACGCCCTACCTGGCCTACGACGAACTCACCGCCCGCCTGAAGAGTGCCAGCAACCAGGAAATCGAAGGTTTCCTGGCCAAGCATGGCGACCTGCCCCAGGCCAACTGGATGAAACTGCGCTGGTTGCGCTGGCTGGCAGAACGCGGCGAGTGGGATACGTTCGTCAAGTACTACGACCCCAAGCTCAACTTCACCGAACTGGACTGCCTCAACGGCCAATACCAGCTCAGCCACGGCCTGCGCGCCGAAGGTTACGCCACCGCCGACAAGCTGTGGAACGTCGGCAAATCGCAACCTGCCGCCTGCGACACACTGTTCGGCATGTGGGCAGCCGAAGGCCAGCTGACCGAGGCCAAGCGCTGGGAACGCACCAAGCTGGCCGCCCAGGCGCGCAACTACGGCCTGGCCAACACCCTGGTCAAGACCCTGACCACCCTCGGCCCGCAGGGGCGCCTGCTGATCGACGTCGCGCAGAAGCCCGAGCTGCTCAACCAGCCGTCGCGCTTTACCCCGGTCAACGAGGCCATGTCCGACGTGGTCAGCCTCGGCCTTCGTCGCCTGGCCCGGCAGAACCCGGAGCGGGCCATGGCACTGCTCGACGATTACGCCCAGCGCATGCACTTCTCGGGTGACGAAAAAGTGGCCATCGCCCGCGAAATCGGCCTGACCCTCGCACGCCGCTACGACCCACGCGCGCTCGACCTGATGACCCGCTATGACCCCCAGCTGCGCGACAACACCGTCAGCGAATGGCGCCTTCGCCTGCTGCTGCGCCTGGGCCGCTGGGAGGACGCTTACGAGCTGACCAAGCGCCTTCCCCAGGACCTGGCCAGCACCAGTCGCTGGAAGTACTGGCAGGCTCGCAGCCTGGAGCTGGCACAGCCAAACAACCCGCAGGTCTCGCTGCTTTACAAGGCCGCAGCGCGTGAGCGTGACTTCTATGGCTTCCTCGCCGCCGACCGGGCACAGACACCGTACCAGCTGAACAACAAGCCGCTGCTGCTGAGCCCACAACTGGTCAAGAAGGTTCGCAACACGCCCGGCATCCAGCGCGCACTGGAATTCCACGCCCGCGGCCAGATCGTCGACGGCCGCCGTGAGTGGTACCACGTCAGCCGCCACTTCACCCGTGACGAGATGGTTGCGCAGGCACGCCTGGGCTATGAGCTGCGTTGGTACTTCCCGGCTATCCGCACCATCAGCCAGGCCCGGTACTGGGACGACCTGGACATCCGCTTCCCCATGGCCCACCGCGACACGCTGGTGCGTGAAGCCAAGGTTCGCGGCCTGCATTCGAGCTGGGTATTCGCCATCACTCGCCAGGAAAGCGCCTTCATGGAGGACGCACGCTCACCCGTGGGCGCCAGCGGCCTGATGCAGCTGATGCCGGCCACCGCCAAGGAAACCGCACGCAAGTTCAGCATCCCGCTGGCCTCACCGGCGCAAGTGCTGAACCCGGACAAGAACATCCAGCTGGGTGCGGCCTACCTGAGCCAGGTACACAGCCAGTTCAACGGCAACCGGGTGCTGGCTTCGGCAGCCTACAACGCCGGGCCCGGGCGCGTGCGACAGTGGCTCAAAGGGGCCAAGCATCTGAGCTTCGATGTGTGGGTGGAGTCGATCCCGTTCGACGAAACGCGCCAGTATGTACAGAACGTGCTGTCGTATTCGGTGATCTACGGGCAGAAGCTGAATTCACCGCAGCCATTGGTGGATTGGCATGAACGGTATTTCGATGACATGTGATTGCTGTTGAGCCTGTACCGGCCTCTTCGCAGGTGCGGTCGTTGTAGGAGCGGGTTCACCCGCGAAGAGGCCGGTACAGGCAACACACCTATTCCAGGATTTCTACTTCCATCCCCACCTCCAGCCACCCACTGCCATCCACAGCCAGGTTCTGGCCGAACAGCACGTCGCCTTCTTTTTCGCGGAAAGTCTTCAGCGTAGCCATCGGCTCACGGTCAGCGCTACGCTCCCCGGTGGCTGGATCGATGGTCGTGAAGATGCACCGCACACTGGGCTTGAGCACGCGAAACACCAAGCTGCCGATGCGAATCCGCTTCCAGCCATCCTCGGCAAACGGCTCCGCACCCTGCACCACCAGGTTGGGCCGAAAGCGCCGCATCGACATGGGCCGGCCAATACGCCGGTTAAGCTCGTCCAGCGAGCCCTGCCCAATCAGCAGCAAGGGGAAACCATCCGGAAACGCCGCACGGTCACTGTTCAAGCCGTAACCATTGGGCAGGTAACGCGCACGCTGCTCCGGGCAATGTACCAGGCGTACGGCTTTGCCCAGCAACTCACTCAACCAGGCCGCCGCGGCATCGCCAGCGTCCGGCACACGCAGGGTATCGCGCCAGATCGTCACACCGCGCAGGGCGTCATCGGCAGGCGGTACAGGCACCCGCAACGGCGCCTGTCCAGGGGCTTGCAGCAGCAACTGGCCGCTGTCGTCATCGCTCGCGTCGATCTGGCCAAGTTGTGGCCAGGCACGCTGGGTCAGGAAGCGTCCGTTTTCTTCCTCGACCACCATCCAGCGCCGGTCGCCTTGCAACCCCAGCAACCCCACCGGTGAGGCCTTCAGGCTTTGCGCCTGCCCCGACTTCACCGGGTATCGATACAACTCACTGAGAAACATCCCTGCTGCCTCGCTTCATGCCAAAAGCCAAGCTTATACCTGGCCGGTACAACGTTCACGCAGCGGTGGTATCCAGCAGCAGGCGCTGCTTGACCACATCGACCAGGCGATCAGGCTGGAACTTGGAAAGGAAGTTGTCACAGCCCACCTTCTTGACCATGGATTCGTTGAAACTGCCCGACAGCGAGGTGTGCAGCACCACATAGAGCTGGCGCAGACGAGCATCGCTGCGGATCTCGGTGGTCAGCCGATAGCCGTCCATTTCCGGCATTTCTGCATCGGTGAACACCATCAGCAGCTTTTCGCACACGTCTTCACCGGCGTCGGCCCAGCCCTTGAGCATGCGCAGCGCCTTCAGGCCATCACTGGCCACATGCAGCTTCATGCCCAGCTGGGACAAGGTATCGCGCAATTGCGCCAAGGCCACACTGGAGTCGTCCACCAGCAGCACTTCGCGGCCGCGGGCCCGGGCCAGCACTGGGTCGGCGAGCTTGTCGCCAGAAACCCGGGCGTTGTAGGGCACGATTTCGGCCAGCACCTTTTCCACGTCGATCACCTCCACCAGCTTCTCATCGACCTTGGTGATGGCAGTCAGGTAATGCTGGCGACCGGCACTGGAAGGCGGCGGCATGATCGACTCCCAGTTCATGTTGACGATGCGGTCGACACCGCCTACCAGGAAGGCCTGCACCGAGCGGTTGTATTCGGTGACGATGATGGTGCTGTCCGGCCCCGGCTGTAGCGGGCGCATACCGATCGCCTGGGACAGGTCGATCACCGGCAGGGTCTGCCCGCGCAGGTTGACCACACCGCAGACATAGGCGTGGCGCTGGGGCATCAAAGTCAGCTTGGGCAGTTGCAGTACTTCCTGCACCTTGAACACGTTGATCGCGAACAGCTGGCGACCGGCCAGGCGAAACATCAGAATTTCCAGGCGGTTCTCACCCACCAGTTGCGTGCGTTGGTCTACCGTGTCGAGAATGCCAGCCATTGGAAAGCCCCCAGGCTTGAGTCGTAAAAGGTGAAATCATCTACCCTGTATCGGCGGCTTCACGCACACCTTGACCCTTGCGGGAAAATGCCGCGCGGATAATTGATATCACTTTACCATCATGCTTTACTGCCGACACGCCGGGGCAAATCAGGGGCACGACAAAAGTTCCCTACCCTAGCCCTTGATCAGGGAAACCCTTAGCAGCAATCGGGTGCAACCTGATGTTCGCGATATCCTTTAGCCATTAATGTGACGCCATTCTCATTGCATGAATGGAGTCAGGCTTTTGCTAGCTATCGTTTCGGCGTGCCCGCCCCCTGCGCCTACCCCACGCGCGGGGACTTGATGATGGACACTGCCTTATCGTTCGATGACGCCCTGCAGGGCTTTCTGCTGGATGCCCAGGTACTGCTGACCCAGGCCCAGGAATGCCTGCAGCATCTGGAGCTTATAGACAATGACCCGGATGCCTGCAGTTGCCTGAACAACACCCTCGACACTATCGCCCGTCAAGCTACGCGCCTGGGCCTGCGTGAAGTTGCCCACTACACCACCTCCCTGCAACAGTTGCTCGCCCCGGCCTGTCACGGTGGTTGCCTGCAGCGTGAAGCCTTACCCGCGATAGGGGCGTGCCTGACCTTGCTGGCCTGGCAGTTGGAGCTGGTCGATAGCCGTACAGGGCGACTGAACCTGGACATCGGTGAGCAACTGGTGCTGCTGGGTGAACTGGCCAAGGTCGTACAACCCCCCTTTGCGCCAGCCTGTGCGTCCTGCGATGAAGAAGGCAACGCGTGCATTCACCCGCACAATGACGCGGCAACCAGCGCCCTCCCCAACCGCTCTAACCGCATGCATTAACCTGGCGCAAAGTGCAACTAAGCAACTTTATTGAAACCCGACCATGGTCGAACTTTGAAAGTTCACCAGGCTTTCGGTGCATGCCGTTGAATCATTGCCGCGCTAGTTACAGCACAAGTGGGTACAGCGCGATTAAAGGGTGGCACTTTGCTACCCGAAAGCGCCCGACCAGTAGGCGTTTCAACGCGTTACCCGGCCGCGACCGATGCAATGCAAAGTGGTAATATGCGCCCCCACAAACGCTTGCAACCGGAACAACGGGGGCAAGAATACGTGTTCAAAAAAACAACGAAAGTACTGCGCCAAAGCCTCTGAGCAGCATTGTGCAAGGCCTCCATCAGCAATACTTCAGTGGCCTCCCTACCTATGTTTCCACGCTTGAAGACTTCTTTGCATTGCTGCTCCCGCGCCGCCGTGCTGCGCTGGGCAACGGTCGGGCTGTGCGTGGCCTCACTGATTGCCAACATGGCGCTGTACCTGGCCAACCAGGCAATCCCGGCCAGCCTGCTGGTGCTGCAGTTGGTCGCCACGCTGGGTGCTGTTGTACAACTGGGCCTGGGCGCCAGGTCGATCCACCTGCGCCCGGCCGAGCTGGCCGAGCGCATGCTCAAGGTGCAAGAAGACGAGCGCCAGCATCTGGGCCGGGAACTGCACGACGACATCGGTCAACTGCTCACCGCTGCCAAGCTGCAACTGCAGTGGCTGCAACGGCGCATGCCCGACGAGTTGCAGGGGCACTGCGACGCCCTGCGCAGCACGCTGGATGACACCCTCGGTAACGTGCGCGATGTTTCCGCGCTGCTCAACCCACGGCAGTTGGCCAGCCTTGGCCTGGAAGCCAGCCTGCGCGCACACCTGGTACGCACCCTGGCCACCAGCGGCGTGCACTGGAGCCTGGCGTGCAACCAGCGCCTGGGCGGCATCGACGAAGCCGTGGCCATGGCGGTGTTCCGTATTACCCAGGAGGCAGTGACCAACATGCTGCGCCACGCCCAGGCACACAACCTGGTCATCCGCCTGCAACGCACCCCTGAAGGGCTGTCGTTGTCGATCCAGGACGATGGTCGTGGTTTCGCCCCTGCCCGGCACCCGGCCGAGGCCGGTCAGCGCGGCCTGGCCGGCATGCAGGAGCGGGTAATCGCGCTGCAGGGCAGCCTCGACATCACCAGTCAGCCTGGCCGAGGCACGCAGATCGAAGCGATGTTCCCGTGGTCCCCGCGCACCCAGCAACGCGCCAGGAGTATTACCAACCATGACCTGTAGACTACTGCTGGTAGATGACCACTCGCTGATCCGCGCCGGGGTGCGGGCACTGGTCTGCGATATCCCCGGCTATGACGTGGTCGGCGAAGCCGACGACGGCAACCAGCTACTCGACCAGGTACGCACACTGGCGCCCGACATCATCTTGCTGGACATCTCCATGCGTTCGACCAGCGGCCTGGACGCCCTTACCCAACTGCGGGCCAGCGGCAGTACCTGCAAAGTGCTGATCCTGTCCATGCACACTGACCCGGACCTGATCATGCGGGCCCTGGAAAGCGGCGCCCACGGCTACCTGCTCAAGGACACCAGCGCCACCGAGCTGGAACAGGCGCTGGGTGCCGTACGCCACGGTGAGCGCTACCTCAGCCCGGCCATCGCCCACACCGTCATCAACCAGGCGCTGCGGCACACCAAACAAGGCAAGCCGAGCGCTGGCGAACGGCATAATCTGACGTCACGGCAACTTGAGATCCTGCGCCTGATCGTGCGCGGCAAGTCCACCCGGGAGATCGCTGCGGGCCTGGGCCTGTCCATCAAGACCGTGGAAACTCACCGCTCGCAAATCATGAAGCGCCTGCAGATTCACGACGTAGCCGGCCTGGTGCTGTTCGCCGTACGCGAAAAAATCATCAGCCTGGATGACTGAGCAACGGTGACCCGGCCGGCAGGTGCAGGTGCAACGCCGCCGGCCTTGCCTGAAAGCGCAGGTTGGCAGCCTGCAACGGCTCGCCATCGAGGTTGATGTCCAACCCTTGCGAACTCTTGATCTCGACCCATGGCAACCTGGCCCGAACGAACAGGCCGTCACCGCCCAACAGGTCCCGCAGAGCCCCCACCACTTCCTGTGGTGCAGGCAGAATAGCGACGTCAAGCAAACCGTCGTTGACCATGGCTTCGGGGCACAGCACCTGCCCGCCCCCAGCCTGTCGGCCATTGCCGATACCCAGCGCCAGCAAATCTCCTTGCCAATGGAAGCCTGGCCCCTGTAGCTCTACCGAAGCCGCCTGTAGCTCACTGAAGCGGGATAACCCGGTGAACAGGTAGGCGGCAGCGCCCAGCACTTTCTTGAGGTCTTCGGAGGTATTGGCGGTGACCTGGCTGCCAAAGCCACCCGTGGCCATGTTGAGGAACAACTGATCGCCAGCCTGCCCCAGGTCTATCGGTTGTGGCGCGACATTCAGCAAGGCCAGCGCCGATGCCGGCTCCAAGGGGATGCCAGCGGCTTTGGCAAAATCGTTGGCCGTACCCAAGGGCAACAAGGCCAGGCTGGCCTGGGTAGCGGCCAGGCCCATGGCCTCGGCCACATCACGCAACGTGCCGTCCCCGCCACCGGCGACGATATGGCTGTAGCCCGCTGCCAGTGCCTCGGCGACCAGCCGTTGGGCGTCGCCCGCCTCCCAGGTAACCCGTACATCCAGCACCCAGCCGCTATCGCGCAGGTCGCCCACGGCGCTGCGCACGTCTTCGTTCATCGCCTGCTTGCCGTGCAGCACCAGCATTGCCTTGCGCCCTTGCATGTGCGCGTCTCCGTAAAATGGACCACCCCCTATCTCGACCACTGGCCTGCCCGGATCGTTGCATGGCCTGGAAAAAACATTGGGCCGGCGCCAGGCCTGCAACTGATCGCATCGCCGGTCATTTTTTCCACACTTGGCAATCCCGGCTATGCTCAGCAAATACCCCTATTGCCATGGACGCGCCCGGCAGTGGCTCCCCCACTGCTGTCAACGGGCGCGTTTTGCTATCTGCAGCCTTTTGCGAGGACTTTGGGTCATGCGCATTCTCTGGACACTGCCCTACCTGCCTTGGCCGACCACCAGCGGCCACAAGACCCGGCAATACCATCTGCTGCGCGCACTGGCCCAGCGCGGCCACCGGATTACCCTGCTGGTGCAGTCGAAGATCCCTCTCTGCGACGCAGCTCGTGAGGCCCTCGAGCCACTCCTCGAACGCCTGATCGTGCTACCCCGCAGGCCGCTGCACAGCCCACTCAACCTGCTGGCTTCCCCCATCATCGACTACCCCATGCGGGCAATCATCAATGGCCTGGCACCTTGCCTGCGGCACCGGTTCGAGCAACTGCTGGACGAACCCTGGGACGTGATCCAGATCGAGCACAGCTACAGCTTCCAGCCGTTCGAAAAAGCCCTGCAGGCTCGCAGGCTGCCCTTCATGCTTAGCGAGCACACCCTGGAGTCGGT
Source organism: Pseudomonas sp. TYF_14 (assembly GCF_043105275.1). NCBI lineage: Bacteria > Pseudomonadati > Pseudomonadota > Gammaproteobacteria > Pseudomonadales > Pseudomonadaceae > Pseudomonas > Pseudomonas sp. TYF_14. The sequence goes on from NZ_JBICLK010000097.1 coordinate 105,745, forward strand.
AATGGGCGGTGCCTGCCACGATCGCCTGCCGCTGTGGCTGCGCCCGCTCAACGCCTTCGACCGCTGGCGCTACCGGCGCTGGGAGCACCGTGTGCTGCGCCAGCCCACCGAACTGGTGGCTGTCAGCGCCCACGATGCCGAGCTGATCGCGCAGATCAGTGGGCGCCCGGTGAATGTGGTGGTCAACGGCGTGGACTGTGATTTCTACCAGCAGGTGCAACCTGCGCTGCACAGCCAGCGTCTGTTGTTCGTCGGCAATTTCGAATACGGCGCCAATCTGGAGGCCATCGAGTGGGCACTGGACGACATCATGCCGAAGGTGTGGATGAGCAACCCGGCGGTGCGCCTGGCGATTGCCGGGCACGCCATGCCGGCCAACTGGAAGCTTCACTGGAACGACCCACGCATTGAATGGTTCGGCTACCGCCCCGACCTGCGTGAACTGCAACGACGTTCCGCGCTGTTCTTTGCCCCCTTGCGCTATGCCGGTGGCTCGAAGGTGAAAATCCTCGAAGCGATGGCCGCCGGCTTACCCGTGATCACCACCGACAAGGGCGTTTCAGGCCTGACCGTGAACAACGGCGAACACTACTTGGGCAGTGACGACGGTGATCAACTGGCATTGCTGATCACCCAGCTGCTCAATCAGCCCTGGCGCATGAGCCAGTTGAGCGATGCCGGGCGCCAGTTTGCCCGCCAGCGCCACGACTGGAGCGTGGCTGCCCAACAACTGGAGAATGTGCACATACGCCTGACCCAGGCGGCACCGGACGAGGCCGCGCCGCTGGCCAGTGCCTGGCTGGGCCGCTCAGCCAAGTAGCTCGCTGAAGGGGATGAATGGCACGATGTCGCCCTGCTTCGGCGTGCTGCCTTCACGCACTTCCACCAGGCCCTCCGCCCAGGCTGCGCTGCGCAGCACACCCGAGCTCTGGTTCTTGTAGATGCGCACGCGGCCCTGTTCGATGCGCGCGCGCAGGTATTCGCGGCGCGTACCCGGCTTGGGCCAGTCAAACCCGGCCGGCATGTCGAACCGCAACGGCGTGACGTCAATCACACCCTGACGACGCAGCAGGTAGGGCCTGGTCAGCAGACCGAAGGTGACCAAGGTCGAGGCCGGGTTACCCGGCAAGCCAATCACCGGCACGCCCTGGAAGTGGCCGAAGGTCAGCGGCTTGCCCGGTTTGATCGCCAGCTTCCACAACGCCAGTTCGCCGGCCTCGCGCAGGGCGGCACCGAGGTAGTCGGCCTCGCCCACCGAGACGCCTCCGGTGGACAGAATCAGGTCTACGCCACCCAGTTCAGCCAGGCAGGCGCGAGTGCGGGCCAGGTCATCCGGCAGGATGCCGGCATCGACCACTTCGCAACCCAGCCGCTGCAACCAGCTGACCAGCAGCCTGCGATTGCTGTTGTAGATCTGCCCAGGCCCGAGCGGCAGGCCTGGCTCGACCAGTTCGTCGCCGGTGGACAGCACCGCCACTTTTACCTTGCGCACCACGTCCAGACGGCCATGCCCCAAGGTCGCCGCCAGGCCCAGTTCGATCGGCCCAAGGCGGGTGCCGGCGCTCATCACCTGCTCGCCCTTGCGGGTCTCCTGACCTTGAGGGCGTATGTTCTGCTCGGTGCGCAACGCTTCGAGAAAGCGCACCCGGCCATCTTCGAGTACTTCGGTGTTTTCCTGCATCTCGACGCAGTCGGCCCCCTCCGGCACAGGCGCGCCGGTGAAGATCCGCGCGCAGGTACCCGGTTGCAGCGGCTGGGGCGCATGGCCGGCGAAAATACGCTGGCTGACCGGCAGCGGCTGGCCCTGCCAGTCAGCCAGGCGCAAGGCATAACCGTCCATGGCGCTGTTCGGCCAGGGCGGCAGGTCGAGCGAGGCCACCAGGTCGGTGGCCAGCACGCGGCCCTCGGCTTCGGCCAGCGGCAGGTTTTCGGTCTCGCGGATCGGTGCAGCTTCGGCCAGCGCCAGCAGTTGCTCCAGCGCCTGTTCCACCGGCATCAGCGGCCGGGCCTGGCTGACCTCAGCCACGGCTGTCACAGGCCGCTGCCTGCTTCAGGTGCGCCACGAAGTTGCAAGGGCGATGACGGGCATCGAGCTGCTCGGCCAGGATGCCATCCCAACCGGTACGCACAGCGTTGGTGGAGCCCGGCAGGCAGCACACCAGCGTGCCGTTGGCCAGCCCGGCCAAGGCACGCGACTGCACGGTGGAGGTGCCAATGTCGGCCACGGAAATCTGCCGGAACAGCTCACCAAAGCCGTCTACTTGCTTGTCCAGCAGGCAGGCCACCGCCTCGGGGGTGCTGTCGCGGCCAGTAAACCCGGTACCGCCGGTAATCAGCACCACTTGCACGTTGTCATCGGCGATCCATGTGGCGACCTGGGCCCGGATCTTGTACAGGTCATCCTTGAGCAGCACACGCTCGGCAAGGCGGTGACCGGCGGCGCTCAGGCGGTCGACGAACATCTGGCCAGAGGTGTCGGTGTCGAAGGTACGGGTGTCGCTGACCGTGAGCACGGCGATGTTCAGCGCCACGAAGGGGGTATCTGCCTTGGCTTTCATGGGTGTCCGTCACAACAGGATGAGATGGACGCAGTTATATCACAGCGCACCTTTTCCAGCGTTGCCCCCCTCAGCCTTGCCTTGGGTCAAGAGAACGAATTAATCGCTATGCTGCACTTGGAGTGAACTTGCACTAACGTCCTGCGTCATAAATGTCATCTAGCACCATCGCACTTGGAGAAACACGATGATCAAACGGACCCTACCCGCCTTCCTGCTTGCCTTGGGTTTGGGCGCCCTTGCTGGCTGCTCGACCCCAACCGTCATTACCCTGAACGATGGCCGGGAGATCCAGGCAACCGACAAACCGTCCTACGATGAAGACTCTGGCTTCTATGAATTCGAGCAACTCGACGGCAAGCGCACACGCCTGAACAAGGACCAGATCCGCACCGTCAAAGAGCTCTGATCAAGGCCCCGTTCAGGCTATGGCCCTTTAAACAACAAGGGCTTGCGAGCAAAAACGGGATGCAGTAGGATTTTGTTCATCGGAGTGTAGCGCAGCCAGGTAGCGCGTCTCGTTCGGGACGAGAAGGCCGCAGGTTCGAATCCTGTCTCTCCGACCAAATCCTTGTCACAAAGCCCGCCATGTGCGGGCTTTTTGTTGTGTGCGAAAAATACGTCAGTGCGCGGCTTCAGCCTCTATGGCACCTGCAACTCCTGCAGACCGAGTCAGGCACTCAGGCGGGAGGTGACTTCGCCCAACTGCCCTGACAAACCATGCAGGCGCTGCCCCGCCTGCTCGGTATGCTGCACCGCTTCCTGGTTGGCCGTGGCAATTCGGGTAATTTCGATCAGGTTGCGCGAGATATCTTCGGCCACGCTGGTCTGCTCCTCGGCCGCTGTGGCGATCTGCCGGTTCATGTCGCGGATCGCTTCCACCGCCTGCGTGATACGTTGCAGCATCTGCCCGGCCTGCTCGACTTGCTCAGCCCCTTCCTGGCTACGTTGCTGGCCACTTTCGATGGCCTTGACCGCCTCCACAGCCCCTGACTGTACCGCTTCGATGATCTGGTGAATTTCTGCAATCGACGCTGCCGTGCGCTGGGCCAGGCTACGCACTTCATCGGCGACCACCGCAAAACCACGCCCGGCTTCGCCAGCACGGGCCGCTTCGATGGCCGCGTTAAGCGCCAGCAGGTTGGTCTGTTCAGCAATGCCGCGGATCACTTCCAGCACTTTGCCTATCCGTGTGCTGTCATGCTCCAGATCGCGAATTACCGTTGCCGTGCCGGCGATTTCGCGGTTGACCAGCCCGATGATGTCGATGGTCTGCTGCATCACCTGCTCGCCGGCCTGGGCGCTGTGGTCGGCGTCATCGGCCGCGCGGGCCGCCTCGGCAGCGTGGCGAGCGACCTCTTGGGCAGTGGCGGACATTTCGTGCATGGCCGTGGCTACCTGGTCGGTACGCTGGAACTGGTCATGAGTACCGCGGGCCATGTCACCGGCAATACTGCGCAACTGGCCGCTGGCACCTTCCAGCTCCTGAGCGTTGTCCTGCAGCCGGCCGACGGTATCGGCAAGGAAGTCACGCAGGGTGTTGGCCGCCCGCGCCAGGCGCCCCAGCTCATCCTCCCGACGGCTGTCGACCCGGGCAGCAAAGCTGCCTTGGCTGAGCTGCGCGACGTACTCGATCAACTGGCGGATCGGCTCGATCAGGCTACGGTTGACCAGCCACAGGCTGAGCAGCCCCACCAGCACCGCAGAAGCCAGCATCACCAGCAGGCCCAACCATACCGTGCGCTCGGCACTGGCATTGATGCTGGCTGCACGCTGGCGAGCATCGGCGCGCAGTTGCTCGACCAGTTCGCTCATTTGCTCACTGGCGGCACGGTCCACGCCTTTGACCGCCCGGTCGCCCGCTACCGGGTCGCCGCCTGCCGCCAGGAACGCCTGGCGGCCTTGTGCATAGGCCTGGCCCAACTGGCGGTGGCTGTCGCGCAATTGCTGCAGCGACGCCTTGAGCCTGGCATCGCTGTTGTCGATCAATTGCCCGAGCAGTTGTTGTACTTGCTCTTCGCGGGCCTGGAACTGCTGCCAGTACTTGTCCATTTCCGCAGGCTGGCGCCCTCGCAACAGCACGTTCTTCCATTCCTGCACCTGGATCTTGAACTGCAGGTTGGCTTCGTCAATCAATTGCGAGGCCCGCAGCGGCCCGTCGACCAGCTCGGCGTAGCCACGCACGCTGGACGACAGGAACTGGAAACACACCAGGGCGATCAGCAGCATCGCCAGCACACTGCCGCCGAGCAGCGAGAGAATTTGCACTCTGAGGGATTTACGCAACATCGAGGGTCTCGGAACCAGAGGGAGTAGGCTGAGGCCGCTGTACAGCCTCATTACTGGCAGGCCAAAAAAAAGCTGCCATCACGCAATGGCAGCCAGGTCGAGCACTTACGCAACAGTTGAGGCAAATCTTCTCAGGCAATTACTACAGAAATGTTACAAGGCCACGACACGCTAGCCCGTGGTGAATTGCAGCGCTGCCAGCCGCGCATACAACGGGCTGTCCTCAATCAACTGACGGTGGGTGCCCACCGCCACCAGCCGGCCTTGGTCGATGACCGCGATGCGCTCGGCATGCTGTACCGTGGCCAGGCGATGGGCGATCACCAGCGTGGTACGGCCGGCCATCAGGCTGGGCAGCGCTTGCTGGATCAAGTATTCACTTTGTGCATCAAGGGCACTGGTGGCTTCGTCCAGCAACAGGATCGGCGCATCGACCAGCAAGGCCCGGGCAATCGCCAGGCGCTGGCGTTGCCCGCCGGAAAGGCCGATGCCGCCCTCCCCCAGCGGGGTCTGGTAGCCTTGGGGCAATTGCCGGATGAATTCGTCGGCATGGGCGCCGCGGGCTGCTGCTTCGACTTCAGCCAAGGTCGCCTCGGGCCGGCCATAACGAATGTTGGCCTCCACCGTGCCACGGAACAGCGAGGGGTTTTGTGCCACCAAAGCGAACTGCCGGCGTAGCTGGTCGGGATCAAAGTCGGTAACCGGCTGACCATCGAGCAGGATGCGCCCTTGCTGTGGGTCGTAAAAGCGCAGCAACAGATCGAACAGGGTCGACTTGCCTGCCCCGGAAGGGCCTACCAGGGCGACGGTCTGCCCGGGTTCGATGGTCAGGCTCAGGCCGTCGACAGCTGCCACCGTGGGCCGTGAAGGGTAAGCGAACACGACCTGTTGCAGCTCGATATGACCGCTGGCCCGCGGCTGCGGCAGCACCTGCGCCACGTCGGGGGGCAGGATGGCACTGCGCGCGGCCAACAGTTCGGCAATGCGCTCGGCTGCACCCGCGGCCCGTTGCAGCTCGCCGATCACCTCACTGAGGGTACCGAAGGCGCTGCCGACGATCAGGCTGTAGAACACGAATGCTGCCAGCTCGCCTGCGGATATACGCCCGGCGATCACATCCATGCCGCCGACCCACAGCATCACCCCCACCGCCCCCAACACCAGCACGATCACCAGGGTAATCAGCCAGGCACGCTGTGTAATCCGCTTGCGGGCAACAGTAAACGCTGCTTCGACCGTATCGGCGAACAGTTCGCGGTCGTGCGCCTGGTGGTTGTAGGCCTGCACGGTCTTGATCTGCCCCAGCGTCTCAGCCACGTAGCTGCCCACATCGGCGACTCTGTCCTGGCTCTGCCGCGACAGGCTGCGCACCCGACGGCCGAACAACAGGATCGGTGCCAACACCAGCGGCAGCGTTACCACCACGATGCTGGTGAGCTTGGGGTTGGTGATGAACAGCAATACCACACCGCCAATGACCATCAGCGCGTTGCGCAGGAACATCGACAGCGATGAACCGATCACTGATTGCAGCAAGGTGGTGTCCGCAGTCAGCCGAGACTGGATCTCGGAGCTGCGGTTGTCCTCGAAAAAACCTGGGTGCAGGCCGATCAGGTGATCGAAGACCGCACGACGGATATCGGCCACACAACGCTCGCCAATCCACGACACCAGATAGAAACGGCTGAAGGTACCCACCGCCAGCGCCAGCACCAGCAGCAGGAACAGCCCGATGGTCTGATTGAGCTGGTGCGCGGAGCGGGTCATGAAGCCTTGATCCACCAGCAGGCGGATACCTTGGCCCATCGACAGGGTGATGGCAGCGGTGACCACCAGCGCCAGCAATGCCAGCAGCACCTGGCGGCGATAAGGGCGAACGAACTGCCAGGCCAGGCGCAAGGCGCGGCGTTGGCGCGGGGAAACCGATTCGGGCATGGCGACGACCACAAAGGGTGGGGAAGCGGCAGCCTACCACTCATCCCGGTCGGGAGACTGCATGAAGGTTGCTATAACGCATCGATCTAACCAGCTTGTGGAGCTTTCACAGGGTTTCTGCTGGACTGTTGCTGCCGTGACCCGGAAGCTGTCACAGGCCAGTCACGGCGCAGGGCTACCCTGAGCTTGAACCTGAAGAGGAGACAGTGCATGAGCTTGCAGCATGGCAGTGATAACCAGAAGCCCCAGACTTCCCCACAACCGCAAGTATGCGGTTCGATCATCGACGCCAAGGGGCGCGAAGTGCCGATCACCGAGCAGATGATCCAGCAGGCCTGCAAGGCCCTGGAAGAAAGCCGTGTCGAGCGCGTACGCAAAGGTTGATCGGCGAATTCTCTGCAACCCGGCGCTTGCGCCGGGTTTTTATTGGCCCAGCCAGTGGGCTTGGCCGCCCCAACAGGTAACCACACCTACCTGCAAGGTCAAGACAAGGCGTGCTTAGACCAACACCCCACCCAGGGCACTGACCAACTGCGCCAACTGCGGCGCCTCCCCGTGCAAGCGCACGGCCAGCCCCTCGATCTCGCGCCTTGGCGGGTATTGCTTGCGCAACTGGTCGAACGCCGCTCGCTGTTGCTGCGGATCATCGCTGAGGCTACGGCGGAAATCGGCATCATCACGGCGCGGGTCATACACGGCGCGACACAGGGTGGCCAAGGCCCAGGACAGGTCGGTGCTGGCATCCAGCTCAATCTGTGCCAGCGGTGGTTTGGGCAGCAGCTCGGCCAGCCGCACCTGCTCGTTCACACCGAGGAAGCGGCACAGCGCCTGGTAGATCTGCGCCGTGCCACGCTGGCGGCCATCGAGGCTATAGCCGGCAATGTGCGGCGTAGCCAGGGTGCACAGGTCGGCCAACTGCAGGTCGACCTGCGGCTCCCCTTCCCACACATCCAGCACCGCGTGCACGTCTTCGCGGTCCAGCAGCAGCTCGCGCAGGGCCACGTTGTCCACCACCGGGCCACGGCTGGCGTTTACCAGCCAGGCACCCGGGCGCAACTGTGCCAGCTGCGCCTGCCCCAGCAGGTGCCAGGTCGGGTGCTGGCCGCCGCGTTGCAACGGGGTATGCAAGCTGATCACATCGCACTGCTGCAGGATGGTTTCGAGGCTGACGTAGTCGCCGCCCTCGGCGGCCTGACGCAACGGGTCGCACACCAGCACCTTCCAGCCCAGGCCATGCAGCACCCGCACGAGGCGGCCACCCACTTCACCCGCGCCCACTACGCCATACACGCGCTCGGGCAATGCCACGCCATCCAGTTCGGCCAGGGTCAGCAGGCTGCCCAGCACGTAATCGACCACGCCGCGGGCATTGCAGCCAGGTGCGCTGCTCCAGCGGATGCCAGCTTCTGCAAAGTAGTCCAGGTCCAGGTGATCAGTGCCGATGGTGCAAGTGCCGACAAAGCGTACACGGCTGCCTTCGAGCAACTGACGGTCGACCTTGGTCACCGAGCGCACCAGCAGGATATCGGCGTCCTTGACGCTGGCAGCATCGAGGCTTCGGCCGGGGTAGCGGCGAATTTCACCGAAACCCTGGAAGAAGGCATCGAGCAGCGGGATGTTCTCGTCGGCAACTATCAGCATGGCGCTCTCCTGTCTGGGGAGCGCAGTGTAGGCGCAACGCCGGGCGTGTTCCAGAGCGATTCAGTCGGCTTTCTTGCGGATCCAGTACAGGAAAGTGCCGGCGTCCTCTTGCTGTTGCAGCAGCTCGTGGCCGAGGAAGTTGCAGAACTTGGGGATGTCGCGGCGGGTCGACGGGTCGGTGGCGATGACCTTGAGCAGGCCGCCGGCGGCCAGGTTGCGTACGTGCTGGTGCAGCATCATCACGGGTTCCGGGCAGTTCAGGCCGGTGGCATCGAGGATGGCGTCGGGGGTGAAATCGGTCATGGGGGGCTCCGAAAATGATCGCTATTGTCGCGCATAGCGCGACGCGGTCCAAGCACGGCTTTCAAACCCAGCGCTCTCGATCTTGATCTTGATCTTGATCTTGATCTTGATCTTGATCTTGATCTTGATCTTGATCTTCGCGACTTCAGGAGGCCGAACGCAGGCCTTGCG
>NZ_JBICLK010000098.1:0-2630 GCF_043105275.1 Pseudomonas sp. TYF_14
TTCAAGGCCCAGGACGATGCCGACCTGCAGGCGCTACTGGACCTGCAGCCGTTCAACAACGACCAGATCGTCTCGCCCCACGCCTCACGCCTGGCCCTGGCGCCGCCGGTGAACCAGACCAAACCCCGTGGCGCCGCCATCGGCATTACCCAGGAGCTCAACGCCTGGCGCAATGCCGCCGTCGATGATGTGAAAACGAAATGGCTGGAACGCACCGTTGAACCCGGCGTGGACAACGAGCGCAAGCTTCTGGTCGCGCAGTCGTTCCTGGAAATCGAAAAACTCTACCCACAGATGGTGGCCGAGGAGATCGTCAAGCGCGAAGTCATGGCCGAAAAAGTCCGCAACCAGCTCCACCTGCATCCCGAGATCTACTTGTTCTCCGAACGGGCCAGTCAACAGGCCGATGCCCATGATGAACGCATGAAGCCCCACCTGGCACAGTTCGAGCGCGAGGTCCGCAGCAAAGTCCAGGCCCGCCAGGATGCCGGCGAGTTCCGCAAGCGGTTCGACCAGAAATACGGCCACCTGGTCGACCGCCAGGCCATGCACGATCAGCTCGACGGTTTCGAGCAGGTCATGCAACACGCCCAGCAAGCCGCCGAGGACCGCGCCAAGGACCATACCCGCTGGGTGGTCAGCGAACGCTTGTTGCAGGCGCTGGACCGCTACGACAACGCCGACCTCATCAACGGCCTGGCCTTTGCCGAACAGACCGGCCAGTGCGTGATCGGCATGGAGTTGAGTGAAGAGGGCACGAAGGTACTGGACCACTGGTGGCGCAGTGACGTAGCAGACCGGGGCAACCTGGCAATACGCGGCATCAGCTACAACCAGGACGACATCCGGGAAGAGCTGGCGGCACTGATTGAGGCCGCCAAGGCCGAACCGCCCTCGGAATTCAACTACACGCTGGCCGAAGGCCTTGCCAAGCGAGCACATGCGGCAGCGAATGCCTTCGGGCGTATGAACGTGTTGTACGAGGAACTGCAGAAGCGGAACAACAGCGCCAGCATCGGCTTGTATGGATGGTTCGTCGCGCTTGGGCGACAGGTGCTGCGTAGCGGAGCCCCAAACAGTGCAGACCGAGCATTGCACCATGGACTGCGCCTGGCGTTGTTTGCCTCGGTACATGAAACAGCTGTCGACGTACGCCTGAGTGAAGCTGCACGTAGCCGGCAACCGATTAATTCACTACGCAGTGGTGGCCAGATTGCGCGCTATCTGGATCAGGCGTGGGCTGAAGGCTTGATGCAGGCGGACAGTCAGAAGAGTGACTTCTATAAAGTGCGTGCCGCCGGTCTGGTCTGCCTGCTGGAAGGCATGCTGATGGCGTTCAAGGCGCGGGAGCTGCCCGACAGTGATGCGCGAGTGAAGACCGAACTCCTGGCAGCCGCGATGACCACGGCAGCGGCGGGCTTTGAAGTTGGCGCCAGCTATGTGGATCAGGTGGCAATCCGATATGGCGCGAAAAGTGTGACCGGCAGAGGGGCTGCGGTAACCTTGGGTAGGTTGAAGCTGTGGGGAGCTGCGTTAGCTGGTACGGGAGGATTCGTCTTGGCGTGGTGGGACTTCGCTGACGGAGCGGAAAACTTCAAAGCAACAAGCGCTTCAACAAAATCATGGACATTGGCCGGAGCCTACCACACGCGCGCGATGGCAACATTGACGTTATCTATAGGCGAACTGGGAACTGCCATTGCCATAGCGAAGCCTTTTTTTGATTATCTATCTCATAACGCCAAGACTAAATTTGCAAGAATGTTGGCATCCTCTATGGGTGAGCTTGCAAAAAAACTAGGAACCCAAGCTGCGCGCCTTCTGCTCGCACGATTGGTAGTCGGGGCTTTCTGGATAGGGCTCGTCCTGACGATCGCAATTTACCTCCTTGAAGATGATGCATTGGAAAAGTGGTGTAGGCGCTGCTGTTTCCGAATCAGAAAAACAGCTAAGCCTTATGAAGAACATGAAGAATTAAAGGAGCTTCATTCCGCTTTCAGCGAGGTCTTATAGTGTATTTAATCGAATGGGGTTTCTGGCGGATGGCAATCGAGTCCGAAGCTGCGCGCAAGGCGTACGTAGCCGAAATGACGCCAGCAGAAAATCGCGCAATGCGTGACTTTTACGAAGGTGACCTGGAAGAGGAAGTCCATTTTCGGAAGGTAAGCGAAAACCCTCGCGCAAGCGGCCCTGTTTATTCCTTCAATGAAAATTTCCTAGAGATGCGATGCGGTGGCTCGGAAGAGAAGCGCGGCATCATCACCTTAATGACCTTGGGCAGCTTGGGACCAATGACCTACTCATGGCTAAACATAACCCTTGGCACAATCTATATAAATGCAACCCAGCCTGAGTTTCTTTCCGTATTTTCAGTTTTATTTAGCACTTACATGATATTGCTAGGGGGCGCCGCCTATTATATATATGCAAAATATGGATTTAGACTTTCAAGGCTGGAAATGCTAACCAGCCGCCATCTGCTCATTCGATTCAATCGAAAAACTCAACAGGTCCACCTCCACCGCCCCGGCTATTGCGGCGGCATCGTAACCTTCCCATGGAAAACAACAGGAAGTACAGCCATCGACCCAGAAGATGACTCACTCAGCATGGGCATGCGACTAGGCCTG
>NZ_JBICLK010000099.1:0-392 GCF_043105275.1 Pseudomonas sp. TYF_14
TTCGGCATTCCCGGTGAGGAAAACCTCGACCTGCTCGAATCCCTGCGCAAGTCGAAGATCAAGCTGGTACTGACCCGTCACGAGCAGTCTGCAGGTTTCATGGCTGCCACCTACGGTCGTCTGACCGGCAAGACCGGCGTCAGCCTGTCGACCCTCGGCCCTGGTGCCACCAACCTGGTGACCGCCAGCGCCTACGCCTACCTGGGCGGCATGCCGATGATGATGATCACCGGGCAGAAGCCGATCAAGAAGTCCAAGCAGGGTCGCTTCCAGATCATTGACGTGTGCGGCATGATGGACCCCATCACCAAGTACACCCACCAGTTCGCCTCGGCCGACAACATCCCGGCCCGCATGCGCGAAGCCTTCCGCCTGGCCGAAGAAGAAAAGCC
>NZ_JBICLK010000009.1:0-176075 GCF_043105275.1 Pseudomonas sp. TYF_14
ACCCGCGAAGAGGCCGGTACAGGCAACGGAGATGTTAGACTGTGCCCACGTCACCTCACGCGTACCTCCATGGCCTACAAACCCTCCCCCGCCCAGCCGCCCTCCGCCCTGCTGCGCCAGGTGCGCCCGCTGCGCCTGCTGCTGAACCAGGCCGAGCGCCTGGAACACTTGCAGCGCCTGCTGGAAAGCCAGTTGCAACCGGCTGCCCGCGAGCACTGCCATGTGGCGTCCTGGCGCGATGGCACTTTGTTGCTGGTGGTAACCGACGGCCATTGGGCCACCCGCCTGCGCTACCAGCAGAAGCGCTTGTTGGCGGCACTGCAGGCCATGGAAGCATTCGGCAACCTCAGGCGCATCCTGTACAAGGTGCAGCCGCCGCTGGTGCCGGCCAAGCGTGGCGGGCATGCTGCCGAGCTTTCGAACAGCGCGGCCGAGAGCCTGCGCGACACCGCCGAGGGCATTACCGACCCCAAACTGCGCGCAGCACTGGAACGGTTGGCTGCCCACGCTCAGGGCAAGCCATAAAAAAGGCCACCCGAAGGTGGCCTTAATGAACTAGAGAGTGTTCGAACTTACACGGCCGCAACAGGGCGCATGTACGAGATCGGTGCCGTACTGGCATCTTCGAAAGTGACCACTTCCCAGGCATCGGTTTCAGCAATCAGCTTGCGCAACAGCTGGTTGTTCAGCGCGTGGCCGGACTTGAAGCCCTTGAACTCGCCGATCAGGCTGTTGCCCAGCAGGTACAGATCGCCGATGGCGTCGAGGATCTTGTGCTTGACGAATTCGTCTTCGTAACGAAGGCCGTCTTCGTTCAGCACACCGTCCTCATCGACCACGATGGCGTTCTCGACACTGCCACCCAACGCAAGGTTGTGCTTGCGCAGGTACTCGATGTCACGCATGAAACCAAAAGTACGCGCGCGGCTGACTTCCTTCACGAACGACGTGCTGGAAAAGTCGACGCTGGCGCTCTGGGTCCGGTTGCGAAGCACCGGGTGATCGAAATCGATCTCGAAGCTCACCTTGAAACCTTCGAAAGGCAGGAACGTGGCGCGCTTGTCGCCCTCTTCCACGGTTACCTCACGCAGGATGCGGATGAACTTCTTGGCTGCGTCCTGTTCTTCCAGGCCGGCAGACTGAATCAGGAATACAAAAGGACCGGCGCTGCCATCCATGATCGGCACTTCCGAGGCGGAGAGCTCGACGTAGGCGTTATCGATGCCCAGACCCGCCATGGCGGAGAGCAGGTGCTCGACCGTATCGACCTTGACGTCACCGTTGACCAGCGTCGTCGACATGGTTGTCTCGCCGACGTTGGCCGCACGCGCAGGGATCTCGACCACAGGGTCGAGGTCGGCGCGGCGGAAGACGATGCCGGTGTCAACAGGTGCAGGCTTGAGGGTCAGGTAAACCTTCTCCCCGGAGTGCAGACCGACACCTGTGGCACGGATGGTATTCTTCAGGGTGCGTTGTTTAATCATGGCATTGGCCGCTTCAGCGCAAATTGCGAACAGGTATCAACAAAGGCTGGGGATGATAACAGACCCAACCTTTGATGAATACCAATCACCTTTATACCCCTGATAAATTCCATTAATCAGCCTGACGACGCAGGAATGCCGGGATATCGAGGTAGTCCAGGTCATCCTGAGGGTTCAGTTTAGCGGCTGCGGCAGCACCTGCATGCGCCTGGTTGCGCATGACGGTCGGGCGCTCCAGGTCACGGTAGTTGACCGCTGGCTGCTCCTGGCGCACCGGCGCAGGATTGGACGCTTCGTACGCCTGCTGGGCAGTCTGCAGGGTATTGTCGACCACCTTCACAGGCTTCTCGATGCGTGCGCCCAGACCAGTGGCCACCACGGTCACGTGCAGTTCGTCGCGCATGTCCGGGTCGATCACGGTGCCGACCTTGACCATCGCGTGGTCGGAGGCGAAGGCTTCGATGATGCTACCCACGTCGGAGTACTCACCCAGCGACAGGTCCGGGCCTGCGGTGATGTTCACCAGGATACCGCGGGCGCCCTGCAGGTTGACGTCTTCCAGCAGCGGGTTACGGATAGCTGCCTCGGTGGCTTCACGCGCACGGTTCGGGCCGCTGGCGCAGCCAGTACCCATCATGGCCATGCCCATTTCACCCATCACGGTGCGCACGTCGGCGAAGTCGACGTTGATCATGCCTGGGCGCTTGATGATGTCGGAGATACCGCGTACGGCACCGGCCAGTACATCGTCAGCCTTGGCGAAGGCGGACAGCAGGCTGGCATCCTTGCCCAGGATGGTCAGCAGCTTCTCGTTGGGGATGGTGATCAACGAGTCGACGCTTTCAGCCAGCATGCGGATGCCTTCATCGGCGATCTGCATGCGCTTGCGGCCTTCGAACGGGAACGGACGGGTCACCACTGCAACGGTGAGGATACCCATTTCCTTGGCCACTTCGGCAATGATTGGCGCTGCACCGGTACCGGTACCGCCACCCATGCCGGTGGTGATGAACACCATGTTGGTGCCCTGCAGCACTTCGGCAATGCGCTCACGGTCTTCCAGCGCGGCCTGACGGCCGACTTCCGGATTGGCACCGGCACCCAGGCCCTTGGTCACACCCGTGCCCAATTGCAGGATGGTGCGCGCGCCAATGTTTTTCAGCGCCTGGGCATCGGTGTTGGCGCAGATGAATTCCACGCCTTCGATGCTGCTCTTGACCATGTGATTGACGGCGTTGCCGCCACCACCACCAACGCCGATCACTTTAATGACCGGACTTTGCGGGACGTTGTCTACGAGCTCGAACATTTTCCCTCTCCTTACAGTTCTCTAGTTGTTGCGCCTACCACTACTGCTTTGAAACTTAGAAGTTGCCCTGGACCCACTTCTTGAAGCGTTCAAGCACTGGGGCCTTCGGTTCATCGCCATAGCTGTTGCTGCTGCTGTTGCTGTTACCGGTCAGGGCCAAGTCCTCGGACTGCTTCAGCAGGCCGTAGGTGAGCAAGCCCACACCAGTGGAATAGATCGGGTTGCGCACCACGTCGCTCAGCCCCCGAACGCTGTGCGGCACGCCCAGGCGTACCGGCATGTGGAAGATTTCCTCGGCCAGTTCGACGGCGCCTTCCATCTTCGCGGTGCCGCCGGTGAGGACGATGCCGGCGGGCACCAGGTCTTCGTAGCCACTGCGGCGCAGTTCGGCCTGGATAAGGGTGAAGAGCTCGTCGTAACGTGGCTCCACCACCTCGGCCAGGGCCTGGCGCGACAGCTCGCGCGGTGGGCGATCGCCCACGCTCGGCACCTTGATGGTCTCGCCAGCGCCAGCCAGTTTGGCCAGGGCACAGGCGTAGCGGATCTTGATTTCTTCGGCGTACTGGGTCGGGGTACGCAGGGCCATGGCGATGTCGTTGGTCACCTGGTCGCCAGCAATCGGGATGACCGCCGTGTGGCGGATGGCACCCTCGGTGAAGATGGCGATGTCGGTGGTGCCGCCACCGATGTCCACCAGGCACACGCCCAGCTCTTTTTCATCATCGGTCAGTACCGAGTAGGCCGAAGCCAGCTGCTCGAGGATGATGTCGTCGATTTCCAGGCCGCAGCGGCGCACACACTTCTCGATGTTCTGGGCGGCGTTGACTGCGCAAGTGACCACGTGAACCTTGGCTTCCAGGCGCACGCCAGACATGCCCAGCGGCTCGCGCACGCCTTCCTGGTTGTCGATCACGTAGTCCTGCGGCAAGGTGTGCAGCACGCGCTGGTCGGCCGGAATCGCCACGGCCTGGGCGGCGTCGAGTACGCGCTCCAGGTCGGCCAGGCTGACTTCGCGGTCACGGATGGCGACGATGCCGTGAGAGTTCAGGCTGCGGATGTGGTTACCGGCCACACCGACGAACGCCGAGTGGATACGGCAGCCGGCCATCAGCTGCGCCTCTTCCACGGCGCGCTGGATCGACTGCACGGTGGACTCGATGTTCACCACCACGCCTTTTTTCAGGCCACGGGACGGATGGGTACCGATCCCGACGATTTCCAGGGTGCCGTCTTCGCCCACTTCGCCCACCAGCGCCACCACCTTGGAGGTGCCAATGTCCAGCCCGACGATCATTTTGCCGCTATGCGCGTTTGCCATGGTCCTGCCTCTCTCTAATTCTTCGCAACGGCGGGTTGGGCCGTCGTCGGTGCAATCGGTTCCCGCCAACCAACGGCAAGTCCGTTGGAATAACGCAGATCAATGCGGGCGATAGTGGTGATCTGGTCTTTGAGTGTCTTGTCGTAAATGGCAATGAAACGGCGCATCTTCTCCACCAGATGATCGCGCCCCAGCAGCAACTCGATGCCTGGCCCGGCACTGCTCGCACCGGTGGTCAGGAACCAGCTGCCTCGCTCGCGCAGCTCCAGGCGAGCGATGGAAAAGCCCAAGGGGCGCAGCATCTGGCTCAATACCTGATACTGCTGCATGACTTGTTGCTGAGCACGCTGCGGCCCGGCCAGCTGCGGCAGGTGCTCATAGTTGGCCAGCTCGCGCGGGGTGAAAGCCTGACCCTGGTTGTTGAGCAGGGCTGCGTCCCCCCAGCGTGCCACCGGCAGCTGCTCTTCAAGGCGGATCACCACCTCGTCGGGCCACACCCGGCGCACTTCGGCGTGGGCGATCCACGGCATCTGCTCGAGCTCGGCGCGCATCGCCGGCAGGTCGACGCTGAAGAAGCTCGCCGCCACGTAGGGCGCGATACGCTGCTGCACCGATTGCTGACTGATGTAGCTGAGGTCGCCCTGCACATCGATCTTGCTGATCGGGCGGTCGGCGTACGGCATCAGGCGAACGGCGCCCTCGTAGGCACCAAAGCCGGCCGCCACCAGCAACACCGGCCACAGCAAGCGCTTCAGGCCGCCCAGGCTTGGCCGGGGCAGGCGCGCCGATACGGGCTCGTCGGCCACCAGCCGGCTGGCACCACGCGGCACCGGCTTGCTACGGCCGGTAACGGGTTGCTGCTGACGTATCATCGCGCCTTGCATGGTTATTAACCTCGCGTCGCCACGCTTTCGGCCAGGATTGCCAGCACCAGTTGCTGGAAGTCCAGGCCGGCCGCGCGGGCCGCCATGGGCACCAGGCTATGATCTGTCATGCCGGGTGCGGTGTTGACTTCGAGCAGCCAGAACCGGCCCTGCTCGTCCTGCATCACGTCCAGCCGCCCCCAGCCTTCGATGCCAATGGCATCGCAGGCGCGCGCGGTCAGGTCGATCAGTTCCTGTTCCTTGACGCTATCCAGCCCGCACGGGATGCGGTACTGGGTATCGTTGGCGATGTACTTGGCGTCATAGTCGTAGAACACGTGCGGCGTACCCAGGGCGATCGGCGGCAGCACCTGGCCGCGCAGTACCGCGATGGTGAACTCCGGGCCGTGGATCCACTGCTCCACCAGTACCTGGGAATCGTATTTGGCGGCGTCCTGCCAGGCGGCGACCAGTTCCTGGGTGCTGTTCACCTTGGCCATGCCGATACTAGAGCCTTCATGGGCGGGTTTGACGATAAGCGGGAAGCCCAGTTCCGTACTAGCCTGCAAACAATCGCTCTCGCTCGCCAGCACCGCGTGGCGTGGCGTGGGAATACCCAGGCTCTGCCACACCTGCTTGGTGCGCAGCTTGTCCATCGCCAGCGCCGAAGCCAGGATGCCGCTGCCGGTGTAGGGGATGCCCAGGCACTCCAGCAAACCTTGCATACTCCCGTCTTCACCGCCACGGCCGTGGAGGATGATGAAGGCGCGATCAATCTTCTCGCTCTGCAGGCGTGCGAGCAGGTCGTCACCGACGTCGATGGCAACCACGTCGACGCCGGCAGTGCTCAGCGCATCGATCACTGCGGCGCCGGATTTCAGCGACACTTCACGCTCGGCGCTCTTGCCACCGTACAGCACGGCGACGCGACCGAACGCCTTGACGTCCAGGGTCGAGTGCAGCTTGTCGTAGGCGCTGGTCATTTCGACTTCTCCTGCTTGGCGCCTGCGAACAGCGGGCTTTTCATCAACTGAGGGGCCAGGCCGCCGACATCACCGGCACCCTGGCAGAGCAGGATGTCGCCAGCGCGCAGCAGTGGCTTGACCAGCGGTGCCAGTTCGGCGCCGCGCTCGATGTAGATCGGGTCCAGCTTGCCGCGCTGGCGGATGCTGTGGCACAGCTGACGGCTGTCGGCACCGGGGATCGGCTCTTCGCCGGCCGGGTAGACTTCCATCAGCAGCAGCACATTGGCATCGCCCAGCACCTGGACGAAATCGTCGTACAAGTCGCGGGTGCGGCTGTAGCGGTGCGGCTGGTAGACGATCACCAGGCGGCGGCTTGGCCAGCCACCGCGCACAGCCTTGATCACCGCCGCCACTTCGGTGGGGTGATGACCGTAGTCGTCGACCAGCATCACACTGCCGCCTTCGACCGGCAGCTCGCCGTATACCTGGAAGCGACGACCGACACCCTGGAAGCCGGACAGGCCCTGGACGATGGCCTCGTCAGTAATGCCTTCGTCAGTGGCGATGGCGATGGTCGCCAGGGCGTTGAGCACGTTGTGGTTGCCGGGCATGTTCACCGAAACCTCCAACGGCTCGCGATCACGGCGCAGCACGGTGAAGTGGGTCTGCATGCCCTGCTGACGCACATTGATGGCGCGGATGTCGGCCTCTTCGCTGAAGCCGTAGGTCACGGTCGGGCGCTTGACCTGCGGCAGGATCTCGCGAACCACCGGGTCGTCCAGGCACATCACCGCCAGCCCATAGAACGGCAGGTTGTGCAGGAACTCGACGAAGGTTTTCTTCAGCTTGTTGAAGTCACCTTCGTAGGTCGCCATGTGGTCGGCGTCGATGTTGGTGACAACCGCGACCATCGGCTGCAGGTGCAGGAAGCTGGCATCGCTTTCGTCTGCTTCAGCGATCAGGTAGCGGCTGGTGCCCAGCTGCGCATTGGTACCGGCAGCGGTAAGGCGGCCACCGATGACGAAGGTCGGGTCCAGGCCACCGGCGGCGAACACTGAAGCCAGCAGGCTGGTCGTGGTGGTCTTGCCGTGAGTACCGGCAACGGCCACGCCATGGCGGTAACGCATCAGCTCGGCGAGCATCTCGGCACGCGGCACCACCGGAATGCGCCGCTCGAGGGCGGTGGCAACTTCCGGGTTGGCCGGGTTGATGGCGCTGGACACCACCAGCACATCGGCGGTGGCGGCGTTCTCGGCGCGGTGGCCGACGAAGATCTCAGCGCCGAAGGACTCCAGGCGTTCGGTGACCGGCGAGGCTTTAAGGTCCGAACCGGACACTTCATAGCCCAGGTTCAGCAACACTTCGGCAATACCGCACATGCCCACGCCGCCGATGCCGACGAAGTGAATGCGGCGAATACGGCCCATCTTCGGCTGGGGCATGGCTTTCTGGCTCTCAACCATGGGCCACCTCCAGGCAGATATCGACCACGGTGCTGGTTGCAGCAGGTTTGGCCAGGCGCCGAGCGGTGCCAGCCATGACGTTGAGTTTCTCGGGTTGCATCAGCACCTCGTTCAGGCGTTCAGCGAGTTGCGCTGCGCCAGTTGTCGCTTGTGGCATCAGGAAGGCAGCGCCTTCGCGGGCCAGATATTGGGCGTTGTGGGTCTGGTGATCGTCGATCGCATGGGGCAAAGGCACCAGCATCGAAGGCAGGCCTGCTGCTGCCAGTTCGCTGACAGTCAAGGCACCGGCCCGGCACACCACCAGGTCGGCCCAGCCATAAGCCTGGGCCATGTCTTTGATGAAAGGCTCTACCTGAGCCGCGACGCCCGCCTCGTGATAACGCTCGGCGGTGATCGGTGCGTGCTGCTTGCCGGCCTGGTGGAACACCTCTGGCCGCAGCGCCGCGGGCACCTCGGACAGGGCCTTAGGCAACAATTTGTTCAATGGTTCCGCACCCAGGCTGCCACCCAGCACCAACAGGCGTGCGCGGCGCTCGACCAAAGGTGTGCGTTGCGCGTCCATGAAGAGCTCCGGGCGCACCGGGTTGCCGGTGGTGCGACGTTTGTCGCTGGCCTCGAAGGTGTTCGGGAAAGCTTCGCAGACCCGCGCCGAGAGTGGCACCAGCAACCGATTGGCGGTACCGGCCCTGGCGTTCTGCTCATGGATCACCAGTGGCACGCCGCACAGCCGCGCAGCCACGCCGCCGGGGCCGGTCACATAGCCGCCAAAGCCCAAGACACATACGGGCTTGAGCTGGCGAATGATGCGCCGTGCCTGCAGCACGGCCTTGACCAACGTGAAAGGCGCCTTGAGCAACGACAGCTTGCCCTTGCCGCGCAAGCCGCTGACCTGAATCAGGTGCAATGGCAAGCCTGCCTGTGGCACCAACTCGTTCTCGATGCCACGCGGGGTGCCCAACCAGTGCACGCTGTAACCGCGATTCTGGAACTCACGGGCGCAGGCCAGCGCCGGGAATACGTGCCCCCCGGTGCCGCCGGCCATGATCAATACATTTTTGCCTTCAGCGGCCATGACTGGTCTCCTCGGCAAAATCGCTTTCGCTGAATTCGTGCTCCTCACTGCCCAGGTGCGTGCGGCTTTCCCACTCGATGCGCAGCAACAGGCCCACGCAGGCGCAGCAGATCACCAGCGAGCTCCCCCCGTAACTGAGAAACGGCAGGGTCAGGCCCTTGGTCGGCAGCAGGCCGACGTTCACACCGATGTTGATCAGGAACTGGCCAATCCACAGGAAAGCCAGGCCGAACGCCATGTAGGCGGCAAAGAACTGTTTGGCTTTTTCGGCCCACAGGCCGATGTAAAGGGCGCGCACGGTGACGAACACGAACAGCGCGACGGTCAGCAGCGAGCCGACCACGCCCAGTTCTTCCGCCAGGACCGAGAACACGAAGTCGGTGTGCGCTTCAGGCAGGTAGAACTGCTTCTGCACGCTGTTGCCCAGGCCAACGCCCAGCCACTCGCCACGGCCGAAGGCGATCAGTGCCTGGGTCAGCTGGTAGCCGGAGCCGAACTGATCGGCCCAGGGGTCGGTGAACGTAATAAGGCGCGCCATCCGGTAGGGATGCGCCTGAACCAGGACAAATACCGCCAGCACCGCCAGCACCACCATCAGGCTGAAGCGGAACAGCCCCACCCCGCCCAAAAACAACATGGCCGCCGCCGCGCCCATCATCACCACCGTGGCGCCGAAGTCCGGTTCCATCAGCAGCAAGGCGGCCATCGGCAGCAGTACGATGAACGGCTTGAAGAAGCCCATCCAGGTTTCGCGTACCTCGGTCTGTCGGCGTACCAGGTAGCCGGCCAGGTAGATAACCACGAACACCTTGGCGATTTCCGAAGGCTGCACGTTGAAGAAGCTGAAACCGATCCAGCGCATGGAGCCGTTGACCTCACGGCCGATACCCGGCACCAGCACCAGTACCAGCAAGCCGAAAGCGCCAAGCAGCATCATGAAGCCCATGCGCTGCCAGGTGGCGATCGGCACCAGCATGGTTGCACCACAGGCCACCAGGCCAAGGAACACGTACACCAGGTGGCGAAACATGTGATACAGCGGGTTGCCGGACTGTACCGCAGCCACTTCCGAGGAGGCCGAAGTGATCATCACCAGGCCCAGGCCCAGCAAGGCCAGGCAACCGGCGAGCATCGGGAAGTCCAGGTCGATGCCACGGCCGCTGATCAGCGGCGACGGGTAGGGTTTGAAGATGCCGAAGATCATGCAAGACCTCCCGCTGCCTGGGCGAACAGGCGTCCCCGTTCCTCGAAGTTCTTGAACATGTCGAGGCTGGCGCATGCTGGCGACAGCAGCACGGCATCGCCGGCCTGGGCCAGTTCGGCACACTGCTGTACGGCATCGTCAAGCGTCTTGACCCGAACCAGTGGCACGGCATCGCCCAAGGCCTCGGCCAGGCGCTCGGCATCACGGCCAAGCAATACCACGGCGCGGCAGAAACGCTTGACCGGCTCGCGCAGCGCAGTGAATTCAGCACCTTTGCCGTCACCACCGGCGATCAGCACCAACTTGCCTTCGATATCGGCGCCCAGGCCTTCGATGGCGGCCAGGGCTGCACCGACGTTGGTGGCTTTGGAATCGTCGTACCAGTTCACGCCATTACGCTCGCGTACCCACTGGCACCGGTGGGCCAGGCCACCGAATTCGCGCAGGGCCTCCAGCATGGGCTCGAACGGCAGGCCTGCAGCATGCCCCAGGGCCAGCGCCGCCAGGGCGTTACTCTGGTTGTGAGCACCGCGAACCTTCAGTTCACGCGCCGGCATCAGCGTCTGGAACTCGAACGCCAGGTATTTCTCACCGTCCACTTCACGCAGGCCAAACGCTTTGAAGTCGGGCGGGTTGAGGCCGAAGGTCCAGCATGGACGGCCTTCCACCGGCAGCGGCCGGCTCAGGGCGTCCTGGCGGTTGACCACCACCTGGCGGGCACCGCGGAAAATCCGGTGTTTGGCCAGGTGGTAGGCCGGAAGGCCGCTATAGCGGTCCATGTGGTCTTCGCTGATGTTCAGAACGGTCGCCACTTCGGCGTTGAGCTGGTCAGTGGTTTCCAGCTGGAAGCTGGAAAGCTCCAGCACGTACAGCTCGATGTCATCGGCCAGCAGGTCGAGTGCCGGGGTACCGAGGTTACCGCCCACGGCCACGCGTTTGCCGGCCTTGGCGGCCATTTCACCGACCAGCGTCGTGACGGTGCTCTTGGCGTTGGAACCACTAATGGCAACGATCGGCGCCTTGGCATGGCGAGCAAACAGCTCTATGTCGCCAGACAGCTTCACGCCACGCGCGGCAGCCTGCTGCAAGGCCGGCGTGGCCAAGGCCAGGCCGGGGCTCACGTACAGCTCGTTGGCGCGGCACAGGAAGTCCACGTCCAGTTCACCACAGCGCACTTCCACCTGCGGGTAATCACGGCGCAGGGTTTCCAGTTCCGGCGGCTGCTCGCGGGTATCGGCGACCGCAAAGGCAATGCCCCGGCTCGCCAGGAAGCGAACCAGGGACATGCCGCTCTTGCCGAGGCCGACAACGATGCGGAATTGGTCGGAAGCGATCAAAGACACGCTCATCTACCTCAGTTTCAGGGTTGCAAGGCCAATCAGTACCAGGATCACGGTGATGATCCAGAAACGGACGATCACCCTGGGCTCTGGCCAGCCCTTGAGTTCAAAGTGGTGATGAATCGGCGCCATGCGGAACACGCGCTTGCCGGTCAGCTTGAAGGAGGCGACCTGGATCACCACCGACAGGGTTTCCACCACGAAGATGCCGCCCATGATGAACAGCACGATTTCCTGGCGCACGATGACGGCGATGGTGCCCAGCGCGGCGCCCAGTGCCAGCGCGCCGACGTCGCCCATGAACACTTGCGCCGGATAAGTGTTGAACCACAGAAAGCCCAGGCCGGCACCGATCAGCGCGCCGCAGAACACGATCAGTTCGCCCGAGCCCGGCACGTAGGGGATCAGCAGGTATTCGGCGAACTTCACGTTACCCGACAGGTAGCAGAAGATGCCCAGCGCGCCGCCGACCATCACCGTCGGCATGATTGCCAGGCCGTCAAGGCCATCGGTGAGATTGACCGCGTTGCTCGAGCCGACAATGACGAAGTAGGTCAGTACGACGAAGCCGACGCCCAACGGAATGGTGACATCCTTGATGAACGGCAGGATCAGCGTGGTCTCGACGCTGGTTGGCGCCGTCTTGTACAGGAACACCGCCGCCGCCAGGCCGAACACCGACTGCCAGAAGTACTTCCAGCGGCTCGGAAGGCCACGCGAGTTCTTTTCGATCACCTTGCGGTAGTCATCGACCCAGCCAATGGCACCGAACGCCAGGGTGACGATCAGCACAACCCATACATAGCGGTTGCTCAGGTCGGCCCACAGCAAGGTGCTGACGGCGATGGCCGACAGGATCAGCGCCCCACCCATGGTCGGGGTGCCGGACTTGGACAGGTGCGATTGCGGGCCGTCGTTACGCACGGCCTGGCCGATCTGGCGAATTTGCAGGGTACGGATCATCCAGGGGCCCAGCCACAGCGCCAGGGACAACGCGGTCAGTACACCAAGAATCCCGCGCAGGGACAGGTACTGAAAGACCGCGAAGCCTTTGTGGAACTGTTGCAGATACTCGGCCAACAGCAGCAGCATTAATGTTTCTCCCCGCTGGCACCGCACAATGCCGCCACGACGTTTTCCATCGCAGCGCTGCGCGAGCCCTTGATCAAGATAGTGGTGTCACTGGCATTCTCGGCGCTAACCGCATCGATCAGCTCAGCTTGAGTAGCGAAATGGCGGCCATTGGCGCCGAACGCCTTGACCGCATGTGTCATGTTGGAACCCACTGCGTACAGGGCGTCGACCTTGCCACGCGCGTAGTCACCCACCTGACGGTGGCCTTCTTCCGCCCATTGCCCCAATTCGCCGATATCCCCAAGCACCAGAACGGTGCGTCCGGAAAAGCCGGCGAGTATATCAATGGCTGCGCACATAGAGGTGGGATTTGCGTTGTAACTGTCGTCGATTACCCGTACCCCGTTCGGCGCGATCTGCGCCACGGTACGCCCCTTGACCGGTTGCACCGCAGCCAGGCCGGCGGCGATGCCGCTCAGGCTCAGACCAACGGCATGTGCAGCGGCGGCGGCGGCCAGGGCGTTGCTGACGTTGTGTTCACCCAGCACATTGAGTTGCACGGCTACTGTTTCACCGGCGCCATGCAGGGTGAAGGACGGGCAGCCACGGGCATCGCGACCAATGTCTGACGCGTGGAAATCGGCCTTCGGGTTGCTGCGTGCGAAACTGACGACCTTGTGCGCACCGGCACGCGCCTTCCAGATGTCAAAGGCTTTGTCGTCCAGGTTGAGGATGGCAATACCGCCCTGGCCCAGGCCTTCGAGAATCTCGCCCTTGGCTTCGACGATCTTGTCCGGGCCGCCGAATTCGCCAACATGGGCAGTACCGGCGTTGTTGATAATGACCACCTGCGGTTGCGTCAGGCCTACGGTGTAGCGGATTTCGCCAATGCGCGAGGCGCCCAGCTCGATCACTGCCGCGCTGTGTTCCGGGGCGATCTCCAGCAGTGTCAGGGGTGCACCGAGGTCATTGTTCAAGTTGCCACGGGTGGCGTGCACCAGGCCACGGGTGCGCAGGATGCTGGCGAGCATTTCCTTGACCGTGGTCTTGCCGCTGGAACCGGTAATGGCCACCACTGGCTTGTCGAAAGCGGCGCGGTTCAATGCACCGAGCTGGCCGAGGGCCAGGCGGCAATCGGCCACCTGCAACTGCGGCAGGTCGACATCGGCTACTTCACGCTCGACCAGGGCGGCTACTGCGCCTTTGGCTTTCACATCTGCCAGGTAGTCATGGCCATCGAAACGCGGGCCGGCCAGGGCGACGAAAAGTTGCCCGGCGCTGACACTGCGGCTATCGATGCTGACGCCGGTGAACGTGGCGTCGCCACCGATGTGTTGACCCTTCAGTGCTGTGGTCAGCTGGCTGAGTGACAGCGGCTTAAGCATGTGGAGCCTCCCAGGCTGCTAGTGCCTTTTCGGCTTCGGTCAAATCGGAGAAATCATGGCGCTCGCCATTGATCTCCTGGTAATCCTCGTGCCCCTTGCCGGCCAGCACGATCACATCGTTGGCAGCAGCGGTGGCAATCAGGTGCGCGATGGCTTCGCCACGGCCGGCGACGAACTCGACGTCGTCAGGCCTGGTGAAACCGGGGCGAATGTCATCGAAGATGCGCAACGGATCTTCAGTACGCGGGTTGTCGTCGGTAACCAGTACGCGGTCAGCCAGGCGCTCGGCCACTTCGGCCATCAGCGGGCGCTTGCCGCGATCACGGTCACCGCCGCAGCCGAACAGGCACAACAGCTTGCCGTGAGCGTGCGGGCGCAGGGCCTCGAGTACTTTTTCAAGTGCATCCGGCGTGTGTGCATAGTCGACCACCACCAGCGGCTTGTCGCCGCCACCCAGGCGCTGCATGCGGCCTACCGGCCCCTGCAATTGCGGCGTGACCTTGAGGATCTCGTCCAGCGCATAGTCCAGCGCCAGCAGGGTCGCCACAGCGGCAAGCATGTTGCTCAGGTTGAAGCGGCCCAGCAGTTGGCTGCGCAAGATACGCTCACCTTGGGCGGTGACGAGGGTGGCGCGCACGCCATCGTCACTGAATACGGCTTCGCGGCAGAACAACGAGGCTTCTGGGCTTTCCAGGCTGTAGCTCAGCAGCCGGGTTTCGATATGGTCGACACTTGGGCGACGCGCGAAGTCGGCCGCCAGACGACGACCAAAGTCATCATCCAGGTTGACCACCTGGCAACGCAGGCTCGGCCAGGCGAACAGCTTGGCCTTGGCGGCCTCATAGGCTTCCATGCTGCCGTGATAGTCGAGGTGGTCGCGGGACAGGTTGGTCATCACCGCGATGTCGAATTCCAGTGCGGCAACCCGGCCTTGCTCCAGGGCATGGGAAGACACTTCCATGGCCACGGCCCTGGCGCCGCCTTTCTTGAGGTCGTTGAGGGTCGATTGCACGGCAATCGGGTCGGGCGTGGTCAGGCGGCCGCTCTGCAACTCGCCGTAGAAACCGGTACCCAGGGTGCCAATCAGGCCGCAGCGCTGGCCAAGCAGGTCGAGCGCCTGGGCGACCAGTTGGGTAACACTTGTCTTGCCGTTGGTGCCGGTCACACCGACCAGATTCAACTGGCGGCTCGGTTCACCGTAGAAGCGCCCGGCGATATCTGACAGCTGAGCGATCAGGCCTTTGACCGGAATCAGGGGCACATCGGTCAGCGGCAGCACGTTGGCGCCCTGCTCTTCATAGGCCACGGCAGCAGCACCACGGGCCAGGGCATCGGCGATATGCTCGCGACCATCGACCTTGGCACCCGGCACCGCCAGGAACAAGTCACCTGGGCGCACACTACGGCTGTCCAGGGTCAGCTCGCGAATCAACGGATCACGGCTGGCATGGGCGAAAAGTTTGCTTAATGGCATTGTCATCATCCACGCCCTCCCTTGGCGGCTGCTGCATTGACTTGTGATGGCACGGCTGGTGCTGGTGCAGGTGGCGGCAGGTTGTCTGGCGGCACGTTCATCAGGCGCAGGGTGCCGGACATGACGTTGCTGAATACGGGCGCCGAAACCAGGCCACCGAAGTAACCACCCTTTCTTGGCTCGTCGATGACCACGACGATGGCGTAGCGCGGGTCGCTCATTGGCCCGAAGCCGGCGAACAGCGAGCGGTAGGCGTTTTCGGTGTATCCCTTGGCACCCACGGTGGCCTTACGCGCGGTGCCGGACTTGCCGGCCACGTGATAGAACGGCACCTGGGCTCGGAAGACGCCACGCGGCGCTTCGATCACCTGCTGCAGCATGCCCTGAACGGTTTCGGCGACTTCCTTCGGAATGGCCTGCACGGCTTCCGGCGTCTTGTCGACCTTGATGATCGACAGCGGCACCATCTTGCCGTCGTTGGCCAGCGCCGCGTAGGCATGCACCAGCTGCAGGGCGGTCACCGATACGCCGTAGCCATAGGACAGGGTGGCGGTCTCGGCCTTGCGCCACTCACGGTGGTTGGGCAGGTTGCCGACACGTTCGCCCGGGAAGCCAAGGCCGGTGTACTGGCCCAGGCCGACCTGGGACATGACCCGGTAGATGGCCTCGCCGCCGATGTCGAAGGCGATCTTGCTCATGCCAACGTTACTGGAGTTGATCAGGATGCCGGTCAAATCAAGAATCGGGCCCTCGCTGCGCGACACGTCCTTGATGGTGTAGCGGCCGATCTGCAGGCTGCCAGGGTACACCTCGACCTTGTCGGTAGGCTTCCAGCGGCCGCTCTGCAACGCCGCACTCATGGAGATCGGCTTGACTGTGGAGCCCGGCTCGAACACGTCGATGATCGCCCGGTTACGCATGGCCGCCGGGAACATGCTACGGCGGTTGTTGGGGTTGTAAGTCGGCTGGTTGACCATGGCCAGGACCTCACCGGTCTTGACGTCCATGATCACCAGGCTGCCGGCCTTGGCGTCCTGTTCGGCAATGGCGTTGCGCAACTCGCGGGTAGCCAGGTACTGCAGGCGCAGGTCTATCGACAACGCCAAGGTCTTCCCGGCCTTGGCGTTCTTGGTTACCTGAATGTCCTTGATCAGCCGACCGCGCCGGTCCTTGATCACCTGGCGCTTGCCGGGCACGCCGGCCAGCCACTCTTCATAGGCCAGCTCCACCCCTTCACGACCGTGGTCGTCGAGGTCGGTAAAGCCGACCATGTGCGCAGTCACATCACCGGCCGGATAGAAGCGGCGGAATTCTTCCAGTCCGTACACACCAGGCACTTTGAGGTCGAGCACGTGCTGGCCCTGCTCGGGGGTCAGCCCCCGGACCAGGTAGATGAACTCTTTGTTGGCCTGCTGGGTCAGGCGCTCGATCAACTGCTGCGGGTTCTGCCCCAGCGCAGCGGCCAATTGCGGCCAGCGCTCCTTGGAGGCCTGCATCTCTTTGGGGTTGGCCCACAACGTGGTGACCGGGGTACTCACGGCCAACGGCTCACCGTTGCGGTCGGTGATCAAGCCGCGGTGCGCCGGGATGGGGATGTGACGCAGGCTGCGTGCATCGCCCTGGCCCTTGAGGAAGTCACGGTCAACCACCTGGAGGTCGATGATGCGCCAGCAAATGGCGCCGACCATGATCGCCAGCAAGCCGATCACTACGCGGAAGCGCCACGGGTAGAGTGCGCCTTCGAGCTTCATCATGGCGCCACCATCCGGACTTCGTCAGCTGACGGCACGCGCATCTTCAACTGCTCGGAGGCCAGGTTCTCGATGCGGCTGGCAGCGGTCCAGGTACTCTGCTCAAGAATCAGCCGACCCCATTCGGCCTGAGCCTTGTCGCGCTCGTTCAATTCACCGTACAGGGTGTTGAGCAGTTGACGGTTCCAGTGCGCACTGTAGGACACGGCAATGGCCGAAACCAACACGCCGACGAACAGCAAAAGCATCAGGAAGCTTCCGCCTGGCAAGGGTTTGGCAAGTAGCCTGCTCACCGCAGCTTCTCCGCCACGCGCATCACGGCGCTACGCGACCGCGGGTTGGCCTTGAGCTCGGCCTCGGAGGCGAACTGAGCCTTGCCGATGAGCTTGATTTTCGGCTCGAAGACCTTGTGCTGAACCGGCAGGTTACGCGGCAGGTTGTCGGCCTCACCCTTCACCAGCTTGCGCATGAACAGTTTGACGATACGGTCTTCCAGCGAGTGGAAACTGATGACCGCCAGGCGACCACCGACTTCGAGCGCATCGAGCGCAGCCTCAAGGCCAGCCTCCAGGTCGCCCAGCTCGTTGTTGACGTGAATGCGAAGGCCTTGGAAGGCTCGGGTAGCCGGGTTCTTGCCCTTTTCCCATGCCGGGTTGGCCACTTTGAGCACCTCCGCCAGGTCGGCGGTACGGGTGAAGGGCTGCTTCTCACGACGCTCGACCACTGCACGCGCCATTCGCCCGGCAAAGCGTTCCTCGCCGTACTCCTTGAAGACGCGGGCGATTTCTTCCACAGGCGCAGTGGCGATGAACTCAGCGGCACTGATGCCCTGGTCCGGGTTCATGCGCATGTCCAGCGGGCCATCATTGAGGAAGCTGAAGCCACGCTCCGGGTCATCCAGCTGCGGCGAGGACACGCCCAGGTCCAGCAACACACCACTGACCTTGCCGTGCAGGCCGCGCGCTGCCACTTCCGCACCCAGCTCGGCAAAACTGCGCTGCACAATGACAAAGCGGCCGTCTTCGGCCGCCAGCGCTTGCCCCGTGGCAATCGCTTGTGGATCTTTGTCGAAGCCCAAGAGCCGCCCTTGCGGCCCGAGCTTGCTGAGTATCAGACGGCTGTGTCCGCCCCGGCCGAAAGTGCCGTCCAGATAGCAACCGTCGGCGCGCAAGGCCAATGCCTCGACAGCTTCGTCGAGCAGGACGGTAATGTGGTTGAAGCCGCTATCTATGGTCACAGGATCAGGTCACGCAATTCGTCGGGCATGGCGCCCGGTTGTTGAATAGCTGCAAGGTCAGCTGCCGAAACCGCGTTCCAGGCATCTTCATCCCACAGCTGGAATTTGTTCAGTTGCCCCACCAGCATCGCCTTCTTGTCGAGCTTGGCGTACTCACGCAGGCGGGGCGGCACCAGGAAACGCCCACTGCCATCGAGCTCCAGGTCAACCGCATTACCAATCAGCAAACGCTGGAGGCGGCGGTTTTCCTCACGCAACGATGGCAAGGCACGCAACTTGGCTTCTATCTGTTCCCACTCATCGAGGGGATAAACACACAAGCAGGGGTCTACGGCGTCAATGGTCACGATCAGTTGGCCATTGCAACGTGAGTCGAGCTCGTCACGGTACCGACTCGGCATGGCGAGACGGCCCTTGGCATCGAGGCTGACGGCGTTGGCTCCGCGGAACACGGCTGTGATTCCCCACAATGTTAGCTTTTTTGTGTCAGAAAACCCACTTCATCCCACTTTCTGCCACTTGCGCACACTATAGGAATCCGCCCGCAGCACCGTCAAGGCACGTTCATAAGGAAAAGCCTTACAGGACCGAGATTTAGCGCAACAAGGGAATGCGGAAGGACTGCCAGAGAGAAAAAAACACGAGAAAAATCAAACCCACGCAAGCGAATGGAGTTCGAAGTTAAAGTAATTTATTAAGAGTAAGATTTTTTCGGTATTACCAGAGAGGATCTGCTATCGATTCAAGCAGGGAAAGAAAGGTGGAGAGTCGATCTGTAAGCCGGGTTTTGTCGAGGACAGTCATTCCTCTACGACGGCCATCACTGGACGCCTCTAGCAACCTACCCGGTTCCGACGCGGGCCACGCCTGATGGAACCCTATTTGGTCTTGCTCCGAGTGGGGTTTACCTAGCCACGAACTGTTGCCAGCCGTGCGGTGCGCTCTTACCGCACCTTTTCACCCTTACCGGCACCGAAGTGCTTAGGCGGTTATTTTCTGTGGCACTTTCCGTAGGCTCACGCCTCCCAGGCGTTACCTGGCACTCTGCCCTATGGAGCCCGGACTTTCCTCCCCCTGCTGCTCACACAACAAAAGTTGCGGAACAAAAACAGGCAGCGACTGTCCGATCGACTCTCCGCCGCCAAGGTTACCGACACGCGGGCGCAAGAACAAGCGCTAACGGCATTTATATCAAACTGCCACTATTCGGCTTTCTGCTTTTCAAGGGCCAGTTGATACAACAGGTTCTTGCGCACCCCGGTAATTTCCGCTGCAAGCGCCGCCGCCCGCTTCAGTGGCAACTCAGCCAATAGCAGATCGAGCACGCGCTGCGCTTCGGCACTGATGGCCTGCTCGCCCTCCGGCGCACTCCAGCCGCCGACCAGCACCACGCATTCACCACGCTGCTGATTGCTGTCGCCGGCTACGAAGGCGCGCAACTCGGCCAGCGGCAAGCCCTTCAGGGTCTCGAAGGTCTTGGTCAGTTCACGCGCCAGCAACGCCGGACGATCGCCACCAAATACCGCCTCCATGTCTTCAAGGCACTCCAGGATGCGATGCGGGGCTTCGTAGAAGATCAACGTGCGCGGCTCTTCCCTCACCTGCTCCAGGCGCGCCCGGCGCCCTGCCTGCTTGGCCGGCAGGAAGCCTTCGAAGATGAAGCGATCCGACGGCAGGCCTGCCGCCGAAAGCGCGGCGATCAAGGCACAGGCGCCCGGCACCGGCACCACGCTCACCCCCGCAGCACGCGCCTGACGCACCAGGTGATAGCCCGGGTCGGAAATCAGAGGCGTGCCGGCATCGGAGACCAGCGCCACATTTTCACCCGCCAGCAGTTTGGAGAGAAAACGCCCGCCCTCGTCACGCTCGTTGTGCTCATGACAAGCGGCCAACGGCGTATCGATGCCAAAGTGTTGCAGCAGGCGGATCGAATGACGGGTGTCTTCGGCGGCGATCAGCGCCACGTCCGCCAGCACCTTCAGCGCCCGGGCGCTCATGTCGTCGAGGTTGCCGATGGGGGTTGCCACCACATACAGCGTCCCCACCGTGGATTTCGAAGCCCCTGCCACATCAGTCACTGCGCACACCTGTCATTCGGATCAAAGGCGCCATTGTAGCCCGAGCGCCTGCAACAGGGCGCAAAGAACTTCGCCGGCGATCAGGAACACGCCACCTATAGTGAAGGATCGACACAGCAACATCGCGCCCCGGCCAGTGCTTGGGTACAATTGCCGGCCAACTTGATCGAGTAACAGGACCTTTACATGATCGCTTGCCTGCGGCTGCTCACAGCCCTCTGCCTCGCCGCCCTGCTGGCAGCCTGCGCCAGCTCGCCCTCATCCAGCCTGGGCGAACTACCACGCACCCCGGACGCCAGCATCGAGCAACTGCTCGAAAAGGCCGCTTCCAGCAAGTCTGCGGAAGACGCCGCGCTGCTGCGCCTGAGCGCGGCCGACCTGGCCTACAAGCAGAAGGACTTCCCACGCGCCGCACGCATTCTCGAGCAGGTCCCGCTGGACACGCTCAAGCCGGCCCAGCAAGTGTTCGCCAGCACCCTCGCGGCCGAGCTGGCCATGAGCCGCAACCAGCCCAAGGCAGCGCTGACCGCCCTGGCCCACCCCAGCCTGCAGCGCCTCGCCGAACTGCCGGCAGACCTGCAAGCGCGTACCTACAGTGTGCACGCCGCCGCGCTCGAAGCCGATGGCCAGGCCCTGGCTGCCGCACAGCAGCGCATCCTGCTGGCCCCGCTGTTTGGCGGCCAGGCCGCCAGCACCAACAATGACGCCATCTGGGCCTTGGTCGCCTCGCTGCCTGCAGAGCAACTGCAGCAGCCAACCAACGATCAGACCCTGGCTGGCTGGACCAGCCTGGCCTTCGCCGTGAAAAGCGCCGGCACCCTGGAGCAGCAGCAAGCGGCCATCGAAGCCTGGGTCAAACAGCACCCGGACCACCCTGCCGCCCAGCAACTGCCGCTGGCCCTGACCAAGCTCAAGGAGCTGGCCAGCCAGCCGCTGACCAAGATCGCCCTGCTACTGCCTCAGGAAGGCCCGCTGGCCGGTGTAGCCCGCGCCCTGCGCGATGGCTTCATGGCCGCCCACTTCCAGGCCCAGCAAAGCGGCCAGCCAGCGCCTGCGGTACAGGTGTTCGACAGCTCACGCATCGGCTCGCTGGACGACTTCTATCGCCAGGCGCAAGCCGCCGGCGTGCAACTGGTCATCGGCCCGCTTGAAAAGCCATTGGTCAAACAACTGGCCGCCAAACCACAGCTGCCGATCACCACACTGGCCCTGAACTACGCCGACGCTGGCCAGAAGGCGCCGCCACAACTGTTCCAGTTCGGCCTGGCTGCCGAGGACGAAGCCCGCGAAGTGGCCCGCCGCGCCCGCGCCGATGGCATGGTCCGCGCCGTTGCCCTGGTGCCGAGCGGCGAATGGGGTGACCGTGTCCTGGCCGCCTTCCGCCAGGACTGGGAAGGCAATGGCGGAACCCTGCTCGCCGCCGAGCGCATCGCCCAGCCGGTCGCCCTGGCCCAGCAAATTGCCGACCTGTTCCAGCTGCGCCAGAGCGAAGGCCGCGCCAAGAGCCTGCAAAGCACGGTGGGCGGCAGCATCGCTGCACAACCGTCGCGCCGCCAGGACATCGACTTCATCTTCCTCGCCTCGACCCCACAACAGGCGCAACAGATCAAGCCGACCCTGAACTTCCAGTACGCCGGTGACGTGCCGGTCTATGCCACCTCGAACCTGTACAGCGCCAGCGGTGACATCAACCAGTACAATGACATGAACGGCATCCGCTTCTGCGAAACACCGTGGCTGCTCGACACCAGCAACAGCCTGCGTCAACAGGTTGTACAGCAGTGGCCGCAAGCCGCCGGCAGCCTCGGCCGCCTGTATGCCATGGGCGTCGATGCCTACAGCCTGGCGCCGCGCCTGGGCCAACTGAAAGCGCTACCGGACAACCGCGTCCTTGGCCTTTCGGGCAGCCTGAGCATCAATGCCAACCAGCGCGTCGAACGCCAGCTGCCTTGGGCCGAGTTTAGCGGCGGCCAGGTCAAGCGCCTGCCTGACACCGTGCGTTGATGGCCGCAGCATCGCCTACCCGTGCCGGGCAAGCGGCAGAAACCCAAGCCCTTGAGTACCTTCAGGGGCAAGGGCTGCAGTTGCTGGCACGCAACTGGCGATGCAAAGGCGGTGAGCTTGATCTGGTCATGCTCGACGCCGATACAGTAGTATTCGTCGAAGTCCGCTACCGGTTGCACGCGGGCTTCGGAGGCGCTCTCGACAGTATCGACGGGCGCAAGCAGAAACGGTTGGTGCTTGCCGCCACCCTGTTCCTGCAGAAGGAGGCCCACTGGGGCAACTACCCCTGCCGCTTCGACGTGGTCGCCCTGCAGGGTAGCCACCATGCAGGCAGACCGCTTCAATGGCTGAAAAACGCCTTCGAATGCTGAACCCACTTCGTTTTTTTTGCTCTATGTATCGCGGGCTGGTCGTTGTTGCGCGTAGCAAAGGCCACCGCCCCATTTAAGGTCACCAGATGGACATGCAATCCCGAATTCGCCGGCTGTTCGAGGCCAGCATCGAAACCAAGCAACAGGCAATGGACATCCTGGCACCGCACATCGAGCAGGCCAGCCTGGTCATGGTCAATGCGCTGCTCAACGAGGGCAAGATGCTCGCCTGCGGCAACGGCGGCTCGGCCGGCGATGCCCAGCACTTTTCATCGGAGCTGCTCAACCGCTTCGAGCGCGAGCGCCCCAGCCTGCCAGCTATCGCGCTGACCACCGACAGCTCGACCCTGACCTCGATCGCCAACGACTACAGCTACAACGAAGTCTTTTCCAAGCAGATCCGCGCCCTGGGCCAGCCCGGTGACGTTCTGCTGGCGATCTCCACCAGCGGCAATTCGGCCAACGTGATCCAGGCCATCCAGGCCGCACATGACCGTGAAATGATTGTCGTAGCATTGACGGGTCGCGACGGCGGCGGCATGGCTTCGCTGCTGCTGCCCGAGGACGTGGAAATCCGCGTGCCTTCGACAGTTACCGCGCGTATCCAGGAAGTCCACCTGCTGGCGATCCACTGCCTGTGCGATCTGATCGACAGCCAACTGTTCGGGAGTGAAGAATGACCCCTATGCGCCTCGGCCTGATGGCCCTGACCCTGTGCCTGAGCGTCACCGGTTGCAGCTCGGTACTCACCTCTACCCGCAATTCGCCGATCGAGGACGATCGCGGCACGCGCACCATCGGCAGCAAGATCGACGACTCGCTGATCGAGACCAAGGCCGCCGTGAACATTTCCAAAGCCAACCCAGACCTGGACAAGGGCTCGCACATCGTTGTCAGCAGCTACAACGGTATCGTCCTGCTGGCCGGGCAGACCCCACGCGCCGACCTCAAGAGCCTCGCGGAGCAAACCGCCAGCCAGGTCCAGCGGGTCAAGAAAGTGCACAACGAGCTGCAAGTGATGCAGCCCTCCTCCATTCTGGCGCGCAACAATGACGCCTGGCTGACCACCAAGATCAAGACCCAGATGCTGACCGACAGCGCCGTGCCCAGCTCGCGCATCAAGGTGATTACCGAAAACGGCATCGTCTATCTGCTGGGCCTGGTCACCCGTCAAGAAGCCAACTCGGCCACTGCCGTGGTGCAGGGCGTGTCGGGCGTGCAGAAGATCGTCAAGCTGTTCGAGTACATCGATTGACTCAGTGATTGCCTGGACAGGCCAAACAAAAAGGCGATCCATCCGGATCGCCTTTTTTGTTACTTGACCACTTTCAGGCTTGGCCGGCCAGTCGGACGCGGCGGCTGCCCTCCATCGTCTGGCGGGCCATCGTCATCCGGCTGCACATCATCGTCTTCCAGCTCGTCGCCATCCATCAAAGACGGCTCCAGCTCGAAGACCATACCCTGGCCATTTTCGCGGGCGTAGATACCCAGGATTGCACCCACCGGCACGAACAGCGAGTGAGCCACGCCACTGAAGCGGCCCTCGAAGCTGACTGCATCATTGTCCATGTGCAGGCTACGCACGGCACTTGGCGAGATATTCAAGACGATCTGGCCATCACTGGCGAAACCATCCGGCACCTGAACTTTCGGGAATTCGGCATTGACCAGCATATGGGGCGTGCAATCGTTGTCGACGATCCACTCGTACAGTGCTCGAACCAGATAGGGGCGACTGGAGTTCATCAACGGCTCCTTAAAGCTTGCGCATTTCACGTTCTACGGAGGACAGGCTCGCCTGGAAAGGCTCGCGGGCGAACTGGCGCTCCATGTAATCCAGCAGCGGCTTGGCTTGCCGCGGCAATTCGATACCCAACACCGGCAAACGCCAGAGTATGGGCAATAGACAGCAATCGACCAGGCTTTGCTCATCACTCATGAAGCAGGCGAACTCGCTGAACAACGGCGAGACCCCGGTCAGGCTTTCGCGCAAGGCCTTGCGGGCTTCGGTTCGGGCAGCTTCACTGCTACGCGGGTCAAGCACGGTATCGGCCAAGGCACACCAGTCGCGCTGGATGCGGTGCATCAGCAGACGGCTGTTGCCACGCGCTACCGGGTATACCGGCATCAGCGGCGGGTGCGGGTAACGCTCCTCGAGGTATTCCATCACCACGGTCGATTCATACAACGCCAGGTCACGGTCGACCAAGGTCGGCACGCTGCCATAAGGGTTGACCTCGGCCAGCTTCCGCGGCAGGTGGGCGGGATCGACATCGATCAACTGCACGCTGACGCCCTTCTCGGCCAGAACCAGGCGCACCCGATGAGAATAGTGATCAGCGGGATCGGAATAGCAGGCTAACCTGTTGGTTGCGCCCATGTAGCGGCTCCTCGCACGGATGCTTGTGCAACTTTAAATGAAAACGCGCCCGGGGTGGCCTGGCAATACTGCTAGGCCACCCCGGGCGCGTTCAACAACCAGAAACTACTGCGTGATCAGTGCACGTCCTTCCAGTATTCACGCTTGAGCAAGTAGGCGAATACGAAGAAGAAAGCCAGATACAGCAACACATAGGTGCCGATGCGCTGGCTTTCCAGTTTGACTGGGTTGGCCGAATAGGCCAGGAAGGTCACAAGGTTCTTGACCTTCTCGTCGAACTGCTCGGCCGTCAGGGTACCGGAATTCGGCGTAATGGTCAGCTGATCGCAAGCTTCATGGGTCAACGGGCTGCCGGTCAACGGGTCGAATTGCTTCTTGCCATCGACCACCGTCTGCACCTGCTTGCAACCCACCACCTGGTTACCTTGCAGACCCACCAGCACGTTAGGCATGCCGACGTTCGGGAATACCTTGTTGTTCACCCCATAAGGGCGGGATGGGTCCTCATAGAAACTGCGCAGGTAGGTGTAAAGCCAATCGGTACCGCGCACGCGGGCGACCAGTGTCAGGTCGGGCGGCGCAGCACCGAACCAGGTCTTGGCGTCGCTGGGCTTCATACCGATCTGCATGTGGTCACCGATCTTGGCACCTGTGAACACCAGCTTCTCGAGCATCAGTTCATGCGGGATACCCAGGTCGTCAGCCACCCGCTCGTAGCGCTGGAACTTGGCACTGTGGCAACCCATGCAATAGTTGGCGAAGGTACGCGCGCCGTCCTGCATGGCGGCCTTGTCAGTCAGGTCGATATCGACCTTGTCCAGCTCCAGGCCATGTTCGGCAGCGAAGGAAAAGGCGGGCATCACTGCCAGCAAAAATACTGCAATCAACTTTTTCATCAGCCAGTCACCCTTTCCGGAACCGGTTTGGTCTTCTCGAGCCTTGTATAGAACGGCATCAGCAGGAAGTAGGCGAAGTACAACACCGTGCATACCTGCGACAGCAAAGTACGCCCAGGTGTCGGTGCCAGTACGCCCAGCACGCCGAGGATGACGAAGGACACGCAGAACACCAGCAGGAAGACCTTGCTGATCCAGCCCTTGTAACGCATGGAACGCACCGGACTGCGGTCGAGCCAAGGCAGTACGAACAGCACGGCGATGGCCGCTCCCATGGCAATGACGCCCATCAGTTTGTCAGGCACCGCACGCAGGATTGCGTAGAACGGTGTGAAGTACCACACCGGCGCGATGTGCTCTGGGGTCTTGAAGGCGTTGGCCTGCTCGAAGTTAGGTTTCTCCAGGAAGTAACCGCCCATTTCAGGGAAGAAGAACACCACGGCGCAGAACACGAACAGGAACACCACCACGCCGACAATGTCTTTAACGGTGTAGTACGGGTGGAACGGAATACCATCCAGCGGAATACCGTTTTCGTCCTTTTTCTTCTTGATGTCGACGCCATCAGGGTTGTTCGAACCCACTTCGTGCAAGGCGAGGATGTGCAATACCACCAGGCCGAGAATCACGATTGGCAGGGCAACCACATGCAGGGCGAAGAAGCGGTTCAGGGTGATGCCCGAGATCAGGTAGTCACCACGAATCCACTGGGTAAGGTCATCACCGATCACCGGGATGGCACCGAACAGCGAGATGATCACCTGGGCGCCCCAGTACGACATCTGCCCCCATGGCAGCAGGTAGCCCATGAACGCTTCAGCCATCAGCGCCAGATAGATCAGCATGCCGAACAGCCAGACCAGCTCGCGTGGCTTCTGGTAGGAGCCATAGAGCAGGCCGCGGAACATGTGCAGGTAGACCACGATGAAGAACGCTGACGCCCCCGTGGAGTGCAGGTAGCGCAGGATCCAGCCGTATTCCACGTCACGCATGATGTACTCGACCGAGGCGAACGCCTCTTCCGCCGAGGGCGTGAAGCTCATGGTCAGCCACACGCCGGTCACGATCTGGTTGACCAGCACCAGCAATGCCAGGGAGCCGAAGAAGTACAGGAAGTTGAAGTTCTTGGGTGCGTAATACTTGCTGAGGTGGTCTTCCCACATCTTGGTGGCGGGGAAGCGAGCATCAATCCAGTCCATGAACTTGCTCATCATGCGTTCTCCTGGTCGACGCCAATGACGATGATCTCGTCCGACTCATAAGAGTGCGGTGGCACGGGCAGGTTGAGAGGCGCCGGCTGGGACTTGTAGACACGACCAGCCAGGTCATAGTGAGAGCCGTGGCACGGGCAGAAGTAACCACCTACCCATTTCGGCCCAAGGTCGGCGGGCGCCACTTCTGGCCGGAAGGTGGGCGAGCAGCCCAGGTGCGTGCACAGGCCGACGAGAATGAGAATTTCCGGCTTGATCGAGCGAACCTCAGGGTCGACGTACGCTGGCTGTACCGAGGCCTTGGACTCGGGGTCGGACAGGTCACCCGTGATTTTTTTCAGATTGCCAAGGATTTCCTCCGTTCGCCGCACGATGAATACGGGCTGGCCACGCCACTCGGCCACCATCTGCTGCCCTGCCTCGACCTTGGCGATGTTGACCTTCACCGGTGCACCCGCGGCTTTCGCCTTGGCACTGGGAAACCATGACCCCACGAACGGTACCGCAGCCCCCACTGCCCCCGCCGCCCCGACCACGGATGTCGCGGCTACGAGGAAGCGGCGCCGGCCTGCGTTGACGCCGTCATTGCTCATTCAGTCCTCTCCCATCAGCTTGCTTGGCCAGTTGGACCTGGCCTGTACTTAGGTTGTGTCAATGGCACTAAAAATTGGCCGTCATGGTAAGAAACAAATCCACACACTGACAAGGTGATTACCCCGGCAAGGGCGACAACCCACGCTTTGCTTGATCTACGTCTATGCGACAAGCGGCCACTGACTGCTGACAGGTTAGTTCAAGGCTAAAAAAAAAGCCCGGTTCCAAGGAACCGGGCTTTTTTCGACTGCCGAAGCGGTATTAACGCTTGGAGTACTGAGGACGCTTACGCGCTTTACGCAGACCCACTTTCTTACGCTCAACTTCACGAGCGTCGCGGGTGACGTAGCCAGCACGACGCAGAGCGCCACGCAGGGTTTCGTCGTATTCCATCAGAGCGCGGGTGATACCGTGACGGATCGCACCGGCCTGACCGCTGACACCACCACCGGAAACGGTGACGTAGATGTCGAATTTCTCAACGGATTCAGTCAGCTCGAGCGGCTGGCGAACAACCATGCGAGCGGTTTCGCGACCGAAGAACACGTCCAGAGAACGGTTGTTGATGGAAATGTTACCAGTACCCGGACGCAGGAATACGCGAGCGGTTGCGGTCTTGCGACGGCCAGTGCCGTAATTTTGAGTCGCCGACATAATGAACTATCCCGTTAGATCTTCAGTTCTTGAGGCTGCTGAGCAGTGTGTGGGTGAGCAGCACCCGCGTACACTTTCAGCTTGCGGTACATGTCGCGACCCAGCGGGTTCTTAGGCAGCATGCCTTTGACCGCAGTTTCGATAACACGCTCAGGGGCCTTGGCGATCAACTTCTCGAAGTTGATTTCCTTGATACCGCCTGGGAAACCGGAGTGGGAGTAGTACATTTTGTCGGAAGACTTGGCACCAGTCACACGAACCTGCTCGGCGTTGATAACGACGATGTAGTCGCCGGTGTCAACGTGAGGGGTGTATTCTGGTTTGTGTTTGCCACGCAGACGGGTAGCGATTTCGGTAGCCAGACGACCCAGGGTCTGGCCAGCGGCGTCGACTACGAACCACTCGCGCTTTACTGTTTCCGGTTTAGCAGTAAAAGTTTTCATTCTCTAAAGCCTCAGAGGCCGCCCAGCGAAAAATAGACGGC
The DNA here is from genome assembly GCF_043105275.1 of Pseudomonas sp. TYF_14. Lineage (NCBI taxonomy): Bacteria > Pseudomonadati > Pseudomonadota > Gammaproteobacteria > Pseudomonadales > Pseudomonadaceae > Pseudomonas > Pseudomonas sp. TYF_14. Next base: position 28,612 of record NZ_JBICLK010000009.1, read on the forward strand.
GAATCTTACTGGATAGTGCACAGCTTGCCAAGGGCAAGCGCGCAGCCGAACACAGACGCTTTTGGGGGCTCGGGTCGGGCACGCCAATGTTCGACGGGGTTCTTCCTGCGTGATGGTGCATCACTTCCGCCACGCGGAGAGGGGCTGAATTATCCAGATTGCGCGAAAAATTTCAACCTGCTTTGATTGGCTTCTATCGCCAAGGAGTGAATAACCGATGGAATACCGCCAGCTCGGCCGTACCGACCTCAACGTCAGCGCCCTGTGCCTGGGCACCATGACCTGGGGCGAGCAGAACATCCAGGCCGAGGCCTACGAACAGATTGCCCGGGCCAAGGCTGCCGGGGTCAACTTCATCGACACCGCCGAAATGTACCCGGTCCCTCCCCGCCCGGAGACCTACGCGGCCACCGAGCGCATCATCGGCAACTGGTTCCGTGACCATGGCGACCGCGACGCGTGGATCCTGGCCAGCAAGGTGGCAGGCCCGGGCAACGGCATCAGCCATATCCGCGACGGGCAGCTCAAGCACAACCGTCAGCACATCGTTGCGGCGCTGGACGAAAGCCTCAAGCGCCTGCAGACCGACCGCATCGACCTGTACCAGTTGCACTGGCCAGAGCGCAGCACCAACTTCTTCGGCAAGCTGGGCTACCAGCACCTGCCGCAGGATCACTTCACCCCACTGGAAGAAACCCTCCAGGTGCTCGACGAGCAGGTGCGTGCGGGCAAGATCCGCCACATCGGCCTGTCCAACGAAACGCCGTGGGGCACCATGAAGTTCCTGCAACTGGCCGAGAGCCGTGGCTGGCCGCGGGCGGTATCGATCCAGAATCCGTACAACCTGCTCAACCGCAGCTTCGAGGTGGGCCTGGCAGAAGTGGCCATACGTGAGCAGTGTGGCCTGCTGGCCTATTCGCCGCTTGCCTTCGGCATGCTCTCGGGCAAGTACGAGAACGGCGCACGGCCGGACAATGCACGCCTGACCCTGTTCAGCCGCTTTGCCCGTTACTCCAACCCACAGACCGTGGCGGCCTGCAGCCGCTACGTGCAGCTGGCCCGCGAGCACGGCCTGGACCCGGCACAAATGGCCCTGGCGTTCGTCACCCGACAGCCGTTCGTGACCAGCAACATCATAGGTGCCACCAGCCTGCAGCAGCTGGACAGCAACCTGGCCAGCCTTGAACTGAACCTGAGCGCCGATCTGCTGACAGCGATCGAAGCCATTCATCAGGAGCAGCCCAACCCGGCGCCTTGAGCCAAACACTGCGCCCCGCTTCGCGCCGCTGTTACATGGGGTAGACACAATCGCCAAAAAATAAGACGATCCAGCCGGTGATTGACCACTCTACCCTATAAGAACAATGACAATGATGTTTACCCAACCCTCAGCGTCGCTGCGGCGCGTCAGCATCCTGGCCATTGACAAGGTGTTCGCTTCGACCTTGATGCAGGCCAAGGACTTCTTCCACCTCGCCAGCCTGCGCTATAGCAAGCAGCTGGGCCTGGGCTTGCAGCCCATGTTCGACATCCGCCTGGTGAGCCCCGACAGCCAGCCCGTGGACAGCTTCAGCAATGTGCAGTTACCGGTTGACGGCGGCCTGGACGACGCCGATGTGATCATCCTCCCGGCCTACTGGGATGATTTCGACAACTTGCTGCAGCGTTACCCACAGGTGCTGCCGTGGCTGCGTGAACAGCACGCGCGTGGCGCGGTGCTGTGCGCCGAGGCCAGTGGTGTGTTCTGGCTGGCCGAATCCGGCCTGCTCGATGGCAAGGAAGCGACCACCTACTGGCGCTTCTTCAACAGCTTTGCCGAACGCTTCCCGCAGATCCGCCTGAACCAGGACAAGCACCTGACCGATGCCGACAATATCTACTGCGCCGGCGGTGCAACTTCAGCCTGCGACCTGTACATCTACCTGATCGAACGCTTCTGCGGTGCCAACGTCGCCCGTGCGGTGTCCCGCGATATCCTTTACGAAGTGCAACGCAACTACACCCCGGGGCGCATGGGCTTTGGCGGGCAGAAGCTGCACCAGGACCTGATCATCCTGCAGATCCAGCACTGGCTGGAGGAGCACTTCGCCGACAAGTTCCGCTTCGAGGATGTGGCCCGCAACCACGGCATGAGCATCCGCAACTTCATGCGCCGCTTCCAGGGCGCAACAGGTGACAAGCCGTTGCATTACCTGCAACGGTTACGCATCGAGACAGCCAAGGGGTTGTTGTCGAGCACGCGCAAGAGCATCAAGACCATCAGTTACGAGGTGGGCTATGACGATGCCAGTTTCTTTGCGCGGCTGTTCCGCCAGCATACCGAGTTGTCGCCGAACCAGTATCGGCAGCAGTTCATGCAGGAAGCCTGAAAGGCTTCCAGTGCGGCAGGTTTCGAGCTTGAAGCGACAAGGAAAAACCAGAGCGGATCGCGCATTGCCCTGAATTTTCCTTGTTGCCTGAAGCTTGCCGCTGGCGTCAGGGCTTGTGCGCGCGCGCCAGGAATTCGTGCGACTGCATCTCCAGCAACCGGCTCAGGGTACGCTGGAACTCGAAGCTCAGACGCCCACCGGTATACAGGTCCTTCAACTCCACCTCGGCCGAGATGATCAGCTTGACGTTGCGATCGTAGAACTCGTCCACCATGTTGATGAAGCGGCGGGCGATGTCGTCGGTGGTGACGCCCATCTGCTCCACGTTGCTCAGCAATACGGCGTGGAAGATCTTGCCCAGCTCAATGTAGTCGTTCTGGCTGCGCGGCCCGTCGCACAGGGCGCGGAAGTCGAACCAGGCGACGTCGTCGCAAGTACGCAGGGCATTGATCGGGCGATTCTCGATCATCAGCACGTCGTTCTCGATCGCCTGGGTGCACTCAGGGGTGAGCGCCTTGAAGCTGGCGCGCATGCTCTGGTGCGCCGCGTCATCGAGAGGGAAGTGGAACAGTTCGGCCTGCTCCAGGTGACGCAGGCGGTAGTCGACCCCGCTATCGACGTTCACCACGTCGGTGTACTGCTTGATCATGGCGATGGCCGGCAGGAAGCGCGCACGCTGCAGGCCGTCCTTGTACAGGCCGTCCGGCACGATGTTGGAGGTGGCCACCAGCGACACGCCATTCTTGAACAGCTCTTCCATCAAGGTGCCGAGGATCATGGCGTCGGTAATGTCCGACACGAAGAATTCGTCGAAGCAGATCACCTTGGCCTCTTCGCTGAAGCGCTTGGCAATGATGGTCAGCGGGTTCTTCTCGCCCTTGAGGGTTTTCATCTCCTCGTGCACACGCTTCATGAAGCGGTGGAAGTGCGTACGCATCTTCTGCTTGAACGGCAGCGCTTCGTAGAAGGTATCAACCAGGTAGGTCTTGCCTCGCCCCACCCCACCCCAGAAGTACAGGCCCTTGACCGGAGTCTGCTCCTTCTTGCCGAACAGCTTGCCGAACACGCCCGGCTTGTTGTTCTGCGCGTGCACCAGGTCGTCGTACAGGCGCTGGAGGTGACGCACCGCAGTTTCCTGCGCCGCGTCATGGAAGAAGTCGGGACGTTTCAGATCTGCTTGATAGCGTTCTAAGGGAGTCATGATTCGTTAGCGAGGCAACAAAAAACGGGCCGTCACTGTAGCGACAGGCCCGCTTAATGGCAATCAGTCTGTGGGAGCGGGCGTGCCCGCGAACACCGGCAAAGCCGGTGCCATGCACCGCGGCGCCTGTTTCGCGGGCATGCCCGCTCCCACCGTTTGGCAGCCTCAGTCCTGCTGTGGCGCCAAGGCTTCGTTCAGGCTCTGAATGGCCGCATCACGGGCTTCAGCGTTGTCGAACTGCGGCCCGTCGGCAACCTGCTCGCCATTGAGCCACAGGCCGAAGCTCAGGCCTTCGACGCGCACATCAACCTCGCCACCTTGCTGCAGCTGCTTGCTCACGGCGCCAGCACTCTTGCCGTCGGCGAAGCTGCGCGACAACAGCAGTTGCTCGCCATCAGCGGCCAGCAGGCGGAAGCGGAAGCTGCCGTCTTCATCACGGAAGCTGACAAAACGCGCGCTCTTGGTGGCTTTTTTCTTCACTTCGGCGGTGGCCTGCACGCTGCTGCGGAATGAACGCAGGCCAACGGCCTCGCGCAGCTGCTCGAGGAACGGCGTGGCGATCTTGCGGGCCTTGGCGGCGCCAGCCAGCAGGATGTCTTCCAGGTCCGCCGGCCGGGCGATCAACTGATGATAGTACTCGCGCTTCTCGGCCAGCTGGCCGTCCAGCAGCTGGAACAGGCGCTGCTTGGCATCGCCCCAGCCCAGGCCCTGCAGCAGCTCTTCGCGGAAACCGGCGCATTGTTCAGGCGTGGAGAAGGCCTGGTACAGGGTGAACAGGTGCGCGTTGTCCGGGTCTTTCGCCTCACCTGGCGCGCGCGAATCGGTGACGATGCGCGAGATGGCGTCTTTCATGTCCTTGGCGCTGGTGAACAACGGGATGGTGTTGTCATAGCTCTTGGACATCTTGCGCCCGTCCAGGCCCGGCAGGGTCGCCACGCTTTCCTCGATCACAGCCTCCGGCAAGGCGAAGAAATCCTTGCCCTGGCCGAACAGGTGGTTGAAGCGCTGGCCGATATCGCGGGCCATTTCCACGTGCTGGATCTGGTCACGGCCAACCGGCACCTTGTTGGCGTTGAACATCAGGATATCGGCGGCCATCAGCACCGGGTAGCTGAACAGGCCCATGGTCACGCCGGCGTCCGGGTCTTCGCCGTTCTCGACGTTCTTGTCCACCGAGGCCTTGTAGGCATGCGCGCGGTTCAGCAGGCCTTTGGCGGCAACGCAGGTCAGCAGCCAGGTCAGCTCGGGGATTTCCGGGATGTCGGACTGGCGATAGAAGGTCACCTTGTCCGGGTCCAGGCCACCGGCCAGCCAGGTGGCGGCGATTTCCAGGCGCGAGCGCTGGATGCGCAGCGGGTCGTCGCACTTGATCAGGGCGTGGTAGTCGGCCAGGAAGTAGAACGAATCGACACCGGGCTGCTGGCTGGCACGGATCGCCGGGCGGATGGCGCCGGCGTAGTTGCCCAGGTGCGGAGTGCCAGTGGTGGTGATACCGGTAAGAATGCGCGTGGTCATGGGTGTTCGCTTATTCAGGCTTGGCTCAGTTCGAAAGGCGCGGCAGCAGCAGATCCTTCAGATCGGTCAGCTTGCCATGGAAGAAGTGTCCGCATTCTGCCACTTTCAGCAGCTCATGGGGACGCGACAGGCTGTCGGACCATTCGTAAACCAGCTGCGGCGCGACGACTTCATCGGCGTCCGGCTGCACCACGGTGAGCGGGCAGCGCTGCGGCATCGGGAATTCGGCGGTCAGGCGCATGACCGCCGGGGCGATCATGAACAGGTGCTGCAACTCGACGCCTGCAGTTTCAAGGCGCCCGGCCAGGCTGGTGGCAACGAAACCACCGAACGAAAAGCCCATCAGCACCAGCGGTAGCCCGGGGTGCCTGGCACGCAGCCATGCTGCAGCGGCCTCGGCATCGGCCACTTCGCCAGCGCCCATGTCGTGGCTGCCGGCGCTCTGGCCGACGCCACGGTAGTTGAAACGCAGGGTCACATAACCGGCATCACGTGCGGTGCGCTGCAGGGTCGAGACCACCTTGTTGAGCATGGTGCCGCCCTGGACCGGGTTGGGGTGGCAGATCAGCACCGCGCCACGGGCATTGGCCACGTCCAGGTACAAGGCTTCCAGCTGGCCGCTGGGGCCATCGATGAACAAGGGGGTTTCGCGGACAAGCAAGGCACTACTCCGTGACCTCGGGAAGGGTCGATTCGTCTAGGTGTGAAATTCTGTTCTGATTTGCGATCGCTCGCGGTATACAGCGCAGGTCTGAGCCGTTAACGTAAAGCAAAGCCGTTTATAGAGGAAGGACTCGTGGAACTCTCGCTCCTTGTTTGGTTGTTGCCAACCCTGGCCCTGGTCATCGGTGTGGCAGTCGGTTTCATTGTTGCCCGCCTGCTGCCCAATGCGGCCCCGAGCAACACCCAGCGTCAACTGGATGACATCCAGAAGCGCTTCGACAGCTACCAGAACGAAGTGGTCACCCATTTCAACAGCACCGCCATGCTGGTCAAAAAACTGACCCAGAGCTATCAGGACGTACAGGATCACCTGGCTGAAGGCGCCAACAGCCTGGCCCTCGATGACGTCACCCGCCAACGCCTGCTGGCTGCGCTGCACTCCGATGCACCGCAAGGCCCGCGTGACCGCCTGACCCCACCTAAAGACACCGCCGAAGTGCCGCGCGACTATGCACCGAAAGCGCCTAACTCGCCGGGCATGCTCGACGAAAGCTACGGGCTCAAGCGTTGATCTGCTGAACATGCAAAAGGCCTCGCAAGAGGCCTTTTTTGTGGGCTGGATTCACTGGCCCCTTCGCGGGCACGCCCGCTCCCACAGGCTCACCACAGCATGTGAAACTTGTGGAATACCTGTGGGAGCGGGCGTGCCCGCGAAGAGGCCAGTGTGGGCAACCTAACAGCAGGCCTGCAATGCCTGTTCGACATCTGCCAGCAGGTCCTCCACATCCTCCAGCCCCACCGACAGACGCACCAACCCCTCCGATATCCCGTGATGCGCCCGCTCCTGCGGCGTATAGCTGGAATGCGTCATGCTCGCCGGATGCTGCGCCAGCGATTCTGCATCCCCCAGGCTCACCGCCCGGGCAAAGAGCTGCAGTGCATTCATGAAGCGCCGCCCCGCCTCAATGCCACCCTTGAGCTCAAAGGCAATCATCCCGCCAGGCAAACGCATCTGTCGCTGGGCCAACGCGTACTGGGCAAAAGACGGTAGCCCCGGGTAATGAATCAATTCCACCTGCGGCTGCCGGACGAGAAACTCCGCCACCTGCTGGGCATTGGCACAATGCCGGTCCATGCGCAGGGCAAGCGTCTTGATCCCGCGCATCAGCAGCGCCGCGTCATGGGGCGACAGCACTGCCCCGGTCATATCCTTCAGCCCTTCCAGGCGAATGCGATCGACCAACACCTTGCGCCCCACCACCAACCCGGCAGTGATATCACCATGCCCACTGAGGTACTTGGTTGCCGAGTGCACCACCAGGTCCGCCCCCAGCTCCAGTGGCCGCTGCAGGTACGGCGTACAGTAGGTGTTATCGACCACCACATGCACATCATGCCCCCGCACGGCCTCCACAACTGCCGCAATATCCACAAGTTGCATGTTGGGGTTGGCCGGTGTTTCGAAGTAGATCATCCGTGTTTTGCTGCTGATCGCCGCTTTCATGGCCTTGGCATCGTTGAGATCGACATGGCGAATTTTCACCCCGAACTCACCAATACCGTGGTGCAGAAAAGCGAAGGTACAGCCATACAGGGTGCGCCCGACGATCAGCTCATCCCCAGGCCTTAGCAGGGTCCAGATGGTTGAGGTAATCGCGCCCATCCCCGAGGCCAACGCCAACCCCGCTTCACCGCCCTCCAGCGAAGCCATGCGCTGCTCCAGCAAGGCCAGCGTGGGGTTGGAAATGCGGCTGTAGAAATGCCCAGGTTCCTCCCCGGCGAAGCAGGCAGCACCGTACTCGACAGTGGGGAAGGCATAGGTAGCCGTCTGGTACACCGGTGGCACCAGGGCGCCACCATGGGAAAGCGGGTCATAGCCATGATGAATGGCCCGCGTGGAAAAACCGGTGTTGTGGTGGGAGTCGCGCATGGCAACAGCCTCTTGTGGTTTGCTATAAGCTTATGCCACCGAGCTGCCCGATTTTTTCCAAAATAGCCTACGCATACACGCGCTTGCTGGAACAAAAACAATAATCAACGGACCAGGAGGGCAAAAAATGCCTTCAAGCCTCGACCGCACCGACCGCGCCCTGCTCGCCGCCTTGCAGGACAATGCCCGTCTCACCGTTGCCGAACTCGCCGACCAGGTGGCACTGACTACCTCGCCCTGCTGGCGACGGGTCAAGTTACTGGAGGAAAACGGCTACATCACCGGCTACCAGGCCATCCTCTCGCCCAAGTCGCTGGGGTTTGGTGTGACCGCGTTCGTCAGCATCATGATGGACTCGCACACCAAGGACATGGCGCTGGCGTTTGAACAGCGCCTGATGGAAATCCCCGAGATCGTCGCCTGCCACAACATCTCCGGCCGCTATGACTTTCTGCTGGAGATCCTGGCACGGGACCTGGAGTCGTTTGGCGAATTTACCCGGGAAGTGCTGCAGCGGTTGCCGGGGGTGAAGGAGATCTATTCGAGTTTTTCGTACAAAGCGGTGAAGGAAAGACGGGTGATACCGGTGTCGGAGAAACATATCTGAGACGGATCTTTCCGAGCAACACGAAGCTTCCTACTGATTGACAGGCTGCAGCTGACATACCGCAAATTCGATATACGTAAACCTAGCCCATGTAGTGATCAGGAGAACCTACATGGCACGGGACAATACGTATTATCTCGATGAGGCGCTATACATCAGTGCGCAAGCACCTACAGGTATTGAACTGAGTTTTATCGGTGGCGGTGGGCCGGGCTCAGGTGGCTGGGGGCTAAGCGATGGTTATCCACGCGGCACCAGCCCAACCAAAAATGATATTGCTCGGGTTATTTCCACGCGTAGGGTGCTGACAGAAGAATTTCAAATCATCGAAAAGGACTATTCAGATAAGTATGCTCATGAAACAAACCAGCTTCCTGAAACTATAAATGCACTAAAAGCCCAGATCAAAGCCGAGGCGAGCAGTACAAACGGCGCGGCATCACCATTCGTAACAGAGCAACAAATCCTGTCGTCGCGCATCAGCCAGATTCGTGATGGTTATCTGCAGATTTTACCCGACGCCAACAACTACTTTGGCGTACCCGCATTCTACAAGCGGGGCGACTCAATGATGAGCCGGTTTCTAGACCCGGGTTTCTTCGCAGCAACAACAGGCCAGGAATTAGGCGTGGAATGGGCCACAAGGCTGCAGAAGTCTTGGGAGGGTACGTACCGTTTACACCTGGAAGCTCAGAAGCACCAAGCATTGGCTGACGAACTTCGAGCACTGGCAAGCCAGGTAGATCAGGAAGAACTCAGCCAGCAACCGCTGGATTTGTTGCAGGTGATTGCGCGTAGAACAGCGCAGATCCACACAGAGCGACAAATACATTTCGATTGTTTACCCAACGTCCTTCAGCATGAGCTGGGTCAAACCGTCATTGACGACACGCTCACGCTTGTCCAAACCTTCAGTACCTACCTGGCAACTGCTGCCGCCTTGGTGCAGGCCAAGCAGTCGCAAGTTCCCCCCTATCAAGATCAAAACCCGCGCATCAACAGCCCCCTGTCGAAACCACAACTTGAAGGGCTTTTGCACCTTGTAGATGAGCAACGGTTGCGCCGGGCTGGCCCACGCTGGCAGGAATACCACCTGGCACTGGCGCTAACCGAATCGATCAGATTCCTGGGGGTATATGCAGGTGCCACGCAGAACCTGATGCAGCGCGCGGCTGAAGTGGAAAACCTCCAGGCTCAACTCGCTGCACAGGAAGAAGCTGCACGCCAGCAGGCCGAAGCCGAACGCTTGGCTGCTGAAGCCGAGCGCCAAAGGCAAGAGGCTTTGCGGCGTAGTGTCTCCTATATCAATGAAGCGCGGCTAGCGGTATCCACACCTGCCGTAATCCCAATTGGGGCTACCACTTTTGCCGTAGCCGAAGCGGCTTACTCTGCCTTGGCTGAATCGATCGCAGCGGCACTTACCCGGCTTGTTGCTACGACTGTCCCTTCGGTCGCAGTAGGCACCCTTGCGATGGCCTGGCCATCAACGCTGGGCAACAGTGAACGCCAGTACCTCATCAGCACCCCACTCGACAGCCTTAGCCCTGCCGGTGGGCCCGACCTTGCTGCCTTGGCGGCATCCTCGACCAGCATCGACCTGCCCTACCTTCTGGCGGGGGTTGAGAACGAAAACGAACTGGATCTCTACGTGGTGCCGAGTGGCAAGCCGGTGGCGGTACGCGCAGCAACGTTCGACAGCGAGCGGCAGGTCTACAGCCTGGCGCTGGATAATCCGCAACGGATTCTGACCTGGACACCCGCCAGCGCGCCGGGTGGCGATGAGGGAAACTCCACCAGCCTACCGCTAGTCCCGCCTGGTACCGTCGTGTACACCGGCAGCAGCCTGAACCCTGTCGTCACCGAGCAGGAGGGTTACCCCGCGCTTGATCTGCTGGACCAGGAACGGCTGATCATCACCTTCCCCATGGACTCCGGATTACCGCCTATTCTGGTGGTGTTCAAGAGCCCGCGATACGAGGCAGGAACATCGACCGGACATGGTGCACAGGTGTCAGATACATGGCGAAAGGAGGCAGCCAGCCTTGAGGGTGCTCCGATTCCTGCTCAAATTGCAGAACTTCTTAAAAGTAGGGAATTCAGAAATTTTGACGCATTCCGGCGACAGTTCTGGAAAGCGGTGGCTAATGATCCTGAGCTTTCAAAGCAATTTGATGAAATGAGCCTGAGTCGGATGAGAAAAAACGGCTACTCACCGATAGTCGATTTCCCAGACAGCCACCTGAGCCAAAAGACCTTTATACTTCATCATGTAATCCCGATCAGTGAAGGGGGCGGCGTTTATGACATGGATAACATTCGTATTGTCACACCGCTATCGCACAACAGCATTCACTACGGAACAAAACCATGAGTGAAAAAACCAACCTTTCTGACTATACCGAAAACGAATTCTTGGCACTCATAATTGAAATCCACAGAGCCAACTTGGAAGAACCCGATCATGTACTGGGAGGACTTCTTGATCATTTTTCAAAAATCACTGAACACCCCTCAGGCTACGATCTTTTGTACAGACCAAACCCAAAGGAAAATGGTAAACCTGAAAAAGTACTAGAAATAGTCAAGCAATGGCGGCTAGCCAACGGTAAAGACGGTTTCAAGCCCAGCTAACACGAGCAAGGCCCTGAACTCTGAGGGCCTTTTCACCCGAACTGAGCAATAGAAAAAACCCCGCCGAAGCGGGGTTTTCCTTGCAGGCTAGCGCTTAGATCGCGCCACGCTGACGCAGCACGTCCAGCACCTGTTTCACGCCTTCGTCCACGCTGGTGGCCTGGGTGTCGATCACAAGATCAGCATCCAGCGGCACATCGAACGGGAAGCTTTCACCCGGGATGTTGTCGCCACCGGCAGCGTACAGGCCTTGCGGGTCACGCTCGCGGCAAACCAGCGGCGAGGCCTGGACGTAAACGGTCACCAGGCGTTCCTTGCCGATCAGCGCCTTGGCCTGTTCGCGGCCTTCGGCATCCGGGGCCACGAACGCAGCCAGGGTCAGCATGCCGGCTTCGTTGAACTGGCGCGCCACATGGGCGGCGCGGCGCCAGTTCTCGGTACGGCCAGCGCGGTCCTGTGGCAGGCCCTTGTTCAGGTCGTGACGCAGGTTCTGGCCATCGAGCACGTACACCGCACGGCCCATGTCGAACAGCTTGCGCTCAACGGCATAGGCCAAGGTGCTCTTGCCAGCACCCGACAGGCCGCTGAACAGCACGGTGGCTGGCTGCTGGCCGAAGCGCAGGGCGCGCTCTTCGGTGGACACGTGGGCCTGCTTGCCATGATGGCCGGTGCTGCCGTGTGGCAAGACTGGCGGGGCGATGATCATGCCGGCGCCAACGGTGCCGTTGGTCAGGCGGTCGATGACAATGAACGCACCGGTGGTGCGGTTGCTGTCGTAACCGTCGAGGGCGATCGAGGTGTCCAGGGCTACCTTGACGCGGCCGATCTCGTTCAGCTGCAGCGCACTGGCAGCGCCCTGCTCCAGGGTGTTCACATCGACCTTGTGGGTGATGCTGGCAATCGAGCCTGGCACGTAGCTGGTGGCACGCTTGATGTCGTATTTCTTGCCCGGGAGCATCGGCTCCTCGGCCATCCACACCAGCATGGCGTCGAACTGGTCGGTGACCGGCGGCACGTTGTCGGCATGTACCAGCAGGTCGCCACGGGAGATGTCGATCTCGTCTTCCATGGTCAGGGTCACGGCCTGGCCTGGGCCAGCGTTTTCCAGTTCACCTTCGTAGGTGACGATGGACTTGACCCGGCTGCTCTTGCCCGACGGCAGCACGACAATCTCGTCACCTTTGTGCACCACGCCACTGGCGATGGTGCCCGCGAAGCCGCGGAAGTTCAGGTTGGGACGGTTGACGTACTGCACCGGGAAACGCAGGTCGGTGAAGTTGCGGTCAGCCGAAACCTCGACGGTTTCGAGGATTTCCATCAGCGTCGGGCCGGCGTACCACGGCGATTGCTCGCTGTGGTTGACCACGTTGTCACCCTTGAGCGCCGACATCGGCACGAAGTGCAGGCTGCTCGGGGTCAGGTTGATGGCTTCGGCGAACTTCAGGTAGTCGGCCTTGATCGACTCGAAGACGCCTTCATCGAAGCCCTTCAGGTCCATCTTGTTGACCGCGACCACGATGTGCTTGATACCCAGCAACGACGCGATGTAGCTGTGGCGACGGGTCTGGGTCTGCACGCCGTAGCGGGCATCGACCAGGATGATCGCCAGGTCGCAGGTGGACGCACCGGTGGCCATGTTGCGGGTGTACTGCTCATGGCCCGGGGTGTCGGCGATGATGAACTTGCGCTTGGCGGTGGAGAAGTAGCGGTAGGCGACATCGATGGTGATGCCCTGCTCGCGCTCGGCCTGCAGGCCATCTACCAGCAGCGCCAGGTCGACTTCTTCGCCGGTGGTGCCGACTTTCTTCGAATCGCGGGTGATGGCCTCGAGGTGGTCCTCGTAGATCATCTTCGAGTCGTGCAGCAGGCGCCCGATCAGGGTGCTCTTGCCGTCATCCACGTTGCCGCAGGTGAGAAAACGCAGCAGTTCTTTACGCTCGTGCTGAGCCAGATAAGCGAGGATATCTTCGCTGATCAAATCGGATTGGTGCGACATGGAGTAACCCTGAAAATTAGAAGTAGCCCTGACGTTTTTTGTCTTCCATGGAACCGGCGCCATCGTGGTCGATGACCCGGCCCTGGCGCTCGGAAGTGCGCGTCAGGAGCATTTCCTGAATGATGTCGGTGAGCGTCTCGGCTTCCGACTCGACAGCGCCCGTCAGCGGGTAGCAGCCGAGGGTACGGAAACGCACCTTCTTCTTGACGATGCGGGCTTTTTCTTCCTCGGAGAGGTGCTCGAGGATGCGTTCGTCGTCGATCATGATCAGGGTGCCGTTCTTCTCGATGACTTCACGCTCGGCGGCGAAGTACAGCGGCACGATCGGGATGCCTTCAAGGTAGATGTACTGCCAGATATCCAGTTCGGTCCAGTTCGACAGCGGGAAGACGCGGATCGACTCGCCCTTGTTGACCTTGCCGTTGTACACGTTCCACAGCTCGGGGCGCTGGTTCTTCGGATCCCAGCGGTGCTTGCTGTCACGGAACGAATACACACGCTCCTTGGCCCGCGACTTCTCTTCGTCGCGGCGCGCACCACCGAAGGCAGCGTCGAAACCATGCTTGTCCAGCGCCTGCTTCAGGCCTTGGGTCTTCATGATGTCGGTGTGCTTGGAACTGCCATGGGTGAACGGGTTGATACCTTGCGCCACACCCTCGGGGTTGACGTGGGTGATCAGCTCCAGGCCCATTTCCTCGACCATCTTGTCGCGGAAGCTGTACATCTCCTGGAATTTCCACTGGGTGTCGACGTGCATCACCGGGAACGGCAGCTTGCCCGGGAAGAAGGCCTTGCGCGCCAGGTGCAGCATCACGGCGGAGTCCTTGCCGATCGAGTACAGCATCACCGGGTTGTCGAACTCGGCGGCCACCTCGCGGATGATGTGGATGCTCTCCGCCTCCAGCTGTTTCAAGTGCGTCAGTTTGTCGACCATGGCTACTCACGAAAAACGATCTTATGGACGGCCTGCGGGCCGTGTTCGAGCGAGCCACTTTATCACAGCAGCTGCTTCTATTTAGGAGGCTGGCTAGATCGAAAAAGTCTAACGATATGACTGGGGGTTTGGGCTGGCAGGGCCGGCCTCTTCGCGGGTGAACCCGCTCCTATGAGGCCCGCGAAGGGGGCGACACCGCCTTCAGATGGGATTCGGGCAATCGATGAACAGGTGCTCCACGGCAAACCGTCGTGCCAGGTAATCGCCCAGCGCCTGCACCCCGTAGCGCTCAGTGGCATGGTGCCCGGCAGCAATGAAGCTGACGCCATTCTCGCGCGCACTGTGGTAGGTCTGCTCGGACGCCTCGCCGGTCAGGTACAGGTCGACCCCAGCGGCAATCGCCGTGTCGATATAGCCCTGCCCGCCGCCGGTGCACCAGCCCACCCGGCGGATCATTTCATTGCCTTCGACCAGCAACGGCTCACGCCCCAGCACCTGTTGCACCCGGCGGGCAAAATCGCGCGCGGTCATGGATTCGGCGAGCGAACCAATCAGCCCGACCACTTTGGGGTTTTCCGGGTCTAGCGGCCCTTCGACAGTGATCTTCAGTCGCCGCGCCAGCTGCACATTGTTGCCCACGTCCGGGTGCACGTCCAAGGGCAGGTGGAACGCCAACAGGCTTATATCGTTATTCAGCAAGGTCTTCAGGCGACGCTGGCGAATACCGGTGATGCACGGGTTCTCGCCCTTCCAGAAATAACCGTGGTGCACCAGCACCAGATCGGCCTCGGCCTCGACCGCGGCATCCAGCAATGCCTGGCTGGCGGTAACACCACTGACAATACGGCTGACCTGCGGCCGGCCTTCGACCTGCAGGCCATTTGGGCAATAATCCTGGATCTTCGCGCTGCCCAGGTAACGCTCGGCTTCCTCGACCAGGGTGTTTAGAGCGACGGCCATGAAAATCTCCTCGAAAACTGCGCTTTTCTCGGGCGCAACGCCTGACGAACGCCCGTATAATGCCGGCCATTATGGGCCGTCGCTGTCACTGGGGGAACCGGTGTATGATCGCGCGCGCTCATGCCCCACTGCCAGGCCGCTGGCCCATGCTCTTTCCAGGATTCGTTCATGTTCAAGGCTTTGCGTTACTTCGGCTGGCCCCTGCTTACCGGCATACTGATCGCCATGCTGATCATCCAGCGTTTTCCGCAATGGGTCGGGCTGCCCAGCCAGGACGTCAACCTGCAGCAAGCGCCACAGACTACCCGGATCATGCAAGGCCCGGTGTCGTACGCCGACGCCGTGACCCTGGCCGCCCCGGCGGTGGCCAACCTGTACACCACCAAGGTGGTGAACAAAAGCGCCCACCCGCTGTTCGAAGACCCGCAGTTCCGCCGCTTCTTCGGCGATAACCTGCCCAAACAGCGCCGCTGGGAATCAAGCCTGGGTTCGGCGGTAATCATGAGCCCAGAGGGCTACCTGCTGACCAACAACCATGTCACCAGCGGCGCCGACCAGATCGTCGTAGCCCTGAAGGATGGCCGCGAAACCCTGGCCCGCGTGATCGGCAGCGACCCGGAAACCGACCTGGCGGTGCTGAAGATCGACTTGAAGAACCTCCCGGCGATCACCATCGGCCGTTCCGACACCATTCACATCGGCGACGTATCGCTGGCCATCGGCAACCCGTTCGGCGTCGGCCAGACTGTGACCATGGGCATCATCAGCGCCACTGGCCGCAACCAGCTGGGGCTGAACAACTACGAAGACTTCATCCAGACCGACGCGGCGATCAACCCGGGCAACTCCGGTGGTGCGCTGGTGGATGCCAATGGCAACCTGATCGGCATCAATACCGCGATCTTCTCCAAGTCGGGTGGCTCGCAGGGCATCGGCTTCGCCATCCCGGTAAAACTGGCACTGGAGGTGATGAAGTCGATCGTCGAACACGGCCAGGTGATCCGTGGCTGGCTGGGTATCGAAGTGCAGCCACTGAGCCAGGAGCTGGCAGAATCGTTCGGCATGAAGGACCGCCCAGGCATCGTGGTGGCGGGTATCTTCCGCGAAGGGCCAGCGGCCAAGGCCGGGTTGCACCTGGGTGACGTGATCCTGAGCATCAATGGCGAGCCGGCCGGCGACGGACGCAAGTCGATGAACCAGGTAGCGCGGATCAAGCCCAACGAGAAGATAACCATCGAGGTGATGCGCAACGGGCAGCAGTTGAAGCTGATCGCCGAGGTGGGGCTGCGGCCGCCACCGGCGCCGGCTGCCAGCCAGGAAGAGAAATAAACCCAGGGCCGCGTTGCGGCCCTTCGCGGGCACGCCCGCTCCCACAGGAATTACGCAGGCTCCAAAGCCAGCGCTAAACCTGTGGGAGCGGGCGTGCCCGCGAAGGGCTGCCGCGCAGCCCAAACAGCATCAATGCAGGATCTGGCTGAGGAACAACTTGGTCCGGTCACTGCGCGGCCGGTCGAAGAAGTCATCCGGCGCGGCCTGCTCCACAATCTCGCCCTTGTCCATGAAGATAACCCGGTTCGCCACGGTACGGGCAAAGCCCATTTCGTGGGTCACGCAGAGCATGGTCATGCCATCCTCGGCCAGGCCCACCATGGTATCGAGCACTTCCTTGACCATTTCCGGGTCCAGTGCCGAGGTCGGCTCGTCGAACAGCATGATCTTGGGCTTCATGCACAACGCGCGGGCAATGGCCACACGCTGCTGCTGGCCACCAGACAACTGGCCAGGGTACTTGTGTGCCTGCTCCGGAATCCGCACACGCTCCAGGTAGTGCATGGCAATTTCCTCGGCCTTGCGCCGTGGCATCTTGCGCACCCACATCGGCGCCAGGGTGCAGTTCTCCAGGATGCTCAGGTGCGGGAACAGGTTGAAGTGCTGGAACACCATGCCCACCTCGCGGCGGATGGCCTCGATCTGCTTGAGGTCGTTGGTCAGTTCCACGCCATCGACCACGATGCGCCCTTGCTGGTGCTCTTCCAGGCGGTTAAGGCAGCGGATGGTGGTGGACTTGCCCGAGCCGGACGGCCCGCACAGCACGATGCGTTCGCCCTGGCGCACGTTCAGGTTGATGTCCTTGAGCACATGGAACTGGCCGTACCACTTGTTCACACCCTGCATCTGGATGATGCCTTCGGGGCCAGCAGGCTGCTTGATCGCTTCACTCATTTCGAAACTCCTAACGCTTGTGGCCAGTGTCCAGCTTGCGCTCCAGATGTATGGAGTAGCGGGACATACCGAAACAGAAAATCCAGAACACCAGGGCGGCGAACACGTAGCCCTCGGTGGCCATGCCCAACCAGGCAGGGTCTGCGGCTGCTTGCTTGACGCTGTTGAGCAGGTCGAACAGGCCGATGATGATCACCAGGCTGGTGTCCTTGAACAGGGCAATGAAGGTGTTGACGATGCCGGGGATCACAAGCTTCAGCGCCTGCGGCAAGATCACCAGCCCCATCGAGCGCCAGTAGCCAAGGCCCATGGCCGCGGCGGCTTCGTACTGGCCCTTGGGGATGGCCTGCAGGCCGCCGCGCACCACCTCGGCGATGTACGCCGACTGGAACAGGATCACACCGATCATCGCCCGCAGCAGCTTGTCGAAGCTCATGCCTTCTGGCAGGAACAACGGCAGCATCACCGACGACATGAACAGTACGGTGATCAGCGGTACGCCCCGCCAGAACTCGATGAAGGTTACGCACACCACTTTCACGGCCGGCATCCTCGAACGCCGGCCCAGTGCCAGCAGGATGCCCAGCGGCAAGGCGCCGACGATGCCCACGGTGGCGATCACCAGGGTCAGCATCAGCCCGCCCCACTGGCTGGTCGGTACGCTTTCCAGGCCCAGATACCCCCCGTGCAGCAGGGTGTAGGCCAGCACCGGGTACAGCACCAGGAAGCCCAGGCCGTAGAAGGCTTTGCGCGGGAAACGCTTGATGAACAGCGGCGCGGCGCCGAGCACGGCAAGCCACACGGTCAGGTCCACACGCCAGCGCAGTTCAGTCGGGTAATAACCGTACATGAACTGGCCAAAGCGCTGCTGCACGAACACCCAGCAGGCGCCTTCCTTGGTGCAATCGGCGCGCGTGGTGCCAACCCAGTTGGCATCGATCAACGCCCACTGCAGTAACGGCGGCACGATCAGCCACACCAGGTAGATGGCGAACAGGGTCAACAGCGTGTTAAGCCAGCTGGAGAACAGATTGGCACGCATCCATGCGAGCACGCCGACGGTTTTCACCGGTGGCGGCATATCGGGTTTGAAAACATGGGCATTCACAGGCGTATCCTCACCGCTCGATCAGCGCAATGCGCTTGTTGTACCAGTTCATCAGCAGCGAAATGCTGATGCTGATGGCGAGATAGACACTCATGGTGATGGCGATCACCTCGATGGCCTGGCCGGTCTGGTTGAGCACGGTACCGGCGAACAGCGAGACCATCTCCGGGTAGCCGATACCGGCCGCCAGCGAAGAGTTCTTCGCCAGGTTCAGGTACTGGCTGGTCAGCGGCGGAATGATCACCCGCAGTGCCTGGGGGATGATCACCTTGCGCAGGGTCGGGCCCTCGCGCAGGCCCAACGAGCGCGCGGCTTCGGTCTGGCCATGACTGACCGAACGGATGCCGGAACGCACGATTTCGGCGATGAAGGCTGCCGTATAGATAGTCAGCGCCAGGGTCAGCGCCAGCAGCTCGGGGATCAGCACCCAGCCACCGACAAAGTTGAAGCCTTTGAGCTGCGGCACTTCCCAGCTGACCGGGCTGCCGAACAGCAACACGCTCAGCCCTGGGATGGCGATGAACAGCGCCAGGCCCACCCAGAATTTGTGGAACGGCACGCCGGTCTCGTCGAAGCGCTTGTTGGCAAAGCGCACCATCAGCACGATCGCGACAATCGCTACTGCCAGGGCCACCACGAATGGCCAGAAACCGTCGGCCATCGACGCACCCGGCATGTTCAGGCCGCGGTTGCTGATGAAGAACATGTCGTCGATGTTGATGCTGCCCCGCGGTCCCGGCAGGGTCAGGAACACGGCGAAGTACCAGAACAGGATCTGCAACAACGGCGGAATGTTGCGGAAGGTTTCCACATAGACGGTCGCCAGCTTGTTGATCATCCAGTTCGGTGACAGGCGAGCCACACCGATGATGAAGCCCAGTATCGTCGCCAGAATGACGCCGATGAAGGTCACCAACAGCGTATTGAGCAGGCCGATGACGAACACCCGCGCATAACTGTCGGATTCCACATAGGGGATCAGGTGCTGGGCGATACCGAAGCCGGCACTGCGGTCGAGGAAGTCGAAGCCCGAGGTGATGCCCCGGTGTTGCAGGTTGGTTTGCGTGTTGTGGAACAGGTACCAGCCCAGGCCGACCACGAAGACGATCGTGAGGATCTGGAACAGCCACGCGCGCACACGCGGATCGTTAAGGGACAAGCCCTTGGGTGCGCCGATTTGATTTTGCATGAAGTGCCCCGGACAGTAGGGATTCGAACAGCCTGCGGCGGCGGGATGCCGCCGCAGGGTGCAGCCATCAGCGCACTGGAGGCGCGTACTGGATGCCGCCGTTGTTCCACAGGGCGTTCATGCCACGGTCGATCTTCAAGTCAGTGCTCTGGCCCAGGTTCTTCTCGAACACTTCGCCATAGTTACCCACTTGCTTGACGATCTGCACTACCCAGTCTTTGGGCAGCTTGAGGTCCTTGCCATACTCGCCATCCGCACCCAGCAGTCGGGCGACATCCGGGTTCTTGGTGGCCTTGGCCTCGGCCTCGACGTTCTTGGAAGTGATGCCCGCTTCTTCGGCATTGAGCATGGCGAACAGGGTCCACTTGACGATGCTGAACCACTCCTCGTCGCCTTTACGCACTACCGGGCCCAGCGGCTCCTTGGAGATGGTTTCCGGCAACACCACGTAGTCGGTCGGCGCGGCCAGCTTGGAGCGCTGGGCGAACAGCTGCGATTTGTCCGAAGTCAGCACGTCGCAACGGCCCGACTCCAGCGATTTGGCGCTCTCGTCAGAGGTGTCGAAGGTAATCGGGGTGTACTTCAGGCCATTGGCGCGGAAGAAGTCCGACACGTTCAGCTCGGTGGTGGTGCCTGCCTGGATGCAGATGGTCGCGCCATCGAGCTCCTTGGCGCTGGAAACGCCGAGCTTCTTGTTGACCAGGAAGCCGACGCCGTCATAGTAGGTGACACCCGCGAACACCAGGCCCATGCCGGCATCGCGCGAGCTGGTCCAGGTGGTGTTACGCGACAGTACGTCGACCTCGCCCGACTGCAGGGCAGTGAAGCGTTCCTTGGCGTTGAGCTGGCTGAACTTGACCTTGGTGGCATCGCCGAACACGGCGGCGGCCACGGCGCGGCAGACATCGGCATCGATGCCGACGATCTTGCCCTGCGCATCAGGTACCGAGAAGCCTGGAAGACCGTCGCTCACGCCACACTGGACGAAGCCCTTCTTCTTTACCGCATCGAGGGTGGCGCCGGCCTGGGCAGTGCTCACGGCGCCCAGCGCGGCGGCAGCGGTCAGGACTGCCAGGGTGGTTTTCAACATCTTCATTCACAACCTCCAAATCGCTCTTGTTGTATCGAGCCGGAATTGCACCGCACCCTTTTGAGGCGTATCCGACCCGTATTGGCTTGTTATTGGGTCAATTGGCGCAATGGACTGTTCTGTGACAGCCTTCGCGTGCAGAGGGTGTTACCGTCACGGCCTGCCCTTTGCATCACAGGTGTAGTTGCAAACCGCGTACCAAATTTTCTGGCTGTAGCGTTTAAGCGCTCGTCAAGTAGGAAAAGTTGTATCGTTGCGACATTCTTTTTCCGACAATCATTTCCGGTGCTTTCTTTTCACGCACGCCATAACAAGACCCGCACACTTTCGGAGCAGTCATGACCAACCCGCTGATTCTCGAACCACAGAAAACCGCTGACGCCTGTGTGATCTGGTTGCACGGTCTGGGGGCCGACCGTTACGACTTCCTACCTGTGGCCGAATTCATGCAGGAGCGCTTGCTCAGCACACGCTTCATCATGCCCCAGGCACCGACCCGCCCCGTGACCATCAACGGCGGCTATGCCATGCCCAGCTGGTATGACATCAAGGCCATGACCCCGGCCCGTGCCATCGACGAAGCGCAGCTGGAAGAATCTGCCGAGCAGGTGGTTGCCCTGATCAAGGCCGAACAGGCCAAAGGCATCGACCTGACGCGGATCTTCCTGGCCGGCTTCTCCCAGGGCGGCGCGGTGGTGCTGCACACTGCCTATATAAAGTGGCAGGAAGCACTGGGCGGGGTGATCGCCCTGTCCACCTATGCCCCCACCTTCAATGACCAGCACCAGTTGAGTGCCTGCCAGCAACGCACCCCGGCCCTGTGCCTGCATGGCGTGCATGACTCGGTGGTCATCCCGTCCATGGGCCGTACCGCCTTCGAGTACCTGAACACCTGGGGCGTCGCTGCCCGCTGGTACGAATACCCGATGGAACACGAAGTGGCGGTCGAAGAACTGAACGATATCCACGACTGGCTGAGCAAGCAGCTGCAATAGGCAGCCTCGCTTGTAGTTGTGGGCGTATTCCGCTACGCCGCGCCCGGATCTTGCATTACACTGCCCGGCGTACATTCCTTAATCAGTTGATGAGACGACCGTGCTCAAAGCACTCAGAAAAATATTCGGCAAGGGAGAGGCCGCGCCACAAGCCGCCGCTCCTGCTGCCAGCGTGACGCCGGAAGCCCGGCCCGCGGCAAAACCGGCCGCACCCCATGCCAACCCCGCCCCCAAGGCTGAGCAACCTGCCGCCGCGACGCCACCTGCCGATCAACCGGCCAAGGACAAACCGCGCCGCGAACGCAAGCCCAAGCCACAGGCCAGCCTGTGGAAGCCCGAAGACTTCGTGGTCGAGCCGCAGGAAGGCAAAACCCGCTTCCACGACTTCAAGCTGTCCAACGAGCTGATGCACGCCATCCACGACCTGGGCTTCCCGTACTGCACGCCGATCCAGGCGCAGGTCCTGGGTTACACCCTGCGTGGCCAGGACGCCATCGGCCGGGCCCAGACGGGCACCGGCAAGACGGCCGCCTTCCTGATCTCGATCATTTCCCAGTTGCAGCAGACGCCACCGCCTAAAGAGCGCTACATGGGCGAGCCGCGGGCGCTGATCATCGCCCCCACCCGCGAGCTGGTGGTGCAGATCGCCAAGGACGCCGCTGCCCTGACCAAGTACACCGGCCTGAACGTGATGAGCTTCGTCGGTGGCATGGACTTCGACAAGCAGCTCAAAGCTCTGGAAGCGCGCCACTGCGATATTCTGGTGGCTACGCCGGGCCGCCTGCTGGACTTCAACCAGCGTGGTGAAGTGCACCTGGACATGGTCGAGGTGATGGTGCTTGACGAAGCCGACCGTATGCTCGACATGGGCTTCATCCCCCAGGTCCGCCAAATCATTCGTCAGACACCGCCGAAAAGCGAGCGCCAGACCCTGCTGTTCTCCGCCACCTTCACCGACGATGTGATGAACCTGGCCAAGCAGTGGACCACCAACCCGGCCATCGTCGAGATCGAGCCGGAGAACGTGGCCAGCGAAACGGTGGAGCAGCACGTGTATGCGGTGGCCGGCAGCGACAAGTACAAACTGCTGTACAACCTGGTGACCCAGAACAAGTGGGAACGGGTGATGGTGTTCGCCAACCGCAAGGACGAAGTGCGGCGCATCGAGGAAAAGCTGGTACGCGACGGTATCAATGCCGCCCAGCTGTCGGGCGACGTGCCGCAGCACAAGCGCATCCGAACCCTGGAGAGCTTCCGCGAAGGGCGCATCACCGTGCTGGTGGCCACCGACGTGGCCGGGCGCGGGATCCATATCGATGGCATCAGCCACGTGATCAACTTCACCCTGCCGGAAGACCCTGACGACTACGTGCACCGCATTGGCCGTACCGGCCGTGCCGGCACCAGTGGTGTATCGATCAGCTTTGCCGGTGAGGATGACTCGTATCAGCTGCCGGCGATCGAAGCGCTGCTGGGGCGCAAGATCAAGTGCGAGATGCCGCCGGATGAACTGCTCAAGCCGGTGCCGCGCAAGCATCACTGACCTTCAGCGGGCTACACGCGCCCTGTGGGAGCGGCCTTGTGCGGCCCAATCGCCACACAAGCCCCCCTGTAGGAGCGGGTTTACCCGCGAATACGGTAGTGGCGGCAACGGTGAACGGCGGGTGGAGATTGGCCAGCAGGGCCGGCCCTTTCGCGGGTAAACCCGCTCCTACAGGCGACCGGTGGCGCCTTGATTACCAGCGCCCCGCCGCATCCTGGTCACTCTGCCGCCCCTCCACCCACCTTGGCCCTTCCTGAGTATTCTCCTTCTTCCAGAACGGCGCCCGGGTCTTCAGGTAGTCCATGATGAAGTTGCAGGCATCGAACGCCGCCTGCCGATGGGCACTGGCCACCCCCACGAACACAATCGGTTCGCCCGGTTCCAGCGCACCGATGCGGTGCAGCACCTCCACCTTCAATAGCGGCCAACGCTGCTCGGCCTCGACCACGATCTTGGCCAGGGCCTTTTCGGTCATGCCCGGATAGTGTTCGAGGAACATCCCCGCCACTTCGCGGCCATCGTTGAAATCCCGCACATAGCCGACAAAACCGACCACCGCGCCCACGCCCACATTGGCTGCATGCATGGCATTGGTCTCAGCCCCCGGGTCGAACGCGCCTTCCTGCACTCGCACAGCCATGTTCAGCCTCCGGTCACCGGCGGGAAGAACGCCACTTCATCGCCCTCTTCCAGCGGCTCATCGAGCTTGCACAGCTCTTCGTTGCGCGCGCACATCAGGTTCTGCTCGGCCAGCACTTCATACTGCCCGCCCTTGGCTACCAAGGCCTGGCGCACATCATCGAGCACCTTGAACGCCCCCTCCACCCGCTCGGCATCCACGCCCAACAGTTCGCGGTAACGGGCGAAGTACATCACCTTGACCTTCATCACGCCTCCACCTTGTAATGGCCACTCTTGCCACCGAGTTTTTCCAGCAGGCGCACCTGCTCGATGACCATACCTTTATCCACAGCCTTGCACATGTCATAGATCGTCAGCGCGGCCACGCTGGCGGCGGTCAGCGCCTCCATCTCCACACCGGTCTGCCCGGCCAGCTTGCAGCGGGCGACGATGCGCACGGCATCCTGCCCCTCGGCGCTGAGCTCGACCTTGACGCTGGTGAGCATCAGCGGGTGGCACAGCGGAATCAGGTCGCTGGTTTTTTTCGCCGCCTGTATCCCGGCAATGCGCGCCACGGCGAACACGTCACCCTTGGGGTGTTCACCATCGACGATCATCTGCAAGGTCTGCGGCAACATGCGCACCCGCGCCTCGGCGGTAGCCTCGCGCTCGGTCACGGCCTTTTCAGTGACGTCGACCATGTTGGCCCGCCCCTGGGAATCAAGATGTGTCAGCACTGCTTTGCTCCTGTGAAGGGAGTTCGCAGTGTAAACCTGTGGGTCAGGTTTGAGCAGAGGTATGTGTCGGCAGGTTTTGCCTCTTCGCAGGCACGCCCGCTCCCACAAGAGCTCCACGGCCTCGAATCAAGTGGAGTTCCTGTGAACGGGCGCGTCCACGAAGAGGCCGGGCAGTAATCTGCCCGGCTACAAGGTTTACAAATGAGACTCGGCGTACTCGGCCAGCACCGAGCGAGGCACGCCCTGCAGGGTGATGTGCACGCCATGGGGGAAGTCCTTGAAGCGCTCGGTCAGATAGGTCAGGCCCGAGCTGGTCGCGGACAGGTAGGGGGTGTCGATCTGCGCCAGGTTACCCAGGCAGACCACCTTGGACCCGGAGCCGGCACGGGTGATGATGGTTTTCATCTGGTGCGGCGTCAGGTTCTGGCACTCGTCAATCAGGATCAGGCTCTGCTGGAAGCTACGGCCACGGATGTAGTTCAGCGACTTGAACTGCAGCGGCACGCGCTCAAGGATGTATTCGACGCTGCCATGGGTGCTTTCGTCATCCATGTGCAAGGCTTCGAGGTTGTCGGTGATGGCGCCCAGCCACGGCTCCATCTTCTCTGCTTCGGTACCCGGCAGGAAGCCAATCTCCTGGTCCAGCCCCTGCACGCTGCGGGTGGCGATGATGCGCCGGTAGCGCTTGCTGACCATGGTTTGCTCGATGGCCGCAGCCAGCGCCAGGATGGTTTTACCGGAGCCGGCGGCGCCGGTCAGGTTCACCAGGTGGATATCCGGGTCCAGCAGGGCGAACAACGCCAGGCTTTGGTGAATATCGCGTGGTTTCAGGCCCCAGGCTTCCTGGTGCAGCAATGGCTCCTGGTGCAGGTCGAGCAGCAACAGTTCGTCGTCACGAATGCCCTTGATCCACCCGACGAAGCCCTGCTCATCGATGATGAACTCGTTGACGTGCACGGCTGGCAGGTTGTCGATCATCTGCACCCGATGCCAGGTGCGGCCGCGCTCCTGGCGGGTATCGACCTTGCTCACGCGGTCCCAGAACGAGCCGGTGACCGAATGGTAGCCCTTGGACAGCAAGGACACGTCATCGACCAGTTGGTCGGTGCTGTAGTCCTCAGCCGCTATACCGCAAGCGCGCGCCTTCAGGCGCATGTTGATGTCTTTGGTGACCAGCACGACGTCCAGGTCGGTGCGCCGGGCCCGGACTTCGAGCAACTGGTTGATGATGATGTTGTCGTTGAGGTTTTCCGGCAACAGCTTGTTCGGCTCGTTGCGCGGGGTCATCAGGATGGACAGGAACCCCTTGGGGCCGCTCTTGTTGCGCTGGATCGGTACGCCCTGCTCGACATCGCTGGGCGAAGCGTCACCGAGGGTCTGGTCTATCAGGCGGATGGCCTGGCGGCATTCGGCGGCGATGCTCTGTTTGCCGGTCTTGAGCTTGTCGAGTTCCTCCAGCACCGTCATCGGGATGGCGACATGGTGCTCCTCGAAGTTCAGTAACGCGTTAGGGTCGTGAATCAGGACGTTGGTATCGAGCACATACAGGATTGGCTTGCTGGAGGAAGGGTTGCGTCCTTGGTCATCCATACTCGGTCACCTTATGTCGAAGCCACACGGCGTGGTCTGTTACGCCGCAGAGTGACTGCCGCTGTCCCCGTATCCGCGTTGTTACGGGCGGGAAGCGAACCTGGCTAGGTGGGCCTGGATGACGCCACCTGTGCTGCAGGAATCGGCTGTCTGGTTTCTTCATACCGCAAAAACCATGACCGAAAAAAGCACTTTTACGCATTTTTGAAGTTTATTTTTCCGATTGACGAAGAGGCCTTGGCGCCAGCGTCAGAGGGGACTACGCTCAGAAGTCATACCCTCTATTCGCGGTATCCATATTCCCGGCAATCCTCCCAGCCGATGCCGCTTTGCGCGGTATTGCGCAGCAGCCAATCCACCGCCGGCTGCGCCTTGGGAAGGCTGTCATGAAACTGGATCACGCCCTTGCGCCACAACAACATCAGGGTCAATACGCGCTGTGCGGATGCCTCTGCGCTCAATGCACCGTCATCCTGGGCATCGATGTCCCACAACGATACCCGCAACTGCTGGCGGGCCATGAACGCCTCGCCGTCAGCCCGGCGCTGGCCATAAGGTGGACGGAACAGCGGCACATACTGCTCGGGTAGATCAGCCTGCACCCGCGCCTGGCTGCGCCGCAGCGAATCCTGCCAGTCGGTCCACTGCGCATGGGAGCGGTACTCCCACCCCTGGATACCCACGCACTGCCCGTCATAGAGCTGGCGCAAGGCGTTTGCCGAGGCACCATCACGGCGTTGCTGCAAGCGGTTACCAAGCGTGAAGAACGTGCCTTCGAGCTTTTGCCGGCGCAGGTAATCGGTGAGTAGATCCGTACTGCCCCCCTCGGGCCCGGGCCCGCCGACAAAGGTCAGCAGGAACATGCGGTCGTTCAGTTCGTCACCCTTGCGCTCACGCGAAGACAGCCGCTCGATTTCGCTGCTGGTCTGCGGCAGCAACGCCGCCTTGCGCAGTTGCTCGTCCAGGTAGCGGACATGGAACTGGTGGCTCGGCTCGATCCAGCCGGTATAGAACGCACCGACATCGGCAGCGAACGTCGCCGCTTGTGTGCGCAACTCCGCCATGGACGTAACCGGGTAGCAGAATGATGCATCCTGCTCACAACTGCGCTGCGCCTGTTGATACCCCTCCCACAACCGCTGCCACATGCGCGCCCGAATCTGGCGCACCTTCTGCAGATTGATCTGCCGCAACCCCAGCCGGGCCGCCAGGCTTGCGTCATCCAGCAACTCGCTTTCGTGCAGCGCTTGAGCGAACGAAAGGATTTCTGCCCGAGAGGCCACATCGAACAGCGCCGGGCTGTCCAGCTGTTCGGGCCACAGGCTGCGGTCCAGGCTGACCTGGGGTGAAGGGGCGGCTTGCACGGCCAGGCTCAGCAGGCCGGCCAGCAAGGCAGAAGCAATGCGCACAGTGGAAGGCTCCGCAACGACAAAACGCGAACTATAGCGTCTGCACCGACCATGGGCTGTGACTATCGTCGCCATAGTTTGGACTTGTACCGCCCACCCCGTAGAATCCTCGGCCAACGATGCCAGGAGCCGACCCGATGCTGACGGTGATTTCCCCCGCCAAGACCCTCGACTACGACACCCCGCCAGTGACCGAGCGTTTCACCCTGCCCCAGTACCTGGATGAATCCCAGGCCCTGATCCAGCAGCTGCGCGAACTGTCGCCGGCGCAGATCAGCGAGCTGATGCACCTGTCCGACAAGCTCGCCGGCCTGAATGCTGCGCGCTTTGGCAGCTGGACCCCAGACTTCACCCCGGCCAATGCCAAGCAGGCGCTGCTGGCGTTCAAGGGTGACGTGTACACCGGCCTCGATGCCCAGAGCCTGAGTGAAGACGACTTCAGCTACGCTCAGGGCCACCTGCGCATGCTCTCGGGCCTATATGGCCTGCTGCGCCCGCTCGACCTGATGCAGCCCTACCGCCTGGAGATGGGCACCAAGCTGGCCAACGCCCGCGGCAAGGACCTGTACGCCTTCTGGGGCACGCGCATCAGCGAATGGCTGAATCAGGCCCTGGCCGACCAAGGCGATGACGTGCTGTTGAACCTGGCCAGTAACGAGTATTTCAGTGCAGTGAAACGCAGTGCACTGAAGGCCCGGGTAATCAACGTCGACTTCAAGGACCAGAAAAACGGTCAGTACAAGATCATCAGCTTCTACGCCAAGAAAGCCCGCGGCATGATGAGCCGCTTCGTCATCCAGCAGCGCATCAGCACCCCGGAACAGCTCAAGCAGTTCGATGCTCAGGGGTACTACTACAGTGCCGAGCAGTCCAAGCCAGACCATTTGGTGTTCCTGCGCGATCACCCCGCGGAGTGAGCCTGTCACGCCCTCTTCGCGGCTGAAGCCGCGAAGAGGTCAGCCGCCGTGATCCGCCTCTGCCCTGCAACAGGGCACGCTGCAAACCGCCATCACGCCACGAATCCGACGCCAAAAATCCGTCGCACCTCCCTTTATCGCCAAACGCCATAAGACCGTTCATACCTTTTTTGACGAATTCTGAAAAAAATTTTCAGATGCTGGCATAAAAATATCTCGCAACAGTTACGTCCTTTATACACGGGGGTGAAACACCCGCGTGCTATCAATTTGAAACTGTCCGCAACTGAATAAATATTTAGAAATCTTTCATTCGGGCGAAACTGGCTCAGGAACTTCTGCCAAAGCCAATCGCTCATAGTGCCGTAACGATTTTCCTGCCTACGGGCTGTGAGAGATGACTTACAGATGACAGCAGCGGGTATCCACTGCCCGCCATGAGAAAATCGACAGGGATCACGGAAACCTCCGAAGACCTTGTCCATGCAGGAGAGACGCGCCCCTTACAAATCGTCCTAGTGGTTGATTTCAAAGGATTTATTCACTTGAAAAAACAAGCACAGCAACGCGCCAAGTAGCGCATTGCAATAAAGACGGCTGCATTTCAGGGCACGTTTTTTAATGAATGGCTATTGAGTGCCAACTTTGAGCGCATAACTTTTTGCGTTCCGGATTTATTTTGCCTGCGCTCGGCGAAGTGTGCATTCGCCATGGATCCGTGCGCCCGAAAACTGTTGTTAATCAACCCAGCCCGGCTCTCTGCGGAGGCGTCGGCGTGATAAACACATGAGGTGATAGCGATGCGTATCAGCATCTTTGGTTTGGGTTATGTGGGTGCAGTCTGTGCAGGCTGCCTGACGGCGCGTGGCCATGAAGTGATCGGTGTGGACGTGTCCAGCACCAAGATCGACCTGATCAACCAGGGCAAGTCGCCCATCGTCGAACCTGGCCTGGAAGCACTGCTGCAACAGGGCATCGCCAATGGCCGCCTGCGCGGCACTACCGACTTCGCCGAAGCCATCCGTGCCAGCGATGTGTCGATGATCTGCGTGGGCACCCCCAGCAAGAAAAACGGCGACCTGGGCCTGGAGTACATCGAGTCCGTGTGCCGCGAAATCGGCTACGTGCTGCGTGACACCACCCGCCGTCACACCATCGTGGTGCGCAGCACCGTACTGCCTGGCACCGTCAAGAACGTGGTCATCCCGATCCTCGAAGACTGCTCGGGCAAGAAGGCCGGCGTCGACTTCGGCGTGGCGGTCAACCCGGAATTCCTGCGTGAAAGCACCGCGATCAAGGACTACGACCAGCCACCGATGACAGTCATCGGCGAACTGGACAGCGCCAGCGGTGACATCCTCCAGGCCCTGTACGAAGAGCTCGACGCCCCGATCATCCGCAAGCCGATCGAAGTGGCCGAAATGATCAAGTACACCTGCAACGTTTGGCACGCCACCAAGGTCACCTTCGCCAACGAAATCGGCAACATCGCCAAGGCCGTGGGCGTCGATGGCCGCGAAGTGATGGACGTGGTCTGCCAGGACAAGGTCCTCAACCTGTCCCAGTACTACATGCGCCCTGGCTTTGCCTTCGGCGGCTCTTGCTTGCCCAAGGACGTACGCGCCCTCACCTACCGCGCCGCCAGCCTCGATGTCCGTGCACCGCTGCTCGACTCGCTGATGCGCAGCAACGAATCGCAGGTGCAGAACGCCTTCGAGCTGATCGAAGCCCACGACAAGCGCAAGGTCGCGCTGCTGGGCCTGAGCTTCAAGGCCGGCACCGACGACCTGCGCGAAAGCCCGCTGGTGGAACTGGCCGAGCGCCTGATCGGCAAGGGCTACCAGCTGGACATCTACGACGAGAACGTCCAGTACGCCCGTGTTCACGGCGCCAACAAGGACTACATCGAGTCGAAGATCCCGCACGTGTCGTCGCTGCTCAACGCCAACTTGCAGCAGGTGATCGACAACGCCGACATCATCGTCCTCGGCAACCGTGACGAGCAGTTCCGTGCGCTGGCCCTGCAAGCGCCAGCCGGCAAGCAGGTGATCGACCTGGTCGGCTTCATGAACAAACCGACCAGCACCACCGCCCGTACCGAAGGCATCTGCTGGTAAGTGCCCGGCCGGGCAGCGATGAGGCACTCGACAAGAGCCGCCTCCTCGCTGCCCACCCTTTCCCGAATTCTCGACGGATGCTGAACATGCAAAGGCTCCAGACAGTGCTGTTGCAGTGCGCCGGGTGGCTGCTCTACATGAGCCTGCTCATGCTGATCGCCCTGGCCCTGCCAGCTGATATCTTCGACTCGCAGTCGAAGCACTTCATCTTCCTGGTCGGCGCAGTCGGCATCTGGCGCTACTCCATGGGCGCCACCCATTTCATCCGCGGCATGATCTTCCTCTACGGCGTGTACCCGTACCTGCGCCGCAAGGTGCAGAAAATGGGTAATGCCACCGACCCGTCGCATGTCTACCTGATGGTCACCAGCTTCCGTATCGAAGCGCTGACCACCGCCCAGGTGTACAGCTCGGTGATCCGCGAGGCGATCAACTGCGGCTTCCCCACCACCGTGGTCTGCTCGCTGGTGGAAATGTCCGATGAACTGCTGGTGAAGAGCCTGTGGGCCAAGTACAACCCGCCGGCCCACGTGAAGCTGGACATCGTGCGTATCGCCGGTACCGGCAAGCGCGATGGCCTGGCCTACGGCTTCCGCGCCATCTCGCGCATGCTGCCGGACGAGAACGCCGTGGTGGCGGTGATCGACGGTGACACCGTGCTGGCCGACGGCGTGGTGCGCAAGACCGTGCCGTGGTTCAAGCTGTTCCCCAATGTGGGCGGCCTGACCACCAATGAATTCTGCGAAGTGCGTGGCGGCTACATCATGAGCGAGTGGCACAAGCTGCGCTTCGCCCAGCGCCACATCAACATGTGCTCGATGGCCCTGTCCAAGCGCGTACTGACCATGACCGGGCGCATGTCGATGTTCCGCGCCAGCGTGGTGACCAACCCCGAGTTCATCGCCGACGTCGAAAGCGACTCGCTGATGCACTGGCGCCTGGGCCGCTTCAAGTTCCTTACCGGGGACGACAAGTCCAGCTGGTTCAGCCTGATGCGCCTGGGCTACGACACCTTCTACGTGCCGGACGCCGCCATCAACACGGTCGAGCATCCGCCGGAAAAAAGCTTCCTCAAGGCCAGCCGCAAGCTGATGTACCGCTGGTACGGCAACAACCTGCGGCAGAACTCACGGGCATTGGGCCTTGGCCTGCGTCGCCTGGGGCTGTTCACCAGCATCGTGTTGTTCGACCAGCGCGTGTCGATGTGGACCAGCCTGCTGGGCCTGACCGTGGCGGTAATCGCCAGCCTCAAGTTCGGCATGGCCTTCTTGCTGGTGTACCTGCTGTGGATCGGCATTACCCGCCTGATCCTCACCATCATGCTGCTGTGCTCCGGCCACAACGTAGGCCCGGCCTACCCGCTGATTCTCTATTACAACCAGATCATCGGCGCGCTGATGAAGATCTACGTGTTCTTCCGCCTCGACAAGCAGTCGTGGACGCGTCAGCCCACTGCCCTCAAGCGTGACCTCGCCAGCTTTCAACAATGGTTCAACACCTGGTCCTCGCGGACCATGACCTTCTCGGCTGCCAGCATCTTCGTTGCTGTGCTGTTCATGGTCGTGTGAGCCCAACCCGGATCGGATCTAACAGGAACAAACCACCATGAATACCGCCGTGAACGTCAATGTCGTGCATGAGTCCGAAGCCCAGCGCCAACACGCCCGGGTACGCATTCCCGCCAAGCTGCGGTTCCTGGATGCCCAGCGCCAGGTCCACGAAGTCAAGGTCGAAGACCTTTCTGCCGGCGGCCTGAGCTTCCACGCCAAGCAACCGCAGTCGGTGGGCGATGTGCTGCGCGGGCGCCTGCAGTTCGTGGTCGACAACCTGGGCCTGTCGATCGACATCGAGTTCCAGGTGCGCTCGTACAACCCGGACAATGGCCGTATCGGTGCGCAGTTCCAGAACCTTGAACCTCGCGACATCGCCACGTTGCGGCACATCATCACCAGCCACCTGTCGGGTGAGCTGATCAGCATCGGCGACGTCCTCAGCACCCTGCAGCGTGACAACTTCACCAAGGCGCGCAAGCAGAAGGACGGTGGGTCGGGCCTGAGCGCCTTCGGCCGCTTCAAGGCAGTCACCATCACACTGGGCGTGTTCGTGGTCGGCGTTGCGGCCTTCGGCTTCGTCGCCAAATCGTTGTATGGCATGTATTTCGTCAGCCACGCCGAAGCCGGTGTGGTCGCAGTGCCAACCACCAACGTCACCATGCCGCGCGACGGTACCGTAAGCAGCCTGGTCGAAAGCGGTGGGCAGATCGCCAAGGGCGCGCCACTGGCCAGCTTCACCACCAGCATGCTGGACATGCTCAAGGGCAACCTTGAAGACGCACAGCTGGAGCCGGCGAAGATCGAGGAACTGTTCGGCAAGCAGCTGTCCGGCACCCTCACCAGCCCCTGCGATTGCGTGGTCGCGCGTCAGTTGGTGGACGACGGCCAGTACGCCGCCAAGGGCCAGCCAATCTTCCAGCTGATCCCACGCACCACCACCCCGATGGTCGAGGCGCGCTTCAGCTACCGCCAGTTCGACGAGGTCAAGCCGGGTACCCGGGTCAACTTCCAGGTGGCCGGCGAAGACGAAGTGCGCACCGGTCAGATCGTCAGCAGCACCAGCCTCAACAGCGAAGACCTGTCCTCCGACATCCGCGTGCAGATCAAGCCAGACAGCGGCCTGCCCGCCGAACTGGCCGGCCGCCCGGCCTCGGTCAACAGCGACCGTGGCCCCTCGCTGAACTGGCTGATCGACAAAGCCGTGGCCCGTGGCCTGTGAGGGACGGACAATGATCTCTGATACCTACAAGGTCCGCGTGAACCTGGGGTTGTGTGCACTGGCCGCCGCCATCACGTTGGCCGGCTGTGCCGGCCTGCCCGACCAGCGCCTGGCCAACGAGGCCATGAAGCGCGGTGACACGGCATTGGCCGAGCGCAACTACAAGGCGCTGGCCGACCTGGGCTACAGCGAAGCGCAAGTCGGCCTTGCGGACATCAAGGTGGCAACCCGCGACCCCTCGCAAATCAAGGAAGCCGAAGCCACCTATCGCGCTGCAGCCGCCACATCGCCACGCGCCCAGGCGCGCCTTGGCCGCCTGCTGGTGGCCAAGCCGGACAGCACCCAGGCCGAGCGCGAAGAAGCAGAGACCCTGCTCAAGCAAGCGGCCAGTCAAGGCGAAAGCAACACCCTGATCCCACTGGCGATGCTCTACCTCAGCTACCCGCAGAGCTTCCCCAAGGTCAACGCGCAGCAGCAGATCGACCAGTGGCGCGCCGCCGGCAACCCGGAAGCGGGCCTGGCCCAGGTGCTGCTGTACCGCACCCAGGGCACCTATGACCAGCACCTGGGTGAAGTGGAAAAGATCTGCAAGGCCGCGCTGAACACCACCGACATCTGCTACGTCGAACTGGCCACCGTGTACCAGAAACGTGGCCAGGCCGATCAGCAAGCCGCCCTGCTCGGCCAGCTGAAATCCGCCTATGCCCGTGGCGCCGTACCGGCCACCCGGGTTGACAGCGTGGCCCGGGTGCTGGCCGATCGCAGCCTTGGCCAGACCGACGAAAAAACCGCCAAGGAGCTGCTCGAGCAAGTAGCCCCGGCCAACCCGGCGTCCTGGGTCAGCCTGGCACAGCTGGTATACGACTTCCCCGAACTGGGCGACACCGACCAGTTGATGGCTTACATCGACAAAGGCCGCGAAGCTGAACAACCCCGCGCCGAACTGCTGCTGGGCCGTCTGTACTACGAAGGCAAAACCCTGCCAGCCGACGCTCAAAAAGCCGAGCAGCACCTGCAAGCTGCTGCCGAAGCCGGTGAGATCAGCGCCCATTACTACCTGGGCCAGCTTTACCGCCGCGGCTACCTGGGCAATGTCGAGCCGCAGAAGGCCGTCGACCACCTGCTGGCCGCCGCCCGTGGCGGGCAGAACAGCGCCGACTATGCCCTGGCCCAGCTGTTCAGCGAGGGCCACGGCATCCGCCCGCAACCGGGCAACGCCTGGGTGTTCGCACAGCTGTCGCAGGCCAACCCGACGCCGCAATCAGCCGAACTGCTGCAGCAGCTCGACCAGCAACTGACACCTGACCAGCGCAACCAGGCCCAGCAACTGCTGGACCAGGAAAAGCGTGCACGCGGCAGCATGGCGCAGGGCGCGAACAGCACCCTGGCCCTCGAAGCCCTGCAAGACGACGAAAAAGAAGTAGACGGTGAGGACTCGCTATGACGCTCAATCCCTTCGTGAAAGCTGGCATCGGCCTGAGCTTCGCCCTGCTGTGGTCCTGCCCGACCCTGGCGGAAATGACCGCTGAAAAAAACTTCGGCCTGGACGTGAAAATCACCGGCCAGTCGGAAGACGACCGTGACCTCGGCACCCGCTCTGGCGGCGACGTCAACGGCCTGGGCCTGGATCTGCGCCCGTGGGTGTATGGCGAGCGCGGTAACTGGAGTGCCTACGCCATGGGCCAGGCGGTCGCTGCGACCGACACCATCGAAACCGACACCTTGCGCCAGAACGACGACGGCACCAGCACCGACACCGGCGACGACAGCCGTCAACCAGACAAAAGCTACCTGGCCATGCGCGAGTTCTGGGTCGGCTACAGCGGCCTTACCGCCTACCCCGGCGAGCAACTGCGCTTCGGTCGCCAGCGCCTGCGCAGTGACGATGGCATGTGGCGCGATACCAACATCGAAGCGCTGAACTGGACCTTCGATACCACCTTGCTCAAGGCCGACCTGGGCGTCGCCCAGCGATTCAGCGAATACCGCACCGATCTCACCGAACTGGCGCCGGAAGACAAGGACCGCACCCACATCTACGGCAACGTCGCCACACAGTGGACCCCTGGCCACTGGGTTGGCCTGCGCGCTCACCACACACATGACAGCGGCAGCCTGAAGAGCCCCGGCGAAACGGTCGACGCGCTGGACAAGACCCGCACTGGCGACCTCACCTGGCTGGGTCTGGAGGCCAACAGCGACGCCTACAACTGGCGCAACGACCACACCGTGAATTACTGGGGCAGCGTCACCTGGCTGACCGGTGACCGCGACAAGCTGAGCACCCAGCAGGTGGGTGACGACCAGGTCGCCACCGGCAAGCAGAGCGGTGACGTCAACGCCTGGGCAACCGACCTCGGTATCCGCCTGCGCCTGGACCCGCAATGGCAGGTCGGCGCTGCGTACGCCCGCGGTAGCGGCGGCGGCGGCGATGACGGCTCGAACAACTTCGAGCAGACCGGCCTGGAGAGCAACCGCTCCAACTTCACCGGCACCCGCTCGCGCGTGCACCGCTTCGGCGAAGCGTTCCGCGGCGAACTGGGCAACCTGCAGGCCGCCACCCTGTTCGCTTCGTGGCAGCTGCGCGACGACTACGACGCCAGCCTGATCTACCACAAATTCTGGCGGGTCGATGGCAACCAGAACATTGGCTCCAGCGGCATCAACGCGGTGGTCGACGACAACGGCGTGAACCGTCAGCTGGTCGACGGCGAGAAGGACCTTGGCCAGGAAATGGACGTGGTCGTGACCAAGTACTTCAAGCAAGGCCTGCTGCCGGCTTCGATGAGCCAGGCAATCGACGAGCCGTCAGCCCTGGTGCGCCTGCGTGCCGGTGTATTCAAGCCGGGCGACGCCTACGGCAAGGAAACGGACTCGTACATGCACCGCGCCTTCGTCGACGTCATCTGGCGCTTCTGAGGCCGGTAGGGGACTGACCGTGATGAACCTTCACCCGCACTTACGTCACAGCCTGTTGGCCAGTGCCTTGCTGCTGGCAAGCGGCCTGGCCACTGCCGCAGAACCCCAGGTGGTCGCCAAGGAGCTGCAGCAGGCCAAGACCTATACGGTGGCCAGCGCACCGATCGAGCCGCTGCAGATGGACCCGCCAAAGCTGCCCGACCTGACCGGTTTCACGGCCGAGGCGGTGCAGAAGAAAATCGACCGCCGCCACAAGGGCAAGGTCAGCCTGCGCCGTATGTTCCAGGAGGACACCCTCAAGGAGTTCGTCGGCGGCGACAACAAAGCCGCCGAGTGGGTGCAGCGCCAGCACGGCATCCCGCAGGCGATCTTCGTCGATGACGGCCATGTCGACCTGACCGAGTTGAGCAAGAAGGTACCCAAACAGTACTTCAGCGAAGTCGAGCCCGGGGTTTACCTGGCACGCCTGCCGATCGTGGTCGGGCAAAAGGGCATCCTCGAGATCGACGGCAAGGTCAAACAGCTGCGCCTGTCCCAGGAGGGCGGCGCATTTCTGGTCAATGACGGCAAGCTGTTCGTAACCGACACCCAGGTGACCGGCTGGCGGGAAAAGGACAACGGCCCGGCGACCTTCCGCTCGCCCAAGGAATTCCGCCCGTTCCTGCTGTCGTGGGGCGGCACCGAGACCTACATCGTCAATACGAAGATGGCCAGCTTCGGCTACGCCAAGTCCAAGTCGTATGGCGTGAGCATCTCGCAGTACACGCCGAACATGGCCAAGCGCATGGGCCGCCCGGAGCCCACCGGCTGGATCATCGGTTCGGAGTTCAGCGACATGTGGTACGGCTTCTACTGCTACGAAACCCAGGACTTCGTGATCAAGGACAGTACCTACCGCGACAACATCGTCTACGGCATCGACCCACACGACCGTTCGCATCGCCTGATCATCGCCGGCAACACGGTGTACGGCACCAAGAAGAAGCACGGCATCATCGTTTCGCGTGAGGTCAACGACAGCTGGATCATCAACAACAAGAGCTACGACAACAAGCTCTCGGGCGTGGTGATCGACCGTAACAGCGTCAACAACCTGGTGGCCTACAACGAGATCTACCGCAACCACACCGACGGCATCACCCTGTACGAAAGCGGCGACAACCTGATCTGGGGCAACAAGCTGGTCAACAACCGCCGCCACGGCATCCGCGTGCGTAACAGCGTGAACATCCGCCTGTATGAAAACGTCGCCATGGCCAACGGCCTGGTCGGCGTATACGGCCACATCAAGGACCTGTCCGACACCGACCGCGACATCGCCCTCGACCCGTTCGACACCAAGGTGTCGCTGATCGTGGTAGGTGGCGAGCTGTCGGCCAACGGCTCCGGCCCGCTGTCGATCGACTCGCCGCTGTCGGTCGAGCTGTACAAGGTGTCCATGCTCGCCCCGCGCAAGGCCAGCGGCATCAGCCTCAATGGTGTGCTGGGCGAGCGCCAGGACGAAATCCTCGACCTGCTGGTACGCCAGCAGAAGGCTGTGCTGATCGACCCGGTCGAACGCCAGACCGAAATGATCGATTAAGGAAGCCCAGACCATGACTCCACACCTGATGAAACTGCTGGGCCTGTCCGCCGCCCTTCTGGCAATCAGCCAGGGCGTGCGCGCCGAAGACGTCAAGGCCCCGACCTTCAGCGCCGAGCCCTGCTGCCAGTTGTGCCCTGAAGCGCACGATGCAAGCCGCTACACCACCCGCTATCAGCAAAACTTCACCACGCTGGTGCAGGCCCAGGGCGACTGGCTGTTCCGCACCCGCGAAGACCTGCGCACCGAGTTCAACACCACCCCGGCCGGCTACAAACGCCTGCAGCAAGTGCACGACGCGTTCAAGAAGCGTGGTGTGGAACTGGTGGTGGTGTACCAGCCGACCCGTGGCCTGGTGAACCGCAACATGCTCAACCCGGCCGAAAAAGCCGCCTTCGACTACCAGAAGGCCCTGGGCAACTACCAGGCCATGCTCAAGCGCTTCGCCAGCATGGGTTACAACGTGCCCGACCTGTCACCGCTGACCAACGAGCAACTGGCCGCCGCTGACCAGGGCAAGGACTTCTACTTCCGTGGCGACCAGCACTGGACGCCGTACGGTGCCGAGCGCGCGGCGAAGATCGTGGCCGACACCGTACACAAGATGCCGGCCTTCGAAGGCATCCCGCGCAAGGAATTCGAGACCAAGAAGTCCGGGCGCATGGGCAAGACCGGCACCCTGCACAACGTTGCCGGCCAACTGTGCGGCACCAGCTACGCCGTCCAGTACATGGACCAGTTCGCCACCGAGCCGAAAGGCGCGAGCGGTGGCGACGACCTGTTCGGTGACAGCGGCAATGCGCAGATCACCCTGGTCGGTACCAGCCACAGCGGCAAGAACTACAACTTCTCGGGCTTCCTCGAGCAATACATCGGCGCCGACGTGCTCAACGTCGCCTTCCCAGGCGGTGGCCTGGAAGGGTCGATGATCCAGTACCTGGGCAGCGAGGAATTCCAGAAGAACCCGCCGAAGATCCTGATCTGGGAATTCTCCCCGCTGTACCGCCTGGACCAGGAAACCATCTGGCGGCAAATCCTTGGCCTGCTCGACGACGGCTGCGACGACCGCCCAGCCCTGATGAGCGCCAGCACCACCCTCAAGCCTGGCAAGAACGAGCTGATGGTCAACGGCAAGGGCGGCGTGATCAAAGACCTGATCAACCGCAACCTGCAGATGGACGTCAAGTTCGAAGATCCCTCGGTGAAGGTGTTGCAGGCCACCCTCTGGTACCTCAACGGCCGCCACGAGGACATCAAGCTGGAAAAACCGGAAACCTCCGACACCGACGGCCGCTTCGTCTTCCAGATGCGCGAAGACGAGGACTGGGCCAGCCAGCGCCTGCTCGCGTTCGAGGTACAGGGGCCGGAAAGCGGCACCCAGAAGGTCGAAGCCAAGCTCTGCAAACGCAACAACTTCGCCGTGCCTGCGCAGACCGCGCAGGCAGGCCAGTGAGGCGACCCATGACCCTTTTCAAACGAATTTCCAGCCCCGCCCTGCTCGCGTTGGCCTTGTTTGGTGGTGCCGCGCACGCCGCGCTGGTACCGCCGCAGGGTTACTACCAGGGGATCGAAAAGCTCAAGACCGGTGATGGTAATTTCCGCTGCGAAGCGGCGCCCAAGCCATACACAGGCCCGCTTCAGTTTCGCAGCAAGTACGAAGGCTCGGACAAGGCTCGGGCAACGCTCAACGCTGCCTCGAAAAAAGCCTTTCGCAAGTCGACCGAAGACATCACCACGCTGGAGAAGGGCGTGAGCAAGATGGTCGGCCAGTACATGCGCGACGGCCGCCCGGCGCAACTCGACTGCACCCTGACGTGGCTGGGCACCTGGGCACGTGCCGGTGCACTGCTGTCCACCGACTACAACCATACCGGCAAGTCGATGCGCAAATGGGCGCTGGGCAGCATGAGCGGTTCATGGTTGCGGCTGAAATTCTCCAACTCGCAGCCGCTGGCGGCACATCAGGCCGAGGCCGACCTGATCGAAAAATGGCTCACCCGCCTGGCCGAGCAGACTGTGCGTGACTGGAGCGACCTGCCGCTGGAGAAGATAAACAACCACAGCTACTGGGCGGCCTGGTCGGTCATGGCTACCGCCGTCGCCACCGACCGTCGCGACCTGTTCGACTGGGCCGTGAAGGAATACAAGGTCGGCGCCAACCAGGTGGATGACCAGGGCTTCCTGCCCAACGAAATCAAGCGCAAGCAGCGCGCGCTGGCCTATCACAACTACGCCTTGCCGCCGCTGGCGATGATTGCCAGCTTCGCCCAGGCCAATGGCGTCGACCTGCGCGCCGAGAACAACTTCGCCTTGCAGCGCCTGGGTGAAGGCGTGCTGGCCGGCGCCCGCGACCCCAGCCACTTCAAGGCGCGGGCGGGCAAGAAACAGGACATGACCGACCTCAAGGTTGACAGCAAGTACTCCTGGCTCGAGCCCTGGTGTGCGCTGTACCACTGTGTCGGCGACACGCTTGAGCGCAAGCACGACATGCAGCCGTTCAACAGCTTCCGGCTGGGGGGCGATGTGACCCGGGTCTACGACCCGAGTGCAGAGAGCAAGAAATGAATTGACCCCCATTGCGGGGGCGGAACCTGTGGGAGCGGGCATGCCCGCGAAGAAGCCACCGCGGTGCATGGCAAGGGCTTGCCCGCTCCCACAGGAATCTAAGTTGCCTTCCAGTCTTGCACTGGGGGGTTTGGGGGGCGCTTTGCCCTGGATGCTGTGAACAAATTAGGAGAACCGGGATGGTCTTCTCGTCCAACGTGTTCCTGTTCCTGTTCTTGCCGATCTTCCTCGGCCTGTACTACTTGAGCGGGCAACGTTATCGCAACCTGCTGCTGCTGGTCGCCAGCTACATCTTCTACGCCTGGTGGCGGGTGGACTTCCTGGCACTGTTCGCCGGCGTCACCCTGTGGAACTACTGGATCGGCCTGAAAGTCGGTGCCGCCGGTGTGCGCACCAAGCCTGCGCAGCGCTGGCTGCTGCTCGGCGTGGGTGTCGACCTGGCAATCCTCGGCTACTTCAAGTACGCCAACTTCGGCGTCGACAGCCTGAACGCGATCATGACGTCGTTTGGCCTGGAGCCATTCATTCTGACCCACGTGCTGCTGCCGATCGGTATCTCGTTCTACATCTTCGAGTCGATCAGCTACATCATCGACGTATACCGCGGTGACACCCCGGCTACCCGCAACCTGATCGACTTCGCAGCGTTCGTGGCGATTTTCCCGCACCTGATCGCAGGCCCCGTGCTGCGCTTCAAGGATTTGGTCGACCAGTTCAACAACCGCACCCACACCCTGGACAAGTTCTCCGAAGGCTGCACCCGCTTCATGCAGGGCTTCATCAAGAAAGTGTTCATCGCCGACACCCTGGCCGTGGTCGCCGACCACTGCTTCGCCCTGCAAACCCCCACCACGGGCGATGCCTGGCTCGGCGCCCTGGCCTACACCGCACAGCTGTACTTCGACTTCAGCGGCTACAGCGACATGGCCATCGGCCTGGGCCTGATGATGGGCTTCCGCTTCATGGAAAACTTCAAGCAGCCCTATATCAGCCAGTCGATCACCGAGTTCTGGCGGCGCTGGCATATCAGCCTGTCGACCTGGCTGCGCGACTATCTGTACATCACCCTGGGCGGTAACCGCAAAGGCACCTTCAATACCTACCGCAACCTGTTCCTGACCATGCTGCTGGGCGGCCTGTGGCACGGTGCAAACTTCACCTACATCATCTGGGGCGCCTGGCACGGCATGTGGCTGGCCATCGAGCGCGCGTTGGGCCTCGACACCAACCCGCAGCGCTTCAACCCGGTGAAGTGGGCCTTCACCTTCCTGCTGGTGGTGGTCGGCTGGGTGATCTTCCGCGCCGAAAACCTGCATGTGGCCGCCCGTATGTACGGCGCCATGTTCAGCTTCGGCGACTGGCAGCTGTCGGAGCTCAACCGCGCCCAGCTCACCGGTCTGCAGGTGGCCACCCTGGTCATCGCCTACCTCACCCTGGCGTTCTTCGGCCTGCGCGACTTCTACCGCAATGCCAGGCCGACGCCCAAGGCGACCCCGGTGCAGGTCAACGCTGA
The DNA here is from genome assembly GCF_043105275.1 of Pseudomonas sp. TYF_14. Lineage (NCBI taxonomy): Bacteria > Pseudomonadati > Pseudomonadota > Gammaproteobacteria > Pseudomonadales > Pseudomonadaceae > Pseudomonas > Pseudomonas sp. TYF_14. The sequence continues at coordinate 70,308 of NZ_JBICLK010000009.1, forward strand.
CGGCTCGATCGGCCTGGACTGGACCCGGGTGATGACCCGCGCACTGATCCTGCTGCTGTTCGTCGCCTCGATCCTCAAGCTTTCGGCGCAAAGCTACTCGCCGTTCCTTTACTTCCAGTTCTGAGGTTGATGACCATGACCCGGACATTACGCATCACCTACTCCCTGTCGTTCCTCGGCCTGCTGGTCGGCATGGGCGCCTGGTCCACCGGTGGCCTGCAGAGTTTCCAGCGCACCGAGCAGATGACCCTGCTCAACGGCAAGCTGGCCAAGGCCGCCGAGACCCACTACGACGCCGAATTCCCGGTCAAGCGCCTGGGCACCAACCTGTGGGCGGCCATGGACTTCAAGCTGTTCAACGAAGGCCGCCCAGGTGTGGTACTGGGCCGCGACCAGTGGTTGTTCAGCGACGAAGAGTTCAAGCCCACCGCCGGTGCCGAGCAATTGATGCAGGAAAACCTGGCACTGATCCGTGGCGTACGCGACACCCTGCAGCAACACGGTAGCCAGCTGGTGCTGGCGATCGTGCCGGCCAAGGCACGGGTCTACACCGAGTACCTGGGCAAAGAGCGGCCTGCCAGCCTGCATGACGACCTGTACAACCAGTTCCATGCCCAGGCACGCCAGGCCAACGTGTTCGCACCGGACCTGATGGCACCGATGGAGCAGGCCAAGGCCCGCGGCCAGGTATTCCTGCGTACCGATACCCACTGGACGCCCATGGGTGCCGAAGTGGCGGCGCAGGCGCTGGCCGAAGCGGTCAGCCGCCAGAGCCTGCTCAATGGCGCCCCACAAGCCTTCATCACCGAAGCCGGCAACACCGCCCCCTACAAGGGCGACCTGACCAACTTCCTGCCACTGGACCCCTTGTTCAGCAACCTGCTGCCGGCCCCGGACAACCTGCAGAAACGCACCACCCGGCCGGTCGATGCCGAGGGTGACGCCGGCGACGCGTTGTTCGCCGACAAGCAGATCCCGGTTGCACTGGTAGGCACCAGCTACAGCGCCAACCCGCACTGGAACTTCCTTGGCGCGCTGCAGCAGGCCCTGCGCAGCGACGTCGCCAACTACGCCGAAGACGGCCATGGCCCGCTGCTGCCGATGCTCAAGTACCTGCAAAGCGATGCCTTCAAGAACGCCGCACCACAAGTGGTGGTGTGGGAATTCCCCGAACGTTATCTGCCAATGAAAAACGACCTCAGCAGCTTCGATCCGCAGTGGATCGCGCAGCTGAAAAACTCCCGTAAATCCGAAGAAAACCTGGCCTTGTCGTCCACCCGGACAGACCACTGACTGATAGAGAGGAAACGCACATGACTACCAAGACTTCCATTGCCAAAGCCCTCACCCTCGCGGCCGGCCTTTCCCTTGCTTCGATGCAGGCCTTCGCTGGTGCCGACGCCGCACTGTATGGCCCAAGCGCGCCGAAAGGCTCGACCTTCGTACGCCTGTACAACGCGACCAGCGCACCGGCCGCCGCGTCGGTCGGCAACACCCAGATCAAACAGGTTGGCGCACAGGCCAGCAGCGACTTCAGCTTCCTGCCAGGCGGCGACTACACAGCCCAGGTCGGCGGCAAGAGCGTGCCGGTCAAGCTGGCCTCGGACAAGTACTACACCCTGGTCAACAGCAACAGCGGCACCCCGAAACTGATCGAAGAACCACCGTTCAAGAACAAGCAGAAAGCCCTGGTGCGCGTGCAGAACCTGAGCGACCAGCAACTGACCCTGAAAACCGCCGACGGCAAGACCGAAGTGGTCAAGCCGGTGGCCGCCAACGGCCGTGGCGAACGCGAAATCAACCCGGTCAAGGTCAACCTGGCGCTGTACCAAGGAGACAAGAAAGTGGGTGACGTGAAACCCGTCGCCCTGGAGCGCGGCGAAGCCGCAGTGCTGTACGTAACGGGTTCCGGCAACGCCTTGTCGCCGGTGTGGGTAACTCGCCCCGTGGCTAGCAACTGATTCCCCTGCCTCTCAACGACTATTGGAGAAACATGATGATCCCGGTAATTCTTTCTGGTGGTAGCGGTTCCCGTCTGTGGCCTCTGTCGCGCAAGCAGTTTCCCAAACAGTTCCTGGCCCTGACCGGTGAACACACGCTGTTCCAGCAAACCATCGAGCGCCTTGTATTCGAGGGCATGGACACCCCGATCGTGGTCTGTAACAAGGACCACAAGTTCATCGTCCAGGAGCAACTGGCCGCACTGAAGCTGGAAACCCAAGGCATCCTCATGGAACCGTTCGGCCGCAACACCGCGCCGGCCGTGGCCATGGCTGCCATGAAGCTGGTCAACGAAGGCCGCGACGAGCTGATGCTGGTGCTGCCTGCCGATCATGTGATCGATGACCAGAAAGCCCTGCAACGTGCCTTGGCCTTGGCCACCGTGGCCGCCGAGCGTGGCGAGATGGTGCTGTTCGGCGTGCCGGCGACCAAGCCGGAAACCGGCTACGGCTACATCCGTTCCAGCCAGGATGCGCTGCTGCCCGAAGGCGTGGCGCGGGTTGCGCAGTTCGTCGAGAAGCCCGACGAGAAACGCGCGGCCGAGTTCGTCCAGGCCGGTGGTTACTTCTGGAACAGCGGTATGTTCCTGTTCCGCGCCAGCCGCTTCCTCGAAGAGCTGAAAAAGCACGACGGCGACATCTACGACACCTGCGTACTGGCCCTGGAGCGCAGCCAGGAAGACGGCGATGTACTGAGCATCGACGAAGCCACCTTCGCCTGCTGCCCGGACAACTCCATTGACTATGCGGTGATGGAGAAAACCCAGCGTGCCTGCGTGGTGCCGATGTCGGCCGGCTGGAGCGATGTAGGCTGCTGGTCGTCGCTGTGGGAAGTGCACGAGAAAGACGACAACGGCAACGTCACCAAGGGCGACGTGGTGGTTCAAGACAGCCGCAACTGCATGATCCACGGCAACGGCAAACTGGTGTCGGTGATCGGCCTGGAGAACATCGTGGTGGTCGAGACCAAGGATGCCATGATGATTGCCCACAAGGACAAGGTCCAGGGCGTCAAGCAGATGGTCAAGACCCTCGACGAACAGGGCCGCACGGAAACCCAGAACCACCTGGAAGTGTATCGCCCGTGGGGCTCGTACGACTCGGTGGACATGGGCGGCCGCTTCCAGGTCAAGCACATCACCGTCAAGCCGGGCGCCAGCCTCTCGCTGCAGATGCACCACCACCGCGCCGAACACTGGATCGTGGTATCCGGTACCGCCGAGGTGACCTGCGACGAGAACGTGTTCTTGCTGACCGAAAACCAGTCGACCTACATCCCCATCGCTTCGGTGCACCGTTTGCGCAACCCGGGCAAGATCCCGCTGGAGATCATCGAGGTGCAGTCCGGCAGCTACCTGGGCGAGGATGACATCGAGCGCTTCGAGGATGTGTATGGGCGCACGTCCACACCCATCGAGCGCGGCGTTTCGGTGAAGACCATCGCGCAGTAAATGCTGGCTCGCCCCTGGGCTGACCAGGGGCGAGCTGCTCATTCAAGGGTCGGGGCTATGACGGAGATGTCGAATGGGCCACCCACCACCCTGAAAGGTCGCTGCAAATCATCCTCCCCTTCAAATTCGAAGGATTCAGCCCTGATGCTCGTGGCAGTTATCTCGAGTTTCCGGATACGTCCGGATTTCGCATAGCCGCCATAGGTTGTGCCGCGCTTGTGAACAAGCGCCCGGTTCGCCTCACCCCCGATAACGACATCCCGCACGCCCTCCTGTAGTTCCAGATCGAAGTCAATGTAGACGTCCGCATCTTCGGCCTGCCCCTTGTACGCGTACAACCACGCTGATTTTTCGGCGCTCCCGTAGTCCACCCCCTCGGAAACGAAATCCTCCTTTTGACCCGCAAGGCTGATGAAAGCCGTAACGTTGCCCTTGGCAGGCGTTTTTTTCATTTCTTGCACAGGCTTTCGCTCAACCGATGTGCCACTCATGGCCATACTCCTTTTGAATAGGCATGGCGGAATCTAGAATGGATGTACCCTTTCCACTACTCGCAGTATTGCCAGGTCTGGCTTCTGGCACGGTTGCTCACCGGTTACCTGACTGCTGGGTTTTAGGTAGGCTGTAGCCATCCCTGCGCGCGAATGAGGCGATAACGCGATGCTGATCGGTGCCCTGCTGATCCTCACCTGGCTGGTGTTGTTGTTGCGTTACCCAGCCAAGGCTCTTCCCATCTCCCTGGCGGCTGTGTGTGGCCTGGGCCTGGTGGCCTTGTTCGTGGTCTGGCAAGACAGCCGGGAAAGCAGTCGACTGGCGCGCCTGGACCTGCGTCTGACCTACGCCCCCGAACACTGTCCCGCCGACCGTGCCTTGCAGGTACGCATGAAGAACGGCAACGACGTGCCGCTGACCGAACTGCGCTGGCGCGTGGCGGCGTACGCACCGGGCGATACCGTGAACCTGGCCGAGAACACCTACAACGCCCCGCGATACCGCGGGCCAGGTGAATTGCAGCCGGGGGCCGAGTGGCAAGACTGCCTGCCATTGCCGCCGCTGCGTTCCGGCTATCGGCCGCAGACCCTGGAATTCCGAGCCGAGCACCTGCAAGGTACGTTTGCCAATTGATGTGTTTCCTCCATGACAACAGGCCCCTACCATGCCCACCGTCCTGATCACCGGTTGTTCCAGCGGCATCGGCCGCGCCCTGGCCGACGCCTTCCGCGATGCCGGCCACCATGTCTGGGCCACCGCCCGCAAGCCTGAGGATGTCGAGAAACTGAGTGCCGCCGGCTACACGGCTCGGCAGCTGGATGTAAACGATGGCGAGGCGCTGGCCCGCCTGGCAGAGGAACTTGATACCCTCGATATCCTGATCAACAACGCCGGCTACGGCGCCATGGGTCCACTGCTCGATGGTGGCGTCGACGCCCTGCGCCAGCAATTCGAAACCAACGTCTTCGCCGTGGTCGGCGTTACCCGGGCGCTGTTCCCGCTGCTACGCCGCTCACGCGGCCTGGTGGTGAATATCGGCAGTGTATCGGGCGTGCTGGTCACGCCATTCGCTGGCGCGTACTGCGCCTCGAAGGCGGCTGTGCATGCCCTGAGCGATGCCTTGCGCCTGGAACTGGCGCCGTTCGGTGTACGGGTAATGGAAGTACAGCCGGGCGCAATCGCCTCGCAGTTCGCCAGCAATGCCCAGCGCCAGGCCGAGCAGGTGCTGGCGGCAGACTCGGCGTGGTGGCCTTTGCGTGAGCATGTGCAGGCGCGGGCGCGGGCATCGCAGGACAAGCCAACGTCGGCGGCGGTATTTGCCCAAGGCGTGCTGGCAGCCGTCGGCAAGTCGCCGGCGCCCGCGGTGGTACGTTTGGGGAATGGCAGTACAGCCTTGCCGCTGATGGCACGGTTGCTGCCGCGGCGGTTGCTGGACTGGGTGCTGCGCAAGCGCTTTGGCCTGGTGCGCCCGCTCTGAGTGATCGCCTGCCTGTACCCGCGAAAGGGCCGGGCCTGCGGGCCAATTTTCACCCGCCGTTCACCGTTGCCGCCGCTACCGTATTCGCGGGTAAACCCGCTCCTACACAGATTGGTGGTGGACACACATCGGCGGTTGGACACAGGCCGTCGTGTAGGAGCGGGTTTACCCGCGAAGAGGCCAGTACAGGCTGTAAAGCATCATGCCATGGACCGCAGTACCCCGCCCTCCAGATACTGCGCGTCCTCTCTAACCGTGAGCATTCTGCGGCTGCTCATCAAACGCCTGCCAGCCTCCACCCAGCGCCTTGTACAGCCCCACCAGCGCCTGCGACACCGCGGCCGAGCTGTCGATCCATTGCTCCTCGCTGGCCAGCAGCGCACCTTGCACCGTCAGCACATTGAGAAAGTCCACCGCCCCTTCCACATACTGGCGCTGGGCGGTTTCCAGGGCGATACGGTTTTGCCGCACGGCCTCGGCAAGGTGATCACGGCGCAACTGACTGGCGTTGTACAGGCGTAGCACATCGTCAATTTCATGCCAGGCCCCCAGCACCACCTTGCGATAGTTCAGCGCGGCTTCCTGCTGTTGCGCCTCGCGCAGTTCCAAGGTGCCCTTGAGCCGGCCGCCTTCGAAAATCGGCAGCGACATCTGTGGACCGAAGGCGAACCGGCGCGAATCCCAGCCACCGAAATCCGACAGCTGCATCGCCTGGAAGCCGACACTGCCCGACAGGCGAATGCTGGGGTAGAAATCCGCCTTGGCCACGCCAATGCTGGCGGTGGCAGCATGCAGGCGGGCCTCGGCCTGGCGGATGTCCGGGCGGCGCTCGGCCAGTTCAGACGGCAAGCCGATGGCAAACTTCTGCTGCGGCGCAGGCAGCTCGCCGCCTTGCAGCAATTCGGCCTGGAGACTGCGCGGCGGCTCGGCAGCGAGCAGGCTGAGGGCATTGATCAGGTCATCACGCTGCGCTTCCAGGCTTGGCAGGCGCGACTCGATAGACGCGACCTGGGCGCTGGCCTGGGCCACATCCAGGCGCGTGGCAACGCCTTCGGCCTGGCGGTCCTGGGACAGCTTCAGGCTGTGCCGGGCGACCCTGAGGTTATCCTGCGTCACATCGAGGGTGTGCTGCACGGCACGCAGCTGGATGTAATTGCCGGCGGTTTCCGAAAGCAGTGCCAGCAGCACACCGCGGCGGTCATTCTCGGCCACTTCGACCGTGGCATCGGCAGCCTCGACCTGACGCCGCACACGGCCCCACAGATCCAGTTCCCAACCGGCCACCAGGTCGCCCTGCCAGAGGTTGAAGGCTTCTTTCCCGGCCTTGCCGGACGGATCGCTCAAACCATCGGCGCTGTTACGAGCACGGCTGTAACCGGCGTTCACGTCCACCGACGGTACTTCGTCGGCAGCCAAGGTACTGCGCAGGGCACGGCTTTGCAGCAACCGCGCGCTGGCCATCTGCAGGTCGAGGTTGCGTTCGGCAACGCGCTGGATCAACGCGCTCAGGCGGGCATCGTGGAACGTTTCCCACCAGCGCAGTTCAAGCGGTTCGGCCTGCGGCTGACTGGCCGCTGCCTCGCCTTGCAGCGGCGCCCACTGCTGCGGGGCCTGGCTATCTGGGCGCTGGAAATCCGGGCCCAGGGTGCAACCGGTCAGCAGCACAGCCAGCAGCAAAGGGCTCAAGCGTAATCCCGGTTTCATCGCGCGCTTACCTCTTTGCCGTCCAGCTTGTCGCCACGCGTGTCGATGGTGGCTTCGACCGACATGCCCACACGCAGGCGGGTGAGCAGTGGCTGGCCATCATCGAGAACGATCTTGACCGGAATGCGCTGCACCACCTTGGTGAAGTTGCCGGTGGCGTTGTCTGGCTTGACTGCGGCGAAGGTGACGCCGGTAGCCGGGGCAATGCTTTGCACATGGCCTTGCAGGGTTTCGCCGGAGAAGGTGTCGACGCTGATGCGCACCGGCTGGCCCGGCTGTACGTGGGTCAGCTGGGTTTCCTGGAAGTTGCCGACCACATAGGCCTGCTGCAACGGCACCACCGACAGCAGGCGAGCGCCCGGGTTGACGTAGGCCCCCACGCGCAGGGCGCGTTCGCCGACCATACCGTCCACCGGCGCTGTGATGCGGGTGTAGGACAGATCGAGCTGGGCCTTTTCCAGGCCTGCTTCGGCACGCTTGAGCTGGCCATCGGCGCTGGCCACTTGAGCCGTGAGGATGTCCACCTGCTTGCGCGCCGCCACCCGCGCAGCTTGAGCGTTGGCCAGGCGAGCACGGGCTTGATCGACAGCGCTGCGCGCCTGCTGGGCGTTCTGCACGGTACCCGCGCCCTGCTCGGCAAGGCGGCTGTAGCGATTGACTTCATGGTCGGCGAACGCCACCTCAGCCTGGGCCGCCTTCACTGCCGCTTCGGCCTGGGCAATCAGCGCGTCCTGGCGTTCAAGCGTGGCGCGGGCATCGGCGCTTTGTGCCTGGGCTACCAGCAACTGCGCCTGCGCAGCATCCAGCGCGGCCTGGTAGTCACGCGCGTCGATGGTCGCCAGCAACTGGCCAGCTGTGACCTGCTGATTGTCTTCCACCAGCACTTGCTTGATGAAACCGGCGACTTTGGGCGCGACCACGGTGTAGTCGGCGGTCACATAGGCGTCATTGGTGCTCTGGCGGTGATCGCTGCCAAACATCCAGGGGCCGACGATGCCGGCCAGGACGGCCACGGCCAGCACCGAGCCGATGAAAAGGGTTTTGCGGTTGTTGGTCATTTCAATGGTTCTCGAAATCATCCAGGGTTCAAGCCACCGCACGCGGCGGATAGACCCGGGTAGGCACGAAAGGAATCAGGCAGATCAGGGCCACGGCGATACAGGCCAGCACCAGATAGAGGTCAGCTGAGGTCAATACCTGCGCCTGGTCGTGAATGCGCTTGGCCAGGCCGGCGGCGTTGCCGTCGACCAGCGGGGCGTTGCCCAGGCTGTCCACCAGGTGATTGGAATGGAAGTGCCGGCGCAGGGTGCCAAGAACATCCAGCAGGCCACCGGCGATGACGGCGGCCAGGCCCTTGACGGTGTTGAACCAGCTGGAGGCGAACGGGCCCTCCTGCGGGGTCATGCCATTGGTGGACAGCATCAGCAACGGCAGCACTGCCATCGGCTGGCCGAACACCTGCAGCAGGTAGAACGGGTAGAAGTCGCCACGGATCCACTCGCTGGTCAGCAGGCTGCTGCCAACACAGGACACCGCCAGCATCGCCAGGCCAATGCCCAGCACCCAGCGGCAGTCCACTGCGCGGATGTTGCACAGTGCCGCCGTCAGCGGCAGGGCGATCAGTTGCGGCATGGCCACCAGCATCATCAACGGGCTGGTCTGCGCCGGGCGGTAGCCCTGGATCTGCGCAAGGTAGGCCGAGGGGATGCTGCCCACACCCGAAAGCACGACCAGCACGCCGGCCAGGGTCACCAGGGCGAAACTCAAGTTGCGCCGCTGCAACAAGCGCAACTGGAAAAACGGCAACGGCTCGGACCACTCGTTGTACATGAACAACACCAGCAACAGCAGGCCACCGCCCAGCAGCCAGCAGATCAGCGGCGAGTCGAACCAACCCCAGCGGTCGCCCAGCGACAGGCCCAGCACAGTGCAACTGATGGCGGGCAGGCCCAGCAGTACGCCCCGCCAGTCGAACTGTTTGAAACGCTCCAGGCGCAGCGGGTCCTGCGGCAGCCCCCAGCCTACGCAGACCATGGCCAGCAGCGAGGGCAGGATGATCTGCCAGAACGCCCATTGCCAACCGACGTATTCGGTCCACAACCCCGCCAGCGGCGTGCCGAGGTTGGGGCCAAAGGTGGCGGTCAGGGCGTAGCAGGCCAGGCCATAGACCTTGATACCTGGCGGCAGAAAGCGCAGGGCCACGCTCATCAGCATCGGCGGCAAGGCGCCAGCGGCAAAGCCCTGCAGTACGCGCAGCAACATCAGGCTGTGCAGGTTGGGGGCGAACGGTTGCAGCAGGCCAAGCACGGCGAACAGACCCACTGCGCTCATGGTGAAGCGCCGCAGCGAGAAGGTCGTGGCCAGCCACGGCGCAAAGGCCATGGCCGAGACCGAAGCGGCGCTGTATACCGCCAGCAACCAGGCACCTTCGTCGGCACCGATGCCCATGGCGCCGCGGATATCGGCCAGGGAAATCTTGGTTACCGACTCGTTGAGGCCGGCGCACAGCACAGCCAGCAACACACCGAACAGCCCGACCACCACCTGCAGGCCAAACGCCGTCTGCGCAGGCGCGGCCGGCGCGGGTGCGGCGGCCAGCGCCGCAGAGGGCGCCGTCAGGGAAGTCATGAGAATACATCTCCAGCAACAATTTCAGGGCTGGGGCAAGTTTAAGAAGGTCGAATGCTGACGAAAACTGACTTGTCGGTAGTTTTATATTGCGTCAGACGCAATCCATGCCTGAATCACGGATCGATGCGGCCACACGCTTTCAACGTCTGGCGCAACCAACGGTGCGCGGGGTCGTTGTCGAAGCGCGGGTGCCACGCCTGCATTACATTGACCGTCTCCAACGGCACTGGGATCTCGAACGAGCGCAATGGCAACTTCAACCGCTGCACACTGTTGAGGATATTGGCGGGTATCGGCAGGATCAGGTCCGAATCCGGCAGCGAGAACATCGCCGAGTGGAAGCTGGTGGTGATCAGGGCCACGCGCCGCTCCACCTTGTGGTTGGCCAACGCCACATCGATCGGCCCGTTGGCACGGCCGCGTCGAGACACGCTGATCTGCGGGTAGGCGGCAAAACGCTCAGGGGTGATCGGGGCATCGAAGATAGGGTGGCCCACACGCGCCAGGCCTACAAAGTAAGTATTGAACAGGCTCTGCACCTTGATTTCCGGGCCCAGTTCAATGGCCGAGCTGATGATCAGGTCGATATGCCCGTTGCGCAGCACTGCATCATCGTCACCACTGCCCTCCGGGACAAACCGCAACACCGTACGCGGCGCCTGGGCCAGCATCATGCGCAGCAGCTGGGCGCCGTAAAGGGCAATGAACAAATCATTGGTGCGGATGTTGAAGGCACGGTCCAGGTTAACTAGGTCGACATCGTCACGGCTGCGGAACACCTGCCCGGCCTGCTCCACCAGGCCATGCACCTGCTCGCGCAGGGCCAACGCACGGGGCGTAGGCACCAGGCCACGGCCGGCGCGCACCAGGATCGGGTCACCCAAGGCATCGCGGATACGCCCCAATGTCCGGCTCATGGCCGCCGGGCTCAGGTTCATGCGCTGCGCTGCGCCCACCACGCTGCCCTCGTCGAGCAAGGCATCGAGGGCGACGAGCAGGTTCATGTCCGGGAGTTGCATGGCCGTTTTCCGTTACAGCTGCGGGAAACGCGATGGTAGCAGGTTGGTGGATTGCATCAGACGCAATGCGCTCTTGCGTGGTGGGGCATTTATTCACTGGGCGTATTCGGCCTTAAATGAAGCATTGGCAGGTCTGGCCTTTTCGCGGGCGCGCCCGCTGCCACAGGCCCCCCACAATTCCCGAATGTTGTGCGACACACCTGTGGGAGCGGGCATGCCCGCGAAAGGGCCGATCCTGCAGCCACACAAGCCAGCCTCTGCCAAGGATTCCAATGCCCAGCCCCGTCCTGATCGCCATCGACGCCTCCCCCGCCTCCAGCACCCTGCTCACCCTCGCCCGCCGCTACTGCCGCCCCGGCGAACACGAACTGCACGTGCTGCTGGCCATCGATTCCACCTTCGCCGTGCATGAGCAACCTGCACCCTACACCGCCGAGGAACTGGAAGAATACCCCGCCGCCTGCCAGGAACAGCAGCATGCCGACCACGCCGTAGCCGAGGCCGTGCGCGAACTGCAGCAAGCCGGCTTCGCCAGCCAGGGCTGCATGGTGGCCGGGCTGCCGGTTGAAGCGATTGTGGCCAAAGCGCGGGAATTGAACTGCGAACTGATCATCATGGGCCACCGCCACCTGTCGCGGTTGGGGCGGTTGCTGGACCCGTCAATCAGCGCGAAGGTGATTGACCGGGTAGACATGCCAGTGTTGGTGGGCTCTGCCTGACCGCTCATCACCGTGGTAATGCACCTGCATTGACAAGGCAATGCAATCGCATTACCTTGAGTTGTATCGCTGTCACCCACAGGACATTACTCATGGCTGCCACCTTCGACGTCGAGTCCACGCTGACCGATCGCTATCAAACCACTGTTCCCGAAACGGTGCGGCGCGCCTTGGGCTTGAAAAAACGTGACAAGATCCATTACTCGATTCGCCCCGACGGTGGGGTGATACTCACCCGCGCAGAGGCAACCGAGGACGATCCGGTACTGGGCAAATTTCTGGATTTCCTGGCACACGATATCGCTACCAACCCTCAACGGCTGCAGGTTGTCGATGCTGGCCTCATCGCGCGCCTCGACAAGCTTGTCGGCGACGCGGAGGTCGACCTGGATCAACCTCTGTCGGCGGACGATGAATGAGTGATGCGAGCAGGAAGCCTCTGGTTATTCATGGATGGACTGTAATTGCCCACCCGCTGTTCCTGGCCAAACTGGACGCGCTAAGCGCTCAAGTCGAGGCTCAACGGGACAAAGACCCAACGGGTTATACGAAAAGAAATACCTTTAAAAGGCTGGCCGCCATCCGGCGGTTGGCGTTCGATGTAATCCCTCAAGACCCGACCAAACCCGAATACCGGCAAGGGACAACACTTGGCGGTGACCACAAGCACTGGTTCAGAGCAAAGTTCTTCCAGCAGTACCGGTTGTTCTTCCGCTACCACACCCCCAGCAGGATCATCGTGCTGGCCTGGGTCAATGACGAGTCGAGCAAGCGGGCCTATGAAAGTAGCGACGATGCTTACAAGGTCTTTCAAAAGATGTTGCATAGCGGCAACCCACCGGACGATTGGGACCAGTTGCTGCAAGAGGCTGCCGCAGATTGAGCCGACTGGCTAATACGCATGCATCAGCAGGGCTCCCACAGATGATGCGGGAGGCCGGGATGGTCGCGAAGGTCAACCTTCGCCAGGCTTGACTACCACCGTACACGTCGTCCCCGCCGCCAGCAAAAACCCTTCCGGCACTTCATCGATGTGAATGCGCACCGGCACCCGCTGCGCCAGCCGCACCCAGTTGAAGGTGGGGTTCACGTCGGCGATCAGCTCGCGGCTCTGTGGGTTGTCACGGTCGTAGATGCCGCGGGCAATGCTCTCCACATGCCCCTTGAGGCGCTCGCCGCTCATCATCTGCAATTCGGCCTGGTCCCCCACCTTCACATGCGGCAGCTTGGTCTCCTCGAAGAACCCGTAAACCCAGAACGAATTCTCGTCGACCACCGCCATCACTGCTTCGCCGGTACGCGCATAGTCGCCCTTGTGGATATTCAGGTTGGTCACATAGCCGTCAACCGTCGCCACGATGTGCGTACGCTTGAGGTTCAGCTCGGCTGCGGCCAACTCGGCAAGGGCTTGTTGATAATCGGCTTGGGCGGAATTGGCGATGTTGCTGGCGTCGTCGCGGTTTTCCTTGGAAATCACCAGGTTGTCCATGTCGGCACGGCGCTTGGCATTGACCTTGCGCATTTCCCAGGTGGCCTTGCGCGAGGCGACCAGTGCCTTGGCCTGGTCGACGGCCAACTGGTAGTGCTCAGGGTCGATCTGGATCAGCAGGTCGCCCTTCTTCACCCGCTGGTTGTCCTTGACCGGTACATCCACCACGTAGCCGGGCACGTCGGCTGCGACGTTGATGATGTCGGCACGCACACGGCCATCACGGGTCCATGGCGTGGTCATGTAGTGCAGCCACAACTGGCGACCGATGGCCACGGCAGCGACCAGCACCAGCAGGGTGGCGATCAGGCTGAAGAACTTTTTCATCGAAGGATTCTCACCAGTAGACAGTCAGCGCCATGGCGCCGAACAAGCAGACGAACAGGCTCAGGCGCAGCAGCGCCGGGTGCCAGAAGAAGCGGTAGCCATCATGGCTGGCAATGAACCGGTCCAGGCCCCAGGCCAGGCCCAGGGCAAACAGGAACATCAAGGTCATGGTGGGCATGTACACGCCATGGAAGGCGATCTCACGGGGCATGGTGCAATCCTTTCGCCGGTGCCAGTGGCGACTGTGGGTCCAGCAGGGAAGTACGGATGAAGTGCAGGTAGCTTTGCACGCGGCGCAGCACCGAGGTGTCGAAGTGCCGGGCGAATGGCTCATCGGTGGCCTGCACGCGGGCGATGGCGTGGTCCACGGCCACCAGTGCGCGCTCGTGGTTGCTGGCGCTGGGCTGCAGGAACAGCCGGGTCAGCGCACGGCCCATGACACGGATTGCCTGGCGCCACGGCTGCGACTCGGCATAGGCCGGGTGCACCGGGGCGCGGGCTTGCTCCTTGCGCAGCTCGATGACGGCGTGGCCGATCTCCAGCACGGTGAACATCCAGCCCATCAGCTGGCTCTGCACCTGCGGCTTGCCGGCCGCCAGGCCATAGGCCTGGTGCAGCAGGTCGCGGGTGCGGCTTTCGAAGGCCGAGCCCAGGCCGCGCAGGCGGCCGCTGATGGCGAACAGCACCTGCTCGCGCAACGCCTGCTCCAGGCGGCTCCACAACCAGCGGCTGTTGGGCGGCAGGATGATCGCCCCGGCGGCGGCACAGACGAACATGCCGATCACCATGCCGATGTAGTCGTTGATGAAGGTGTACGGGTCATAAACGGTGAGGTTGTTCGGCACCGAACCAATCGCGAAGAACACCAGCAGGCCAATGCCATAACCGGCGTAGGCAGGGCGCGACGAAAGAAAAGCGCCCAGCACGAACACGGGCGCCAGCACCATGCACAGCAGCGGGAAACCGTCGATCCAGGGGAACACGAAGAAGGTTTCGAAGAAGCCGACAAAAGCGCCGATGGCCGTGCCGCAAGCCATCTGGAACGACATGCGCTTGGGGTTGGGTGACGCTGCAGAAAGGCATACGGTGACCGTGGCGATCAGGGTCATCATGGCGCCGCTGGGCCAATCGCTGAGCAGCCAGTAGCTGCCCAGCAGCAACAGCACTGCCGAAGCGCGCACACCGGCCGCCAGCGATACCAGCCAGCTGGTCTGCGCCACGTAGGGTTCGTCCCACTGCTCGCGCTCATGCTTGTGCGCGGCCAGCGAGGCATGGGTTTCGGCGTAGCTCAACATCTCGTCGACGAAGCGGTACAGCAGCTCGAACGCGGTATGGAAATCGAGCAGGTCGGATTCGCTGGGGTCCGTTGCCAGGTACTCCGCCCGCAGCCCCCGCACCTGGGCCTGCAGGCCTTCCTTGTAGGCGGCCAGCTCCAGGGTCAGGCGCAGCGCATCGGCGTCAGTCAACGCCCGGCCCACATAGGGCTGCAGCAACTCCACCAGGGTATTCAGGCCCGGTTCGATAGCGCTGACAATTTGCAGCGGGCCACGGGCACGCAGGCGCTCCAGCAAGCGGTGCAAGGCATTGAAGCGGGTGGTGATGGCCATGAACTCGCTGTTCATGCGCACCAGCCGGCCACTGCGACGGCGCATATGCGGGTCTTCGAAAGCGGTGACGTTGCGCAGGCTCTCGAGGCCCACGGCCTCTGCCACGAAGCGCACGTTGCTGCTCTCGAAGCGGTCCTTTTGACTGTCGCCACGCAGGGCTTCCACCACCACCCCGGCAAACACGCCAAAGCGCTGGTACAGGGCGTTGCGCATTGCGGCACTGGCCGACTGCGGCAGGATCGCGGCACTGACGAAGGTCGACACCAGAATACCCAGGGCGATTTCCAGCGCCCGCCATACCGCTGCCATGAACGCCTGGTCGGGGTGTTGCAGCACCGGCAGGCCGATCATCGCTGCGGTGTAGCCAGCCAGCACGAAACCATAGGCGCGGAAGGTGCGGTAGCGCATGGCACCGGCTGAGCACAGGCCCACCCACAGGGCCAGGCTGGGCAGAAACAGCTCGGTGTTCTGCGGGAAGATGGCGATCAGCGCCACCATCATCGCCGAACCCGCCAGGGTACCGAGCACCCGGTAGAAGCTTTTCGCGAACACATGCCCGCTTTGCGGCTGCATGACGATGAACACGGTGATCATGGCCGTGCGCGGTTGCGGCAGCTCCAGGCGCATGGCCAACCACAAGGTAATGAACGCGGCAGCCAGCACCTTGAAGATGTACACCCAGGTCACGCCGTCGGTGCGTGCCCAGGCAAAGAAGCCCCGGCGCCATTCCAGGCTTTGCAGCCAGCGCACGGGCAAACTGGAAGTGCTCATTCGGCGTTATCCGGCTTCTTGTCGAAAATGGCCAGGGTGGCCGGGGTCTTCGGTGCTGCCTGGCGTTCCTCTTTCGGCACATCCTGACCAGCCTGCAGGCCACCACCCAGGGCGGTGACCAGCTCGGCATGGGCAATCAGGCGGGCGGCCTGCACCTGCTGCTGCACCTGCTGCTGGCGGAACAGCAAGGTCTGCGCGTTGAGTACGTTCAGGTAGTCGGTAAGGCCGCGCTGGAACGCGACCATGGCGATGTCGTAGGTTTTCTGTGCGGCAGCAACCGATTCGGCGGCGAAGTGCGACTGTTCTTTCATCGACTCGCGGCGGATCAACTGGTCAGAGATGTTTTTCAGCGCACCGACCACAGTCTGGTTGTAGCGGGCCACGGCCACGTCATAGCCGGCGGAGGCCACGCCCAGCTGCGAGCGCAAACGGCCACCGTCGAAAATCGGCAGGCTGATGGCCGGGCCGACGTTGTAGTTGAACTTGCGCCCGGTCAGGAATTCCAGCGGGCCACCGCCGGTGGCCATGAAGCCCAGGCTGCCGACCAGATCGACGTTGGGGAAGAAGCCGGCGTGGGCGACGTCGATACCCCGCGCCTGCGCGGCCACCTGCCAGCGGCTGGCAACTACGTCGGGGCGCTGGCCAACCAATTCGGCCGGCAGGTTCGACGGCAGCTTCAGCGGTGCAGCCAGCGCCAGGGTCGGGCGCTGCAACTGGGCGCCTTCGCCCGGGCCCTTGCCTGCCAGTGCCGCCAGCTGGTTGCGGGTCAGGGCAATCTCTTCGTTCAGGCTGTCGAGCTGGCGGTGGGTTTCCGGCAGCGGCGCTTCGGCCTGGCTGACTTCGAAGTGGGTGCCGATGCCGGCATCCAGCCTGCGCTTGGCCAGGGCCAGGATCTGCTCCTGCTGTTCCAGTTCGGCCTTGACGATATCGCGCTGGGCAAAATGCAGGCTCAACTGGATGTAGGCACGCACCACATTGTTCTGCAGTTCCAGCTGCGCCTGGCGGGCTTCGGCCACGCTCATGTGCGCCTGGTCCACGGCCTGCTCGCTGGCATTGCGTTCACGGCCCCACAGGTCAAGGGCGTAGCTGAAGCCGATGGCAGCGTTGTTGTCCCAGGTGTTGGCACCGGACAGCGCGCCAGGGCCATAGAACTGGTCTTCCGGCCAGTTGTGGCGCTTGAGCGTGGCCTGGCCGTTGGCCTGGAGTTTTTCCGCCGACTCGACCACACCGGCCATGGCCTTGGCTTCGCGCACCCGCGCCGCAGCCATGGCCAGGCTTGGGCTACCGGCCACGGCCAGGGTAACCCAGCGGTCCAGCTGAGGGTCACCATAGGCGTGCCACCACTGCTGGTCGGGCCAGTGAGCGTCGGTCGCGGCTTCGCGAATGGCCGCGTCGGTGGTCAAGGTATTGGCTTGCAGCGTCTTGCTTTGCGGGGCAATGCCCCAGGTTCCGATACAGCCGCTCAAGGTGAGGGCAAGGGCACAGGCACTGAACGCCTTGAGCGTTCTGATGATGCGACGCGGCACAGCTGCGATTTCCCGAGGAAGAGGTGAAGGGGCCGGGCAATTCTAGGGGGCAGCAGCACTGGCGATAAGCACAGATTCCTGCGAATCTTTGTTACCAAAACAGCGATAATCCGCCTTTGGTCGAAGGCAACTTTTTCTCTTTTCCAAGTTACTTCGTGACACAATTTTGTCCTCTACCTCGAGAGTGACCCATGGACACCCTGCAAAACATGCGTGCTTTCAGTTGCGTAGCCCAACTCGGCAGCTTCACTGCCGCTGCGGCGCAACTGGATACGACCACCGCGAACGTGTCGCGGGCCGTCTCCAACCTGGAAGCCCATCTGCAAACAAGGCTGCTCAACCGTACCACCCGCCGCATTGCGCTGACCGAAGCCGGCAAGCGTTACCTGATGCGTTGCGAACAGATTCTTACCTACGTCGAAGAAGCCGAGGCCGAAGCCAGCGACGCCCATGCGCGCCCGGCCGGGCAGTTGAAGGTGCATTCGATGACTGGGGTCGGCCAGCACTTCGTGGTCGATGCCATCGCCCGCTACCGCGAAACGCACCCGGACGTGACCTTCGATTTGACCATGGCCAACCGCGTGCCCGATCTGCTCGACGAGGGTTATGACGTCTCCATCGTGCTGGCCACCGAACTGCCCGACTCGGGGTTCGTTTCGCAGCGCCTGGGCATCACCTACAGCATTGTCTGTGCCTCGCCCGCCTACATCGCCCAGCATGGCGTGGCGCACAAGCCTGCCGACCTGCTCAAGCACGCCTGCCTGCGCATGGTCAGCCCGGTGATACCGCTGGAGAAGTGGCTGTTCGATGGCCCGGAAGGCCAAGAGATGGTCAACATCACCAGTTCGCCGTTCATGGTGAACACCGCCGATGCCATGAAGACTGCGATCCGCAGTGGCATGGGCGTAGGCGTGCTGCCGATCTATTCGGCTATCGAGGGCCTGCGGGACGGTAGCCTGGTACGGGTACTGCCGGAGTATCGCCTGCAGGAGTTGAACCTGTATGCCATCTATCCATCGCGGCAGTATCTGGATGCCAAGATCAAGACCTGGGTCGAGTACCTGCGCAACTCGCTGCCAGAGATTCTTGCCGCGCATGAGGCAGACCTGAAAACCCATCAGGTGCTGATCGCCAACTAAAAAGCTGCTGCAATGCGGGGGCGGACAATGGTAGGTTGCTAACCATTGATTTCGCCTGTTCCGGCCCCTTCGCGGGCAAGCCCGCTCCTACAAGGCACCGCGCCCCCCCGTAGGAGCGGGCTTGCCCGCGAAGGGACCAGCACAGCCCCACCCCGCCTTGCAGAGAAGTTGCCCGATGAAAAAGACCGTCCTGGCCTTCAGCCGTATCACCCCGGCCATGGCCGAACGCCTGCAGCAAGACTTCAACGTGATCCTGCCCAACCCCAAGCTCGGCGACATCAGCGCCCAGTTCAACGAAGCCCTGCCCGAAGCCCATGGCCTGATCGGCGTTGGCCGCAAGCTCGGCCGGGCACAGCTTGAAGGTGCGGCCAGGCTGGAGGTGGTGTCCAGCGTGTCGGTCGGCTATGACAACTACGACCTCGACTACTTCAACGAGCGCGGCATCGCCCTGACCAACACCCCCGACGTGCTGACCGAAAGCACCGCCGACCTGGGCTTCTCGCTGATCATGGGCTGCGCCCGGCGCACCGCCGAGCTGGATGCCTGGACCAAGGCCGGCAACTGGCAGGCCACCGTAGGCCCGGCCCACTTCGGCAGCGATGTACATGGCAAGACCCTGGGCATCGTCGGCATGGGCAACATTGGTGCAGCAGTGGCACGCCGTGGCCGTTTCGGCTTCAACATGCCGATCCTGTACAGCGGCAACAGCCGCAAGACCGCGCTGGAGAAGGAGCTGGGCGCGCAGTTCCGCAGCCTGGATCAGTTGCTGGCCGAAGCCGACTTCGTGGTCATCGTGGTGCCGTTGTCCGATGCCACCCGCAAGCTGATCAGCAGCCGCGAGCTGAAGCTGATGAAGCCGAGTGCGTTCCTGATCAACATTGCCCGTGGGCCGGTGGTGGATGAGGCGGCGCTGATCGAGGCGCTGCAGGCGGGCACCATTCGCGGCGCAGGCCTGGATGTGTACGAGAAAGAACCGCTGAGCGACTCGCCGCTGTTCAAGCTGCCCAATGCGCTGACCTTGCCGCACATTGGCTCGGCCACTGCCGAAACCCGTGAGGCCATGGCCAACCGGGCGATCGACAACCTGCGTGCGGCGCTGCTGGGCGAGCGGCCGCGGGACCTGGTGAACCCGCAGGTGTGGAAGGGCTGACCGTTTTGGAGTGCGTGTGCCGGCCTCTTCGCGGGTAAACCCGCTCCTACAAAGGGTGTGCACCCTGTAGGAGCGGGTTTACCCGCGAAAGGGCCGGCCCAGGCAACCCATCACCTATTTGGCTACCACAACACCCCCAGCCACCTTGGCCCGGGGCTTGCGAAACACCAGCACATTCCCCGCCATTACCGCCACCAACCCGAGCAAGGCCGGCGCCGTCCACTGATAACCCTCGGCCACCGCCGACACATTCAACGCCACCAACGGGAACAGCACCGTGCAGTAAGCTGCCCGCTCCGGGCCCATGCGCCCGACCAAGGTCAGGTAGGCAGTAAAGGCAATCACCGACCCCGGCACCACCAGGTACAGCAGTGAACCGATATAGCGCGCATTCCACTCCATGCTGAACGGCACGCCGCTGACCACACAGAACACCGCCAGCATCACCGCCCCATAGACCATGCCCCAGGCATTGGTCGTCATCGGCTTGAGCCCGGCCTTCTGCTGCATGCTCGACAGCATGTTGCCGGCCGAGAAGCACAGCGTACCCAACAGGGCCAAGCCAAGGCCGTACAGGGTTTCGCGGCTGGCTGCGTGATGCGACAGCTCCGGCCAGAACAGCAGGCCCAGGCCAAGCAGGCCCAAGGCACCACCGCCAAGCACATTGCCGGCGATTTTCTGGCCGAA
This sequence comes from Pseudomonas sp. TYF_14, assembly GCF_043105275.1. NCBI lineage: Bacteria > Pseudomonadati > Pseudomonadota > Gammaproteobacteria > Pseudomonadales > Pseudomonadaceae > Pseudomonas > Pseudomonas sp. TYF_14. The sequence continues at coordinate 90,497 of NZ_JBICLK010000009.1, forward strand.
GAAAATGCGGGCGTTAAGCGCGTTCCACAGTGTGGCGGTTGAGAACACCACCGCGATCAAGCCGCTGGCGATCCACTGGCTGGCGCTGAGGAAGCAGATGAAGTTGACGCAGAACAGGCACAGGCCCTGGGCCAGGCAGATCTGGTGGCCACGGCGGTTCATGGGTTGCAGCCGGCGGGTAATCAACAGGAAAGCAAACAGGATCAGGCCGGCCAGGGCGAAGCGGTAGACGATCGAAACCGGGATCGCGACCACGCCTAGCTGGAGTTTCAGGGCGATCCAGGTGGTGCCCCAGATCAGGACGGTGAGCAGGTAGAGTGACAGGTTCATGGTGGCGGTTCCTTGGGCCTTTGGAAATCGGTGCCCGGCGCTTCGCGGGTAAACCCGCTCCTACAGGGATCACCAGTGTTCTTGCGATCGGCCTCTGGCTGCTTGCACAAACTTGCGCTTTTCTTGCGCCGGTAGCTGTCACTCGATCCAGGGCGCAGTAGGATGGCAGGCAAGAGGACCCGCCCATGACGCCACTCACCCAGTTGCAAGTGTTCAACGCCATGCATGCCTCGCCCAATGCCAGGCTGGAGCTGAGCGCGCACCTGGGCGACGGACTGGCGGCGGCGTTGTGGAGCAACCGTGACGATGCGCGCGACTACCAGGCGCCTAGCCATCACACCTTGTCGTGCTACATCGCCGACGGCACCGGCACCTTCCGCCGCCAGCGCCCGGCCGACAAAGGTGCGCCCGACAAGCTGTGCGTGATGCCGGCCGGGCAGGAATCGAACTGGGTCGTCAATGGCGCGATCCGCCTGGCACACCTGTATGTCAGCGAGGCACAGTTCGCCCTGGGCTGTGTACGCCTGCTCGACCGGGAACCGCGCGAGCTGCAACTGCAGGAAGCGACCTTTCTGGACGACCCGCAGCAGGCTGGCCGCTTTCGTCAATTGATCCAGCTGGACTGGGACGAGCCCGGCGAGCGCCTGCTGGCCAGCAGCCTGGCGCACGAGATCGTGGACCATGCGCTGCTCAGCCAGGTCGGGTTGCGCCAAGGCCTGCGCCTGAAAGGCGGGCTGGCGCCAAACCTGCGCCGGCAGTTGGTCGACTACCTCGAGGCACACCTGGACCAGCCCATCACCCTGGACGAGCTGGCGCTGCGCTGCAATCTGTCCGAATACCACTTTGCGCGCATGTTCCGCGCCAGTTTCGGGCTCCCGCCGCACCAGTATCTGCTGGCCCGGCGGCTGCACCGGGCGTGCCAGTTGTTGCGGCTGGGAGTAATGCCGCTGGGAGAGATTGCCTTATTGTGCGGGTTTGCCAGTGCCAGCCATTTCAGCAACCGGTTTCGCCAAGCCCTGGGGGCCACACCTGGCGAATACCGCAAGGCCTTTTTCATCTGAAACCGGGGCCGCTCTGCGGCCCCATTTGCCTAAAACTCGAAGGTGCTCGACAAACTGACCTGCCGCGCATCGCCAATCGCCACAAAGTACTGGTTCACCGCCGAGCTGTAATACACCTTGTCGAACAGGTTCTTCACGTTCAGTTGCAGGCGCACGTTGTGTTCGTCGAGTTTGGTTTCATAAGTGGCAAACGCATCGGCAACGGTATAGCTCGGCAGGTCGAAGGTATTGGTCGCGTTACCCGAACGCTCGCCCACATAACGGGCGCCGGCACCGAAGCGCAGCCGGTCACTCCCGAACAGGCTGCCAAAGTCATACACCGCCGACAGCGAGCCGCTGTGGCGGGCCACGTTCTGCAGGCGATTGCCCTCAAGATCAGGGTCCTTGGTGACCTTGGCATCGGTCAGTGCATAGCTGCCGATCAGGCTCCAGCGCTCGCTGAGCTGGCCGGTCACGTCGAGTTCCACACCGCGTGAACTGACCTCACCCGCATTGCTGTAGACCGTCTCGCTTGTGACGGCGTCAAAGTTCGAGACCAGTACATTGCGCTTGGTGATATCGAACAATGCCAGGGTGCCTGTGATGCGGCCTGGCATGTCGAGCTTGGCGCCCAGCTCCCACGCCTTGCCCTCCTCAGGTGCCACCGAGGAGTCGAGCACGACATTGCCGGTCAGCGGCGCGATGGTCGAGTTGGGCTTGAACGACTCGCTGTAGCTGCCATAGAACGAGAGCTGGTCGTCGACTTTGTAAACGATACCGGCGTGAGGTACCCAGGCCTGGCCACTGATGTCGGTATTGGCCTTGAACGGGCGACCGCGGCCAGCGTACTGGTCGTACTGCTGGAAACGCGCACCTGCTACAAGGATCCAGTGCTCATCGAGGTGCAGCGCGTCCTGCACGAACAGCGCATCGGTGCGCAGCTTGTCGGTCTGGTCGCTGTCGCTGGCTCGCACGTTGGTGCCCTCCACTTCCTGCCCGTAGACCGGGTCCAGATAACTGAACGTGGACTGTGGTGTCTGGCGAATCAGGTCACCGCGAAAGATCTTGCGGTCTTCATGGTCAATGCCGAACAGCAGGTCATGCTGCATCCCCGCCAGCTCGACATTGCCATTGAGGCTCAGGGTCACGAACTGGTCACGGCTCATGGCGTTGTGGGTACCGTCGATGCTGCGTGTCAGCGTGCCTTGGGTTTCGTTGACGCCGGTCACGCGAACCTGGCTGGCATCGTAGGTCTCACGATTGAAGCTGTAGCCGAAGTGCAGCTTCCAGTCATCGGCCAGCTGATGGTCGACTTCCAGGCGATACAGGTCGGAGCGCCCTTCCATGTCGTTGAACGGCTCGTCCAGGCGGCGCGTGGCAGGGATGTTCAGCGGGTGGCCGTTGTTGCCGAACGCGGTGCCACGGTCGAACGGATAGAGAAATTCACGGTGCTCGTAGGCCAGCACCACCTGGGTGTCTTCGCCCAGCCAGGCCAGCGACGGCGCCACCAGCGATTCGCGGTGCACGCCGTAGTTGCGCCAGTAGTCCTCGTCTTCGTGGTCGACGACCAGGCGGTAGGCGAAGTTGCTGTCACCCAGTGCGCCCGTGCTGTCGAGCCCGCCACCGCTGCCGTTCTTGCCGCTGCCATAGGTCGAGCCGCGCACGGTCAGGGCGTTGTACTGCTGCAACTGCGGACGCTTGCTGACCACGTTGATGACCCCACCCGGATCCTGGATACCGTACAGCAGCGAGGCAGGGCCCTTGAGCACTTCGACCCGCTCGGTGCTGGCGTTGAGGTTGCGACCCTGCACCACGGGCATGCCATCGCGCATGATCGAGCCGTCGCGGTTGTCGCCGAAGCCACGTTTCATAACCGTGTCGGATGTGCCGCCGAAGTTGTTGCCCTGGGTAATGCCACTGACGTTGGCCAGGGCATCATCGAGGTTGCGCGGGGCCTGGTCGCGGATGACCTGGGCCGGTACCACGTTGATTGCCTGGGGGATGTCCTGGTTCGGGCCCTGGCCGCGCATGATCGAAGCGCTGGCCGGGGGCTGGTAGCTGTAGTCGTCCAGTTGCGAGGTCACGGTGGTGGCCTGCAGGCTGAGGGCTCCGGAGGTGTCTGCTGGTTCGAGGGTCAGGGTACGTGCGTCGACGCGGCGCCAGGCCAGCCCAGCGTTGCCCAGCAGTTGTTGCAGCGCCTGCTCGGCGCTGAACCGACCATTCAGCGCTGGCGCTTGCACGCCCGGCAGCTCGAGGGTGTAGACCACGCTCTGGCCAGTGGTACGGCTGAAGGCGTTCAGGGCCTGGGCCAAGGGTTGGGCCGGCTGGGCGAAGGCATAGGCCTGCAGCTGCTCGGCCGCGCTTGCCAGGGGGGCGACAGCGAAGGCCGGGAGCGCAGCAAGGCCGAACCAGAGAGGGACGCAACGCGGGGAGAACTTCATGGACGCAGACCTGTGAGGGGGTGATTATTGCGAATCAATCGCACTTTCACTCATTACACGGATGCCACGTGCTGTTACCTCACCTGTGCCTGGAAATATTTTTGCTGTGGCGGCCTCTTCGCGGGTAAACCCGCCCCTACGGGGGGTTTACCCGTGAAGAGGCTGGCACAGGCAACTACCGAACCAGGGTCAAACGCCCCAACACGGTCTGCCGTGAAAAACCCATCACCTTGCCCAGCGAATCCAGCGCCAGCAGCGGCTCGGCCACCGGGAAGCTTCCGCTGACCTTGCGCTGCCCCAGGTCACCATCGAGCAACAGGATACGCCCCGGATAATATCGCCCAAGGTCTTCGATCACCTGCGCCAGCGGCACCTGGTAATAGTTCAGCCACCCCTGGCGCCAGGCCAGGCGGTTGTCACTGTCCACCGCCAGGGTGTCGCCTACCCTGCCTGCGCGGTAGGTCATCTGCTGGTTGGCAGTCAGTTCTCGCGCCACAGTGCCCTGCGCGGGGCTGACGCCCACACGCCCGCTGCGCACCGTCACCTGGGCGCCCTCACTTTGTTCACGCACCTCGAACTGGGTACCAAGCACCCGCACTTCGCCGCCGGCAGCTTCCACCAGGAACGGCTCACCGGTATGGGTAACCTCGAAGAACGCCGCGCCATGCAGCAACCGCACACGGCGCTCACCCCGGGCGAAGTCGACCGCAATGGCGCTACCTGCATCAAGCGTCACCTGAGACTGGTCGGCCAAAATCACCTGGCGAATCTGCCCGGTACTGCTGTAGTCCGCCTGCAGGTCCCGCAACCAGTACCCCGGGTGCCAGCCCCCGGCGACACCCACGGCCAGCACCAGGCAGGCTGCCAACGCCAGCCCTGCCACCCGCCGCCACCCGCCACCAGCCGGCGGTCTGGCCATGGCATCGAGGTAGCGCTGCAGGGCGTCCTGTTCTTCGTCCGCCAGCCGCGCCGCCGGGGCGGCGCTTTTCTGCCAAAGCACCTGGGCCTGTTCGTAGGCTGCGCGGTGTGCGGGGTCGGCCAGCAACCAGCGCTTGAATGCCGCGCCTTCGGCTTGCCGGGGTTGCTCGTTGATCCGGTTGAACCATTGCAGGGCAGCCTGGAACTGCGCTTCGGTGATCGGCGGTAAACGGCTCATCGACGGGCGCTCCCTGGCCGGCGTGGGGTGGACGCGGGCTCGGCAACACTCGCCTTGCACGCTTCAAGGGCGCGCATCATATGCTTTTCCACGGCGCTCTGTGACAGCTGCATGGCTTTGGCGATCTCGCTGTACTTACAGCCGTGAATGCGGTTGAGCAGGAAGATCTGCCGGGTGCGCTCGGGCAAGGCACGCAAGGTGGCCTCGATACGCTGCAAGTCGTGGTCGACCTCCACGGCCTGCTCAGGGGCCTGGGCCAGGCTCGCCTCGCTCACCGGCACAGCGGCTTCGGCCACGCGTTCGCGGCTACTTTCGCTGCGCAGGTGGTCTATGGCCAGGTTGCCCGCGCAACGCAGCAGGTAAGTGTCCAGCGCCTCGACCTTGACCTCGGGGCGACGCCAGAAACGAAGGAACAATTCCTGGACCAGGTCCGAAGCGGTGGCGCGGCAGCCGACCCGACGGCTTACCAACGCCTCCATACGCGCACGCTGGGCCTGGAACACCTGGACGAAACGTGCACGTGCGCCTGCGCTGTCAGCGTGAGGCTCGATGATATCCCCTGGCTCGCTCACGGGGGTCACACGGCAAACACGGCGAGCATCGGGCCCAGCACCACGCTGACGGCGGCCAGGCCCAGCAGCAGACGAGGCTGGTACGGCAGGCCGAACACCCACAGTGTTACCCCGGCCATCATCACCGCGGTCCACTCCACCAGGCCGAGGGCCCAGCCACGCTGGTGCACGCTGAGCACCAGCGACAGTATCAGCAGCAGCCAACCTGCAAAACGCAACAGGTGCAAGTGGCGCGGGCGCGGCTTGCGCCCAAGCAAGTCGCTGAAATGCTTTTCCATCGCCAGGCACAGGGCAACGAAGCCTGCAAAGGCGATCAGTGCGTTACCCAGCATCAGCTCGCCCCCAACGTTTCAACGCTCGGTTTTTTTGTCGCACGTGCCGCGCGCTTGGCTACGGGCGTGGGGCTGACCAGCATCTTGCGAGCCAGCCAGGCCAGAAACAGGCCGGTCCCCAGGGCTGTCAGATCGAAGCCGGCCATGGCCCAGTCGCCCTCCAGTACCGAATGGTTCAAGCCCCGGTCAGTCGTCAGGCCATTGAGCAACGGCAGCAGGGCGAAGGCCAGCGCCCCCAGCGCCAGTTGCTCGCCCCAGGCCTTGCGCCCGCTACGCAGCACGGCGTGCACCAGCGACAGGCCCCAGGCGATGAAGAAAGCATTGACCTCCCAGTCGGCGCGGCCTTCGACAGCCATGGGCACCAGGCGGTTGGCCCAGAAGAAGCTCGCCACCGCCAGCAACAAGCCGCTCATGCTGGCAATATTGAGCACTTCGACCAAACGCAGCTCACCTGGCATATGCCCGTTCTTGGCGTGCTTGAGCTGGCGCTTGCCCAACCACATCACCAACCCGGTACCAATCACCGCAGTACCGGCCACGCCAAAGAAGAAGTACAGCCAGCGCAGCCAAGGCCCGGCAAAGTTACCCATGTGCAGGCCGGCGAAACTGAAGGCGGTCATCATTACCCCGCTCTCTGGCTTGCCTTGGCTCAACAGCGCACCACTGGCCCCATCGAATGTCCAGTTGGCGCTACGCCGATAAGCCACGTGGTCGGCTGCCGATTGGGTGAAGGTAACGCGGGCATTGCTGTCGCCCGGGTTCTGCACCTGGATGTTGCCGACACGCGCCCCCGGCTGCAGCTCCTGCACCTTGGCGTACAGGCTCGGCAGCGCTACCAGCGGCGTGGCCACCTGGGCCGCCTTGGGCGCATCGTTGCGGCCAAACAGGTCGTTGAAGTACTTGTCGGTGTCATTGCCGTAGCTGGCCATGATGCCCGCCGGCATCACCATGTACATGAACAGCACCAGGCTGCTGTAGCTGATCATCAGGTGAAACGGCAGCACCAGCACGCCGATGGCATTGTGCCCGTCCAGCCAGGAACGCTGCCCCTTGCCAGGGCGGAAGGTGAAGAACTCCTTGAAGATCTTCTTGTGGGTAATGATGCCGGTGACCAACCCCAGCAGCATGATGAAAGCGCAGAACGTCGAGAGCCAACGGCCAACCGGGTAAGGCATCTGAAGCTGGAAGTGAAAGCGGTAGAAGAACTCACCACCGCGGCTGTCACGTGCTTCCACCGGCTGGCCGGTCTGGGTATCGAGGGTTTTCCTGACGAAGCCACGCGGGCCGCCACTGGGGTCGCGGTAGCCCACACTCAAGGCGGCCTCCCGTTCGTTCGGCATGCGAATGAACCAGGTACTCGAATGCCCTGCATTGTCCTGCAGGTAACGTTGAGCGACTGCCAGGCTATTGATCGGGTCCAGGGCATGGCTGCGCACTTCAGGCTGCGACCAATGAGTGATTTCTTCCTTGAAGTACGACAGCGTGCCGGTAAGGAAGATGGCGAACAACAGCCAGCCGAAGATCAGGCCGGTCCAGGTGTGCAGCCAGGCCATTGCCTGGCGGAAGCCTTCTTTCATGGGTTTTTCATCCAGTAGGCAACGCCGCTGATCACGCCCAGCAGCAGGCTTGGCGCCAATACGCCCAACCAGGCACGCCAGGCGCTGCGGCAGGCGAAACACCAGATGAACGCCAGCAGGTAGAAGACGAACGACAGCAACAGGCCGGTGAGCGTGGCATCGACCTTTGGCAACGGCGCCACCAAGGCAATACAGACACTGGCCATCGACGCCAGCAAGTAGCCGCCCAGCAGCGCCGCCAGGCTACGGGATGTCACGGCCAGGCGATAGCTGAGGGGAAGGCCGGCGGTTTTGCGCGTCATGGCGGGGTCCGGGCGTTTTAAAGGCTGCAATAATAATGATTTCAATTCTCATAAGCAAAGCCCAGAACCCGCCAGCCGATTGGCCGACGGAACGGCATGCCGCAGTCAGACAATCTGCAACAAGAAATTTATTTTCAAAAAGGGCTTGAATTCATTCCGCAGTTGCCTGACCTTAGAGTCAAGAGGCGCAGAAATTCCAAGGGTCTCAAGGGCCTAGGCGCGTCTCCATGCGAGCAAGCTGAATAAGGATTGAATCATGCAAATCCAGGTCAACAGCAGCAACGATTTCGACGGTAACGCCCGGCTCGACCAATGGGTCCGCAGCACACTGCAGAACTCACTGGAACGTTACGAAGAAGACCTCACCCGCATCGAGGTTCACCTGCGCGACGAGAACGGCGTCAAGCCCGGACCGCATGACAAACGCTGCCAGATGGAGGCTCGCCCGAAAGGCCACCAACCGATTTCCGTGACCCACACCGCCAGTTCGCTGGACCAGGCAGTCGACGGTGCCGCCACCAAGCTCAATCACGCGCTGGAGCACTTCTACGGCAAGCTGCGCAGCAAGCGCGGCGCCTTGGAACTGAGTGACCCGGACGCCTGATCGGCAATGCAAAACGCCCGGCCTTGAGCCGGGCGTTTTCGTTTGTGCCGATCAATGGCGCTGAACCAACATGCGAACGTCCCGGTCAACCTCTGCATCACTCACCGCAGAAGCAAGACCATGAACAACCCATTCGAACGAATCAGTGCTGCATTCGCCCCCGAATACCGGGTGAACCTGAGCATTGCCAACCTCGACGGCAGCATCATGCTGACCCTGTCCGACGACGCCGGCGTGGTCGCCAAGCGCCTCATCACCCCGGCCCAACGCAATGACCCGGTGCGCCTGCAACGGGTGATCGACAGCATCCGCCTGGGCCTTGCGATCGAACTCAGCCAGAACCCCCTGCAAGTGCTGGCCGCGCTGACCCGTGACGCCCGCCACGAGCCGCGCCATTTTGTTGCCAATTGAGGGCTACTTGCCCTCCTCCACTGCCTTGCCGTTGGCGTCCAGCACCTTGGTCGAGGGGTAGCGGTACGAAGCGTAGCGCACCACCAGGATCGAGAACGCCAGCAACAGGATGCCGCCGCACAGGTACAACAGCCCTTCATCGGGTGCCTTGTGGTGCGAAACATCGCCGATCAGCAGGCGAGTGAGCGCGGTGATTGCCACGTACAGCAGGAAGCGGATCGGCATGTGGTTGGTCTTGAAGTAGATCCCCACCATCGCCCCCAGCTCCAGGTAGATGAACAACAGCAGGATGTCATCGACACTGATCCCGCCCTTGCCCAGCATGTCCAGGAACGTCACCACCGCCGCGTAGGCGGTGATGGCGCCAATGCCGAACAGCGCCAGGTAATGGAACGCCTCGACGCACAGGTTGCCCAGCGAGTCGGCCGAGCCGTGCAGGCCCTTGCGCAGTTTTTCTGCCCATTTGATGTTCACGATGTTCCATTCCCCGATACGTCTTTAAGGATGATGCGTCGCTGATGTGACGCTTGTGCCATGCAGTTAAAGGGCCAAGCCCCTGTCTTGGAAGGCGACCGATTGCCGCAAGGCACCTTGAGGCATGGCCCTGGAGCTCACCTCGATATCGTGAGGGACAAACAAGGCGGTCGCGCGCGCAGGCACAGGCGATACTGGCCCGAAACAAATGTAGGAGCGAGCTTGCTCGCGATGCGCCGCGCGGGCGGCGCTCGATCTCCGCAACACCGCAAAAACCAAGGCAAAGGCACCCGCAGCACTCGGTCTATGCCACGCTACAATTTCTGCTTGCGAACCAACCAGTATTGCCATTACTGTATATAGATACAGTAAACCGCAACACAACCAGCAAAAAGGCATAGAGGTGATGAATGGCCGTCGAAGTGGTGTACCGCAGCAGCCGCGACCCGGAGCGCTTGTTCATGGATAAGGCCGAAGCAGACCGTCACGACAAGATGCTCGAACTGGCCGAGCGCCTGGCCGAAGTGCTGCACAAGGCGGTGCCGTCGCTGACCGAGCAGCAGGTCGAGGAAGCCGGTATCTACATGGCGAAGAACCGCGATGTGTTCGCCCGGGCGTTCAAAAGCCAGCCGGATGCGCTGGCCGAATTGCTTGAGGGTACTGCTGCCGAGTGATATCGCTGGAGCTGTGCGGGTTTACCCGCGAAGTGGCCCACCACGCCATCATCAACCTTCAGCCATACAACAACCGCTCCGCCAACATCTGCGCCACCCTTGCCGGCGAACGCTTCTCCGCCTGCGCATGGCCAAACACTTCGGTCAGCCGTGAAGGGATCCGCGCCAGGTGCGCAGTAATGGTGCGCTGGTCTTCGCCACGGTGGGTGAGTGCCACATAGATCAGCCCACCGGCATTGATCACGTAGTCAGGTGCATACAATATGCCGCGCGACTCCAGCTGGTCTGCCACCTGCAAGGTAGTCAGCTGGTTGTTGGCCGCCCCCGCCACTGCCGCACAACGCAGTTGCATCACGCTCTGCCCGTTCAGTACCGGGCCCACGCCGCAGGGTGCAAAGATATCGCAAGGGGTACTGATCAACGCATCGTTGGTCACCGGTTTGGCATCGAACTGCTCCATCGCCAGCCGCACCCGCCCCGGGTCCAAGTCGCTGACCAGCAGCTCCGCGCCCACCGCATGCAATTGCTCCGCCAGGGCATAACCAACATTGCCCAACCCCTGGACCGCTACCCGCAAGCCTCTCAGGTCATCGCTGCCCAGCCGGAACGAGGTTGTGGCACGTATGCCCGCGAACACCCCCATCGCCGCATGTGGCGATGGGTCGCCCGATGCAGTGGTGCTGGTCACGTAGGGCGTGCTGTGGGCAATGCAGTCCATGTCCAAGGTCGAGGTGCCACTGTCCACGGCGATGATGAAGCGCCCATGCAAGGTATCGATGAAGCGGCCAAAGGCCTCGAACAGCGCTGCGCGGTTTTCCACATGCGGGTTGCGCATGATTACCGCCTTGCCACCCCCCATCGGCAAGCCGGCCAGTGCTGCCTTGTAGCTCATGCCCTGGGCTAGGCGAATCGCGTCGGTCATGGCGCTTTCGTCATCGGCGTAAGGCAGGTAGCGGCACCCCCCCATGGCCGGGCCCAAATGCTCACTGTGGATTGCCACAACGGCTTTCAGGCCCGTAGGCGGGTCATTGAACAGGTGCAGTGACTGGGTACGGGTGCTTTGCATCAGCGCGAACATCGACCGGCTCCCCTACGAGGTGCTCCTTCCAGTATAGGCACGGCCTCAGCCTCGACGCCGCCGCCGGACCACTGGACGAAACCACGCGCCACGGCTAATACTCAAACGTGTGTGGAGATACCCCATGAAGCCACGTCAAGCCTGCCTGGCCTGCCTGGAACGCGAGCCTGTCGACCTGCTGGAAGCCGCATTGTGGATTGCCGCCGAGCACGACCCTGGTGTCGAGCCCGCGGCCAGCCTTGCTGCGCTGCACGACCTGCAGCGCGAGATAAGCGCCAACCTGCCGATGCTTCCACTAAGCGAACTGGCCCAGCCACTGCTGCGCCAGCTGAATGCGCTGGGCTTTCAGCAGGATGAATATCACCCCTTGCGCCCCCATGCGGCGATGATGGACAAGGTACTGCAGCGCCGCCGCGGCCAACCACTGACCCTGGCCATCCTCGCTTTGGAACTGGCCAGGCGCCTGTCCATACCGCTGGAGGGTGTGGGCTTCCCTGGGCATTTCCTGCTGCGCGTGCCGGGTGCCGACCACCTGCTCGATCCCTGTGGCGGCCGGCGCCTGTATCCCAGCGACTGCCGCGAATTGCTGGCGCGCCAGTTCGGCCCGCACCTGGCGCTGACAGCCGAGCACCTGCGCAGCGCCAGCCCGCTGCAGATGCTGCAACGCCTGTCACGCAACCTGCGCCAACTGCACATCAGTAACGACAACCACCTGGCGGCATTGATCGATTCAGAGCGGATCATGCAGTTGGGCCCGGTGCAGGTGAGCGACTACATGACTCGCGCCTCTCTCTACCATCATCTGGATTGCCCGCAGGCCGAGCGCTTCGACCTGGAGCATGCATTGCTGCTGACGGAAGACCCGGTCCAGCGCCTGAAGCTGTCCGAGCGAATCGGCAAGCTTCCGGCGGCGAACCGTTCACTTCACTGAGCCGGGCTGTCCGGCTGCTGGGCGGGATGGGCCTTGGCGAACGCCGGGTGCGCGGCCGCCAGTGCGGCAACCCGCAGGATGCGCGGGAAGCTGTCGAGGTCGATGTTGAAGCGTTCGGCCGCGTACAACTGCGGGATCAGGTACACATCCGCCAGCCCAGGCGTGTCGCCAAAGCAGAAACCGTGATCGCCAATCAGTTGCTCCACTGCCGCGAGCCCTTGGCTGATCCAGTGGCCGATCCACTGGTTGACCTGCCCCTCATCCTGACCGGCCTGGCGCAGCCGGTTGAGCACACTGACGTTGTGCAGCGGATGAATGTCGCAACCAATGATGGCCGCCACCCCCCGTACCCTGGCCCGTGCCTCGGCGGTGGCCGGCAGCAACGCAGGCTGTGGATAAACCTCTTCCAGGTACTCGATGATCGCCGGCGACTGCACCAGCACCTCACCACCGTCGGTGCGCAAGGCCGGTACGCGGCCCTGCGGGTTGACGGCTACATAGCCCTCGCCACGCTGCTCACCCTGCAGCAGGTTGACCGGCAGGGACTGGTAAGCCAGCCCCTTCAGTGCCAGGGCAATGCGCACCCGGTAGGACGAGGTGGAACGGTAATAGGTGTACAGCTCCATACCCCTGCCTCCTCAGTTGGCTGCGATGACCGTGCCGCGGCACTCACCGAAACCGATGCTGGCCACGCCGTCACGTGTGCAGCGGGCACGCAGGATGATTTCGTCGCCGTCTTCGAGGAATTTGCGCACCTCGCCGCTGGCCAGCTCGACCGGCAGTTTGCCGCCTTCGGTGATCTCCAGCAGGCTACCGAACGATCCCGGCGTGGCGCCCGACAGCGTGCCCGACCCGAACAGGTCACCTGGCTGCAGCTGGCAGCCGTTGACACTGTGGTGCGCCACCAGCTGCGCCACGGTCCAGTACATGCTGCGGGTGTTGCTCAGGGTCAGGCGGTGCGGGGCAATGCCCTGCTCACGCATGCGCTCGGTCAGCAGCAGCACTTCGAGTTCGATATCGAATGCACCGCTGGCCTGGTCGCGCTTGTCCAGCAGGTACGAAAGCGGCTGCGGGTCACCTTCGGGACGAGCCGGCTGGGCACAGCGGAACGGCTCCAACGCTTCGGCGGTAACCACCCAGGGCGAAATGGTGGTGATGAAGCTCTTGGACAGGAACGGCCCCAGTGGCTGGTATTCCCAGGCCTGGATATCGCGCGCCGACCAATCGTTGAGCAGGCACAGGCCGGCTACGTGCTCGGCGGCATCGCCTACCGGAATTGCCTGGCCCATGTCATTGCCCTGGCCAATCCAGATACCCAGTTCCAGTTCGTAGTCCAGACGAGCGCAAGGGCCGAAGCTCGGCTCGGTGTGCCCCGCCGGCAGGGTCTGGCCCTTGGGCCGACGCACGTCGGTGCCGGACGGGCGGATGGTGGAGGCGCGGCCGTGATAACCGATCGGCACGTATTTGTAGTTGGGCAGCAGTGGGTTGTCGGGGCGGAACAGTTTGCCCACGTTCTTCGCATGCTCGATACCAACGTAGAAATCGGTGTAGTCACCGATCTGCGCTGGCACGTGCAGCTGGCAGTCGCTGGCCGGGAGCAGCGCCGGCTTCAGGGCTGCCTGGTGTTCGCTGTGCTCGCCCAGCAGCACCTGCAAACGCTCACGCAGGGCTACGCGGGCGTTGCGGCCCAAAGCGAAGAATGCGTTCAGAGCCCCGCCGCGGGTGGCTTCAACGGCGGCCTTGGCCGCCCCGTCGAACAGCCCGGCGGCCAGCACCGCCTCCAGGTCGAGGATCGCGTCGCCGATGGCCACGCCACAGCGCCTGGCTTCACCCGGCCGGCTGAAGATGCCCAATGGCAGGTTCTGCAGGGGGAAGTCGCTGTGCCCGTTGGCGTGCTCGACCCAGCTACGGGCATTGGCAGAGTGGTTCATGGATTATCTCCGGTTCGGGTTGAAGGTGCTCGGCAAAGTCGCCCAGCAACTATCGTAGTCGGCCTGCAATTGCGGGCATTCAAGGGCTTGCAGGCTCGGGCGCAACACTTGGCTGGTCTCGAACATGAAGGCCATGGTGTTGTCGATCTTGTGTGGCGCCAGGTCAGCGGCAATGGCCTTTTCACAGGTTTCGGCGTCGGGGCCATGGGCACTCATCACCCCGTGCAACGAGGCACCACCCGGCAGGAAGCCCTCGGCCTTGGCGTCGTAGGCGCCATTGATCAGGCCCATGAACTCGTTCATCAGGTTGCGGTGGAACCATGGCGGACGGAAGGTGTTCTCGGCCACCATCCAGCGTGGCGGGAAAATCACGAAGTCCATGTTGGCCATGCCATGCACGCTGGTTGGCGAGGTGAGCACGGTGAAGATCGAGGGGTCCGGGTGGTCGAAGCTGACCGTGCCGATGGTGTTGAAGCGGCGCAGGTCATACTTGTACGGCACGTTGCTGCCATGCCAGGCCACAACGTCCAGTGGCGAGTGCTGCAGCTCGCAGGCCCAGTGCTCACCCAGGAACTTCTGTACCAGTTGCACCGGGCCTTCGGCTTCTTCGTAGTGGGCCACAGGCGTGAGGAAGTCGCGGGGGTTGGCCAGGCCGTTGCTGCCGATCGGGCCCAGGTCCGGCAGACGCAGCGGCGCACCGTGGTTTTCCGCGATGTAGCCACGGGCCTGGCCGTCGAGCAGTTCGACGCGGAACTTCATGCCACGTGGGATCACCGCAATTTCCAACGGTTCGACCTCCATCACGCCCAGCTCGGTGGCGATACGCAGGCGGCCCTGTTCCGGCACCAGTAGCAGCTCACCGTCTGCGTTGAAGAACACCCGTTCCATGGACCGGTTGGCGCGGTAGATGTAGATGCTCACGCCAGCCGGTTTTTCCGCTCCGGCGTTGGCAGCCATGGGCAGCCAACCTTCGATGAAATCGGTCGGTTCAGCAGGAATCGGCTGCGGGCTCCAGCGCAGGCGGTTGGGGTTGATGCCACCCAGTGGCCCGCCGAGCGGCTGGCGCGCCAGGCGCTCGAAGCGTGGGTGCAAGGCAGAAGGGCGAATGCGGTACAGCCAGGTACGGCGCAGCTCGCTGCGGGCCATGGTGAACGCCGTGCCCGACAGCAGCTCGGCATACAGGCCATACGGGGCCTTCTGCGGGGAGTTCTGCCCAACAGGCAGCGCCCCGGGCAATGCTTCGCTGGCGAATTCGTTGCCGAAGCCACTCAGGTAGTGAAGGTCGGGCGACGTGTCGCGGTTCATCGATGCCTCCGGATTTTGTTTTTATCGTAATCAGATTACGAATAACGTAATTTGCTCCGCTCAAGGCGTCAAGCTATAAAGGCGACACGATAAATCCGGAACCTCCCCTCCCATGGCCAAAGCCAGCTCCCCCACCGACACCGGCAAGCAGAAGGTCCGCTCGGCGGAAGTCGGCACCGACATCCTCAAGGCCCTCGCAGAACTCTCACCCTCGACGTCACTATCACGCCTGGCCGAGCACGTGCAGATGCCTGCGAGCAAAGTGCATCGCTACCTGCAGGCGCTGATTGCCAGTGGTTTTGCCGAACAGGATGCGGCCACCAACCATTACGGGCTGGGGCGCGAGGCATTGCGGGTGGGGCTGGCGGCGCTGGGCAGCATCGATGTGCTGAAGGTGGCGGCGATGCCGTTGTCGCAGTTGCGAGATGAGCTCAACGAAAGCTGCTTCATCGCCGTGTGGGGCAACCAGGGGGCCACGGTGGTAAGCATCGAACCTGCCGTGCGCGCGGTCACCGTGGTGACCCAGATCGGTTCGGTGCTGCCGTTGCTCAGTTCGTCCACCGGGCTGGTATTCGCCGCCTACCTGCCCGAGCGAGAAACCCAGGAGCTGCGCGACAGGGAACTGGCCGCTTTGCAACAAACCGCCAGTGACTATCACACACTGCTGGCCGGCATCCGCGAAAAGGGCCTGCACCATGTGCATGGCCTGCTGATGCCGGGGGTGGATGCGCTGTCGGCGCCGGTATTCAACGCCATGGGGCAGATCGCCGCGGTGATGACCGTGGTCGGGCCGACGTCGATCTTCCATGCCGATGAACATGGGCCGGCGGCGCAGAGCCTGCTCACGGCCGCACGAACCGTGAGCTGGCGCATGGGTTACGCGGGCAACCCACACTGCGCTTCGACGTCTAGCGTTTCCTCCTCGACGAGCCAGAGCAGTTCCTGAGAGAAGCCGTCATAAAGGGCGGGCGCCACCTCACTCACCAGATCCCCGTAGTCATCGCATAGCCGCCCGATCACACGCGAGAATGCCGTGGGCTGCGACACCTCTGCCCGGGAAAGCACGGTGATGTATTTCTGTGCGGCACCGAACAGCCGCACCAAGACCCCCGTGGAAGCCACCGTTCCTGCAACCCCCGCCGCGAACGACAGCAAGGCGGCGGAACGGTCGCCATCGCTCCACGCGATGGCCCCGGTGATGAAGGACCTGGCCGCACAGAACAGCCCGACGGCCATGGCCGCCGGCGGAAACGGCACGGTGAGGATGCCGGCCAGTACGATCCCCCACTCCACCACCACGGACGAAATACGCTCGGCAGCGTCGGCGCTGTCTTCAGCGGCTTCGTTGATCATCCGCCTGATACGTTTCTCCAGGTCCTGGACAGGATCCCCGATACGCCCGGTCTCCCCTATCGGCGGCCGCACGCCCCTGCCTCGGGCGACGGCATCCAGCACCACCCCAATGCCATCGCCGGCGCGCAGTTGCTCTTCGATCAATGCGTTCAAGCGCGACTGGCTCGATAACGGCACGCGGTCTTGGCAATAACCTGCCAAGTCGTGCTCACGCCAAGTCCTTGCCAGCTCGCTGAGGGTCCGCAGCGTGGGGCCTTGCTCGATTTCTGGCAGATAGACCAAGGGCTCAAGCTCGCGGTCACGAGCATGCTTCAGCAGGTAGGCACCTTGAACGGGGCAATCGTCCATCCACAACGGATAAAGGTTGCACGCCGCGTCGATCAAGGTCCCCGAAAAGCTGTCGCTCACCGACTCCAGCCACTGCGCATGGCGGCCCGACAAGCTTCCCTGAAGTTTCTCGCTGAGCACGGCACGCCTGATCTTCAAAGCAAAGAGCGTGCGATAACACTGCCTGAGCCTTTCATATTCCGGCCTAGAGCGGTCGAGTAACTGCGCTTTCACTTCTTCGATGTACTTGTTGCCCAGGTCGGCAGCACGAATGTAGCTCCCTAGCAGCGCCGGGCTCAGGTGCGAGATATCCTGGCCGATAGCCGAGGTGATGCGGGCAAAGTCGGAGAAATTGTAATACGTGGGATAACCTTTGATGACAGTCTGTGTCAGTGTGCGAATGGCATCCTCTTCCAGCGTTATCAATACCTGATCCGGGTTGATTGGGCCGCCGCGATTGCCCGGGTATGAATTGATCTTTTCCGTCACCTGTCGATGGGCGAAGGTGCGAAAGCTCGGCACCTTCATCAGCGACTGATACCTGGCCTGCGCCAGCTTGAGCAGTTGGTCGATATCAACCAGTGCCTGCTGCTCGGTACGACTGGCCTTGATGAACCAGCTTGGCGTGGTGGCCTGTTGATCCTCGATCAGGGCAAGGATCTTGCGCTTGGCCAGAGCTTTGAGCACATCCGGCCACTGCTGCGACTTGATCGGCGCGAGCGTCACGCTGTGCATGGACCAGTCAGTGGGTAGCAGCTCGACCTTGCGCAAATGGCGCTTGAGCGAATCATGCTGGGCCCGCGAGCATTGCCCCAGCAGGTATTCACTGCCTACCGGCCACAAGGTCCAGCTACCGATTTCGAGCGCCATTTTTTCGAGTGAGTCGAAAAGATGAAAATCGCCTCCCGGCGCCCCAGGGGCATAGAGCAGGTACTGATCGTCCTGCACCAGGCACAGCAGATCCTTCAAGGGCGTTTGCGCACCATTGAGGCAAACCAGACCGGCGCTGATGACATTGGCCTGCATTTTCCCCAGGCGTGCGTGGTGCAACAGATCGAACGCCGCCGGGTGAAAACCCTGATGACGAGCGGCCTGATTGGCCAGCGCCAGCCGTGCATCAAGCACCTCACACAGTGCGGCCATGGTCAAAGTGTCGTCATAGAGCGTACGGATCTGCTTGACGTAGTTCACGCGCAAATCCAGTTTTTCGATCACGCTCTGGATAGAGGTACTCCCCAACAAGGAACGGTGCCGCTCACCCAGGACTTCGACCTTGAGCTGGCCCCCGCTGTAGCCACCACTCAGCGCCCAATCGAGCAGGGTGTGTTTCATCGCCTGTTCAGGGTCATCGACGTGACTGACACGCAGTCGTACCTGCTCGGGGTCGATATCCAGGCCAAGGGCTTGCTGGACCTGTTTCTTGGCGAAGCTGCGCAGGTCGCGCCATTGCGCCAGACGCTCGGTGCAACGCTTCTCCTTCACCTGCAGGTCATCTTCCAGCTGTCGATAGGCTTGCAGTTCCTCGCCCTGCATGAACCGCCGCCATTCGGGCAGCAGGCTGGTGCGGTACGCTCGCACATGCCGCGTCGCACGTTTCTGCAGCGTAGCCACCAGAGGCTCAAGCCGAGCCGCACTGTCGAGCTGGGCCAGACGCCGGGCGTCATCGACCTTGACCCGCAGGCTGCGCCGGGTGGCTTCAAGCTGGATAGCCTGCAGATCACGGATGAAATACCTGTGAAGTGGCACCTGCAGCGGCACGAAATCGAGTGTCAAACTCTCCGTAGACAACGCCGCCCGCTCTTGCGAAGACAACAGCCAACGCAACGGGCTGCCTTCAGCAAAGGCAGGGGCGAGTTCACGGGCTGCGCGCGCGCGTTCAGTGTCGAACCAGCAACCGCTGGCCAGGCTGTAGATCAGAAAATCCGCAGGTGCGTCCGGGTTCTGTTCGAGGTCATGACGGCTGGCGACGACACCCGGCAAACGAAAACGCAAATCTCCGGCAACCAGGTACACCTCATGCTTGTTTGCGTCCCCGTCCTGTTCGAGGGCCTCGATACCGGCTTCCCAGGCCTTGAACGTAAGGGCCTTGAGGCGCGTTTCGGCAAACATCAGCTGGATCAAACGGGACGCCAAAGTAAGTGGTTTCAAACTTAATCTGGACTGTTGCTCCCACCACTGGCCAAGCACCGCCTGCCTTTGCGGCACAAGCGACTCGACAACCGCCAACGGTAAACGCTTCTGCTCGGTGAACTGTTGTCGATGCGCCTCCGGTATCAGGCTGCCCAGTTGCGCAACCGTAGCCATCAGTTGTTGCAGCTCCTGGGCGTGAGCCATCATGGCCTTCACCTGTTCTTTCACAGAGCGTGGATCTGGGCACCCCTCACCGAGATTGGGGGTGCCAAAATTGAAATCGAAAGACATGAACTGTGCTCCAAAATTACCGAAGCAGCAGAGTGAACGGATGATAAAGGCAATAGCGCAGGGAAGCTTACCCAGCACTTGGCACTGTTGCCTGATACGTAACGGTGAATGTCGACAGAAGCTATTTTTCCTGACGGATCAAGCGCTTATTCTTGACTCACTGGCCGGCTTGAAGGGCTCTCCCCCCCGCCTTTCAAGCCTGCCAGGTTCACCGACGTAGATTTTGAAGCTCCTTGATCTGACGTCTCGATTGGCCGCTGCGGCTTGCAGCGGCCTTTTTTTTGGCGTCTGAACATGCACCCTGGCTGCCAGGTGGCCGACGCCGAAGCCTCGTCATGACCACGCCACTTTCGGCGGGTAGAAGCTCAGCGGCTGCTCACGAAAGGCCAGGTAGTGGCGCAGCACCTGCACCGGCGCCTCAGTATGCGGGTAATGGCCAATGCCCAGTAACTGCACGGTGTCCGGCTCCGGCACCAGTTGCCGGTAGCGCTCAAGCATGTGCGCGCCGGAAAGCGGGTCGACCACGCCATTGATCAAGCGCAGCGGCACGCCTTTACGTTGCATCGCCCCGACCCAGCGTTCGCGGTGCAACCTGCGCTCCGGCATGTAGCCCACCAGCTTGTGCAGGATGCGCGTGCCCCGGTTGGCAGCGATCAGGCTCCAGAAATCATCCAGCGCGCTTTCACTGGGATGGGTGCAGGGGCCGTACACCTGCATCACATTACGCACCAGGTCGTCACGCCCGAACGAGCGCCCGACCAGCCAGCCAAAGCGGCTGAGCAGCAGCTTCTGGATCAGTAGCATGCGGCAGCTTTCGGGGAACAGCCCGCTGTTGAGAAACACGCAACTGGCGATGTCGGCACGCTGCTCATGGTGTCGCGCCAGCAGTTCCTGAGCCACGCTGCCGCCGTAGTCGTGGGCCAGCAGGTGCACGGGCTGCGCGACCTGCAGATGGACAAGCAATGCCTGCTGCAGGTCTGCCTGCTCCATCAGGCTGTAAGTGTGATCGACGGGCTTGTCCGAATCACCAAAGCCGAGCATGTCGCAAGCGATCACCCGGAAACGTTGGCTCAGAGGGCCCCACAGGTAGTGCCAGTCCCAACTGGCGGTGGGGAAACCGTGTAACAGAAGCAGAGGCTCTCCTTGCCCTGCGGTCCAGTAGCGGATGCTCTGGCCCCGGAACATGAAACTCTGTGCCCGGGTACGCCAGACGCACAATGGAATCTCGGCCATAGGCATCAGATGGGTCCCGGTGTAGTGGTATTGGCGGAATAGGGCAAGGCTGCGGTCATTGCATGTCACCTCGGCACTTACATGTGCTCTCTATGTCGAGGCAAAGTCTAGCCAGCAGCCCATTGGCTGGAACTTGCGTTGCCAGCCAGCTTGATGACTGAGCGAGTCAGTGGCACGAACGGTCAGAGCAGCAAGGCCAACAAAGGCGCCGCGAACAGGTTAAGCAGCCCGGTCAGGACCATCACCAGGCCGGCCACCGAGCCTTCCTCACGGCCCACTTCCTGCGCCCGGCTGACCCCGGCACCATGCGCGCCAACACCGAACAGCGCCCCCCGTGCCAACGGCGTACGCAGCGGCAACCAACGCAACAGCACACCGCCGAACATGGCACCGAGCACGCCGGTGAACATCACGAACACCGCGGTCAGTTCTGGCACTCCACCTAGGTCATGGGCCAGGGGCATGGCAAATGGCGTGGTGATCGAACGCGGCACCAGCGACAGGCTGGTTGCGCTGTCCAGCGCCAACAGGTGCGCCAGCCCCCAGGAGCTGGCGATCGAGGCACTGCTGCCGGCGACCATGCCCACCATCAGGGCCGGCCAATGACGCGCCAGCATGGCCCGCTGCTGCCAGATCGGCACCGCGAAGGCGACAGTCACCGGGCCGAGCACGCCCATCAACCAGTGGGTGTTGCGCGCATACTCGGCATAGGCCGTATGCAGCGGCACGGCCACAGCCAGCAGCAACACCGGCACCAGGATCAACGGCGACAGCAGGTAGCGCTGGCTACGCCGATACAACCAACGGCTGCCCAGGTAAGCCAGCAAGGTCAAGGCCAACCAGAACAGCGGCATGGGTTCAAGGCTCACGACGCAGCCTCCAGCGGCACACCATCTCAACGGTCATGGCGGTCACTATCATCACTATCAGCGTGCTCACGGCGATCACCAGCAAGATGCGCCAGCCCTCTTCACGGATCAATGCGCCATAGTCGAGCAGGCTCATCAGCGCCGGGATGAAGAACAGCAGCATCTCAGCCATCAGCCAGCCGGCCCCCAATTGCAGCATGGCCGGTTTGAGCACACCCGAAGCGAACAGTATCAACAGCAGTGCCAGGCCCATCACACCACCGGGGATCGGCCAGCCCAGCCAACTGGCAATCTGGCCACCAAGCAGGAACAGCGCACAGAGAACCGCCAGCTCGACAAGCAGGCGCAGGGCTTTTTTCAATAATGCAGGTTTCATGGCGGGGTTCCTCGACAGGCCCTCATTTTAAGATTTGGCTGCCTAGGCCAGAAGCGAATTGTTAGACTGCTCACCATTCCAAAATGGAATCCGAAGTATGGAATTCAAACAACTGCGCAGCTTCATCGAAGTGGTGCACCGCGGCGGTTTTACCCAGGCGGCACAGACCCTGCACATCAGCCAGTCGGCCGTGAGCAAGCAGGTGGCCCAGCTTGAGCAAGATGTGGGCCAGCCGCTGCTGGAGCGCCAGGCGTCACACCTGCACTTGACCGCTGCCGGGCGCATCGTGCTGGAGCGTGGCGAAGCCCTGCTGCGCCAGCGCCAGGCGCTGCTCAACGAGCTGGACGATCTCAGCCAGATGGAGCGTGGCGAACTACGCCTGGGCTTGCCGATGCTTGGCAGCGACACGCTGTTCGCCGGCTTGTTCGCCGAGTACCGGCGGCGCCATCCGAACATCGCCATCCAGCTGCTCGAAGGCGGCAGCCGCAGCGTCGAACAGGCCGTCAGAAGTGGCGAACTGGAACTGGGCGGCTGTTTGACGCCCACCGACGAGGCATTCGACTACCAGCCCTTCTGCAACGAACCGCTGGATGCCTTGCTGCCGGCTGGCCATGCTCTGGCGGGCCTGGACGCCGTGGGCCTGGGGCAACTGGCCGATACACCGTTCCTGCTGTACCAGCGCAGTTTCGTGCTCAACGACCGGCTGCTGAAGGCGAGCCAGCAGCAGGGCTTCACCCCCAAGGAAGGCGGGCGCAGCGGCCAGGCGGATTTTTTGGCGGCGCTGGTGGCGGCGGGCCAGGGCGTGGTGATGCTGCCCCGGGTGGTGGCAAAAGTGCTGGAGCGCCCCGGGGTGGTGCGTGTGCCGTTGCATGCGCAGGAGGATTTGCGTTGGGATATCGCGTTTATCTGGCGGCGTGGCGCCTACCTGTCACGAGCGGCGCAGGCGTGGTTGGCCTTGTTGCGCGAGCCCCACGGCTAACACGCCTGCACAGGTGCCGGGTCAGGCGTTCAGTGCGCTCGCCAACTCAGCCAGCCAAGGCTCGGCATCCGCCTCCGGGGTCACCGTCTCGCTCGCATCCAGGCGCAGCATTGGCTGCACTTCGCGCACGCCCAGTTCGGCGAACAGCTCACGCATCTGCTCGCCACCCCCGCAATAGGTATCGCCGTAGCTGGAGTCGCCCAAGGCGATCACCGCGCCAGGCAGGCCGCGCCAGGCCGCAGGCAGTGTGTCACGAAGGGTGCTGTACAGCGGCATGAGGTTGTCCGGCAACTCACCCATGCCGGTGGTAGAGGTCACGGCCAGCAAGGCGTCGGGGGCAAAGCCCTGAAGATCCTGAAGGGTGGCACGCGCAGCATGCCAGGCCTCGAACCCCGCCGCCTTGAGCAGCGATTCAGCATGACGGGCGACTTCTTCGGCGGTGCCATAGACCGAGCCGGAAATAATGGCGACTTTCATCGGGTAGAGGATTCCGAAACTGAGTGAAAACGTAGGATACTAGCATTCAACGCTGGCAAAAGGCCGCCGTTACCCACGTCGCCATCTTCCGTTTTTCTTTACCAATGGCCCGGACATGATCAACGCGCAATTGCTGCAATCGATGGTCGATGCGTCCAATGACGGCATCGTGGTTGCCGAAAAGGAAGGCGACGACACCATCCTGATCTACGTGAACGCCGCTTTCGAATACCTCACTGGCTACAGCCGTGACGAGATTCTCTACCAGGATTGCCGGTTCCTGCAGGGTGACGACCGTGACCAGCTTGGCCGCGCACGCATCCGCAAGGCCATGGCCGAAGGCCGCCCATGCCGCGAAGTGCTGCGCAACTATCGCAAGGACGGCAGCGCCTTCTGGAACGAGCTGTCGATCACGCCGGTGAAGAGCGACTTCGACCAGCGCACCTACTTCATCGGCATCCAGAAGGACGTCAGCCGCCAGGTCGAACTGGAACGGGAGCTGGCAGAACTGCGCGCTCGTCCGAAACCCGACGAACGCGCCTGAACCAAGTCCGCCACGCACGGTCAATTCCGTTGAAGAAATCGCCACCACCGAGTTCGATCATGCAAGCAGACGCGCTCCTGACCCAGGACGAGCTGGATTTCATACAGAACATGCAGCATTCGCCGCAACTGAACCTGGCTGACACCATGTCGAGCCTGCTGGTCAATGGCGACCGCCGCATACAAAGCTTGCTCACCCGGTTGGTGGCTAATGAGCAGGTGACCTTGCAGGCCCAGTTCAACAACCAGCAGATCAGTTTTCCCCTGCAGCTGGTAGAGGACGAGTTCCACGCCCTGCACCTGCAGCTGGGCTCACCGGAAATCTACGAAGACGGCCCCATGCTGCGCCCATGGCGCTTGTCGCTGGACCAGCCGAGCGCACTGCTCGATGCCCATGACGAGGCAAGTGGCCTGTGGGTGCGCGAGATTTCCTTCAAAGGCGTGCTGCTGGAAGTCCGTGATTTGCCAACAGCCCCTACCCGCTTCGAGCTGCGCTTCGCCCCCGGCGGCATCACCCCGATCGAACTGCATGGTGTGTTGGGCCGGCGCATCGGCACGGACCTGGCTGCCTACGACCTCGGCCAAAGCCCAGCCGAAGAAATCGAACGCCTGCGCGACTACATCCTCCAGGCCCACCGCCACGCCCACCCCGAACTGCACACTCAAGTATCGAGCTGACGGGCCAGAAACTGCCGCAAGCGCTGGCGCATCACACTGCCCTGCGCGCCCAGGCAGGCTACAGGGCTGCCAACCAGGCTGTCCTGTACCGCTTCCGCTGCTTCACCAGCCAGTAACAACGGGCATTCCAGCATCGACGCCAGGCGCTTGAAGTGCCTGGCGAGTTCTGCTGTGGGCGACTGATGGGAAAACAGCACCAGGGCGTCCGGCTTCAGCCGTTCGCAGACCAGCGCAAGCTCCTGCAGCGGCTGCCCGTTCGCCAGCGGGATCACGCGTGTTTCGTCGCTGCCCAGGATCAGGCTGGTTACCAGCAACTCAAGCTCATGGCACTGCCCCGGCAATGGCGCCAATAGCACGGTGCGGCTACACGGCACACGGGCCAGCTGCAAGCGGGCGAAAACCCGACCGCGCAGGAACTGGTCATAGAACAGCCATTCGCTGGCCTGCCCATAGCCGCCTTGCCGAACGACCATGTCATGCCAAACCGGCATGAACACATCGGCGAAAACCTGGTCCAGGGTGCTGGCCGCGAACACCTCGTCATAGAGGCGATTCAGGCTCGCCACATCGAAGTGCTGTACCGCCAGGCGAATCTGGTTTTGCCAGCGCAGGCAGGCGTCCACCGCGCCGCCAGCCTGCCCGGAGAGCGCATTGTCGCGAGCGAGAATGCTGCTCACCTTGCTGACCGCCACGCCGCGCTCCAGCCACCCGAGGATACGGCGGATTTCATCGATATCAGCCAGGGAATACAGGCGGTGACCACTGTCGGTACGGATGGGCTGTATCAGCCCATAACGGCGTTCCCAGGCGCGAAGGGTCACGGCGTTGACACCGGTCAAGCGTGACACTTCACGAATCGGAAACAGCTCCTGCTGCTCGAAACTCGCATCGATCACCGGTTTACGTCCCTGCTCGTTCATCTGCACGAAGTACCCTGAGTGCGTAAAAACTGTGCACATAGCTTACTACGACTGTGTCGGTCTGTTGGACCCACCGTTTGCCAGCTGATAGTTGCCGAGGAACGCAACTTCGCGATAATGCGTGCCCGATTCTTGCATGCACGACTGCGTTGCCCACCACCCCGGGCCACACAGCCAAAGGGCCAGCTACCCGCCAGCCCCGTTGCCAGGAGATACACAATGTCTACCCCACCCGTCACCCTCATGGTGTCGCGTCGCGCCGCCCATGGCCGCTACCAGGACCTGCTGGCCTGGCTGCACGAAGGCGAACAGCTGGCCACCGACTTCCCTGGCTACCTCGGCTCGGGCATCCTTGCCCCGCCCCGGGATGGCGACGAATTTCAGATCATCTTCCGCTTCAGCGACGAGCCGACGCTGCATGCCTGGGAGCACTCCGCCTCTCGCCGCGCATGGTTACAACGCGGCAACGGCCTGTTCGAACGCCCCAAAGAGGCGCGCGTAAGCGGTATCGACGACTGGTTCGGCACCAACACGGTGCAGAAACCGCCACGCTGGAAGCAGGCCGTGGCCATCTGGCTGGCGTTTTTCCCAGTTTCGCTGGCCTTCAACCTGCTGTTCGGCCATTGGTTGACGGCACTCGACCTCGTGCCTCGGGTACTGCTCAGCACCCTGGCCCTGACGCCGGTGATGGTGTACCTGTTCATCCCGCTGTCCACCCGCCTGCTGGCCAGTTGGCTGCATGCCTCCCCGGCCACTGCCGGCGCCTTGCGCAGCCGCTGAGGCCAGGCCATACAACAGGGAAACAGTTCGGGTATGCTGGGTGGCAACCAAAGGACAGACAAGTTGACCACCCCGAACATGAACAGCCCCATTCTCGTTACCGGAGCCAGCCAGCGCGTCGGGCTGGCCCTGGCCCTCGAACTGGCACAGGCCGGCCATACGGTGGTCAGTGCCAGCCGCAGCATCCAGCCGCAGGCAGCCCACCCCAACATCGTGCAGTTTCAGGCCGACCTGTGCCAGGCGGGCGACCGCCAGGCGCTGATCGATCACCTGCACGATCGTTATGACGGACTACGCGCCATCATCCACAACGCCTCGCTATGGCTCGACGACGGCCTCGACAACCTCGAGACCATGTTCCGCCTGCACGTCGAAGCGCCCTACCACCTCAACCTGGCCCTGGGCGACCTGCTGGCCAGGGTGGAAAAGGCCGACATCATCCACATCTGCGACGAAACCTCCTCGCGCGGCAGTAAAAGCCACATCGGCTACGCCGCCACCAAGGCCGCGCTGCAGAACATGGTGCTGTCATTCGCCGAAAAATATGCGCCCAAGGTGCGTGTGAACGGTATCCTGCCCGGGCTGCTGATCCTCAAGGAAGGGGGTGACGACGCCTACCGCCAGCAAACCCTGAAAAAGGCCCTGCTGGAGTTCGAACCCGGCGCCGGCCCGCTGATCGAGACCGTCAAGTACCTGCTCGCCAGCCAGTACAGCACCGGCAGCCAGGTGGTCATCAACGGTGGCCGCCACCTGAAGAACCGCATGACTTGAGAGAAGACCATGACCCCACAGCAACAGCTCGAGCTCGAGGCCGCCGCGTTCCGGCGCCTGGTCGAACACCTGCAAAAGCGCACCGATGTACAGAACATCGACCTGATGAACCTGTCCGGTTTCTGCCGCAACTGCCTGTCCAAGTGGTACAAGGCCGCCGCTGACGAGCGTCAGCTGGACCTGAGCCTGGATGATGCCCGCGAAGCGGTGTACGGCATGCCATACGCCGAGTGGAAAGCCCAATACCAGAAAGAAGCCAGCGCCGAACAACAAGCGGCGTTCGAAAAAGGAAAACCTCGTGACTGACCTGAATACCCTGCGCGCAAGCCTGGCCAGCGGCCAACATGTATTTGCCGATACCTTGGCGTTCATTGCCGACAACTACAGCTACCAGCCGCAGGCCTTCAACAACGGCGGCGTGGAGAATGCGGCAGGGCAGAACGAAGGTTCGTGCAAAACCCTGGGCCTGGCCTTGCTTGAAGGGCTGAGCGACCAGGAAGCGCTGCTGGCCTTCGGCGAGCACTACCGTGATGTGTTGGCCACGCCTGAGGGTAGCGACCATGGCAACATCCGTGCACTGATCAAACACGGTCTGGCGGGCGTGAAGTTTGCTGCGCAGCCGCTTGCGCGCAAGGCTTGAGATTGCCGGGGCCGCTTTGCGGCCCCACGATCCTGCGCCCACCCTCAATCCATGATGGTGCCAGGCCCCCCGCCTTCCAGCCTCCCCTGCCGCAACCACTGCAAGGCCACCGGCCACAGGCTTTCGCGAAACCGGTCATGGAAAAACGCGAAATGGCCAATTTCCTCGGCCGAGATATCCACAGGTGCAATGCGCAGGTGCTTTCGCTCGGCACCCTGTAGATAACCCAACAAACGCTCGGTCGCCGCCACGGTCCCGAAAGGATCGTCAGTCAGACTGATGGCCAACGTCGTCGCACGCACCTGGGCGAAAGGTAGCGCCGCCAACGCCCGCCCGCTGGGGCGGTGCTCATAACGTGGGGTACGCGTGGTCCAGTCGTGCACCACGCCGGATGGCGTGTCTTCCAGCCACCCCAGGCGCTTGCCGGGAAAATAGCCGAATACCCGGGTCAGCAGCGGCATGACCACATGCCACTTGCCGAACAGCTGCCAGCGCTGGTTGGCCGCATAGTCGCGCCAGTAGGCGAACTGCGCGCCAACCATCACGACCCGACGGATCTGGCCAGCCGATGGTGCCAGGCCTACTGCACAACCGCCGAAACTGTGCCCCACCACGTCCACCGGCTGACCTGGAAAATGCGCTGCCGCGTGCGCCAGCATGGCTTCGAAATCCAATCGGCCCCAGTCGCTCCAGGAGGCCTGGAAACCACGCAGCGAAGCCGGCCGGGATTCGCCGATGCCACGGTAGTCGTAGGTCAGCACATCGCAGCCGTGGGCGAACAGGTAGTCGGCAAAGCGGGCGTAATAGCGGCAGCGTACCGAAGTGGCAGCGTTGATGATCACCAGCGGGCGCTGGGGATCAGGTTGGGCGCGGCGCCAGCAGAAGCCGCCGAGGCTGTATCCGTCGGCCGCGGGGTGGCGAAATGGGGTAGCGGGTTGGATGAGGCTACTCATGGCGCATGTCCTGTTGTTGTGCGCCAAAACTAGCAAAGATTTTGTAGCCTGTACTGGCCTCTTCGCGGGTGAACCCGCTCCTACAGGGGGAGAACCTGTGGGAGCGGGCTTGCCCGCGAAGAGGCCGGTACAGGCTTACCCGATTACAGCTCGACGCAGTCGAACTTCACATCGGTGGCCACGTCTTTGTCGTAGTCAACGTCAGCGCGCTCGAAGCCGAACAGGTTGAGGAACTGCTTCTTGTAACCGGCGTAGTCAGTCAGCTCGAACAGGTTCTCGGTGGTCACCTGTGGCCACAGGGCCTTGCAGGCGTTTTGCACGTCGTCACGCAGTTCCCAGTCGTCCAGGCGCAGGCGCCCCTTCTCGTCGACCTCTGCCGGCGCACCGTCGGTACGGTACATACGGTCGCGGTACATGCGGTCGAGCTGGTCCTGAGTGCCTTCGTGAACACCTTTCTCCTGCATGATCTTGAAGACCATCGACAGGTACAGTGGCATCACCGGGATGGCCGAGCTGGCCTGGGTAACCACCGACTTGAGCACCGCCACATTGGCGCCGCCTTTCACTTCACCGGCCAGCTTCTGGTTCAGACGCAGGGCGGTTTCGTCCAGGTCCTGCTTGGCCTGGCCCAGTGCACCGTGCCAGTAGATCGGCCAGGTGATATCGCTGCCGATATAGCTGAAGGCCACGGTGCGAGCGCCTTCGGCCAGTACATTGGCGCCAGCCAGCGCATCGATCCACAGCTGCCAGTCCTGGCCACCCATGACGGTGACGGTATCGGCAATTTCCTGCTCGGTGGCCGGCTCGATGCTGGCCTCGATGATGGTGTCCTTGTTGGTGTCGATGGCGGTCGACTTGTATGGCTGGCCGATCGGCTTGAGTGCCGAGCGAATCACTTCACCGGTCTGCGGCAGCTTGCGCACGGGCGAAGCCAGCGAGTAGATGACCAGGTCGACCTTGCCACCCATTTCGTTCTTGATCAGCTCGATGACCTTGGCGCGAGCTTCGTCGGAGAAGGCGTCACCGTTGATCGACTTGCTGTACAGGCCCTCGGCCTTGGCGAACTTGTCGAAGGCTGCAGCGTTGTACCAGCCAGCAGTGCCGGCCTTGGTCTCGGTGCCTGGTTTTTCGAAGAACACGCCCAGGGTGTCGGCCTTGAAGCCGAAGGCCGCCGTGATGCGGGCAGCCAGGCCGTAGCCGCTGGAAGCACCGATGACCAGGACCTTCTTCGGGCCATCCTCGCGTACGCCCAGCTTGCGGGTGGCTTCGATCTGGTCACGGACGTTGAGCTCGCAGCCCTTCGGGTGAGTCGTGGTGCAGATGAAACCGCGAACCTTAGGATGAATGATGGCCAATGTCTGTACCTCGTCAGGTTTATGCCAGGAAAGCGCCGCTTGGGGCGATTCCGATTGATCAGAGGGTGAGACTACCCCCGCAGGTTATCCGACACATATTACGGGGTGATCAGAGGGATGCAAAACCAGAGTTCTTCTGTGCAGGAAGGACATGGCTGCTTGAAATCCAGATTGGCGGGTTAGAACGCCGGGCACCCATTGATTTGCTTTTCACATCAATCCGAAAGAAAAACAAACTTAACAAATAAGCCAAACCCGCCGATGCTGGCGGCACTACGCCCATTGCACGGAGAACAACAACATGAACGACGTGGTGATCGTCGCCGCAACCCGTACCGCCATCGGCAGCTTCCAGGGCGCCTTGGCCACAGTGCCTGCGGTTGACCTCGGCGCCGCCGTGATCAAGCAACTGCTGAAACAAACCGGGCTGGACCCGGCGCAGGTCGACGAAGTCATCCTCGGCCAAGTGCTCACTGCCGGTGCCGGTCAGAACCCGGCACGCCAGGCAGCGATCAAGGCTGGCCTACCCTTCAGCGTACCGGCCCTGACCCTGAACAAGGTCTGCGGCTCGGGCCTCAAGGCCCTGCACCTTGCCGCCCAGGCGATCCGCTGTGGCGATGCCGAGGTGGTGATTGCCGGTGGCCAGGAGAACATGAGCCTTGCCCCCTACGTGATGCCCTCGGCCCGCACCGGCCAGCGCATGGGCCATGGCCAACTGATCGATAGCATGATCACGGACGGCCTGTGGGATGCCTTCAATGACTACCACATGGGCATCACTGCCGAAAACCTGGTGGACAAGTACGGCCTCAGCCGTGAGCAGCAGGATGCCTTTGCTGCCGAATCGCAGCGCAAGGCAGTGGCAGCGATCGAGGCTGGCCGTTTCGACGCTGAAATCACCCCCATCGTGCTGCCGCAGAAAAAGGGCGAGCCCAAGGTTTTTGCCCGTGACGAGCAACCACGCCCGGACACCACCGCCGAGTCCCTGGCCAAACTGCGCCCGGCCTTCAAGAAGGACGGCAGCGTCACCGCAGGCAATGCCTCCAGCCTGAACGATGGCGCCGCCGCCGTGCTTTTGATGAGCGCAGCGAAGGCCGAGGCGTTGGGCCTGCCGGTGCTGGCGAAGATCGCCGCCTACGCCAGTGCCGGGGTAGACCCCGCGATCATGGGCATTGGTCCGGTTTCGGCGACCCAGCGTTGCCTGGACAAGGCCGGTTGGCAACTGGCCGAACTGGACCTGATCGAAGCCAACGAAGCCTTTGCCGCCCAGGCGCTGGCCGTGGGCAATGCGCTGGCATGGGATGCCGCGCGGGTTAACGTCAATGGAGGAGCGATTGCCCTGGGCCACCCGATTGGTGCTTCCGGGTGCAGGGTGCTGGTGACCCTGTTGCACGAGATGATCAAACGGGATGCCAAAAAAGGCCTGGCGACCTTGTGCATTGGTGGTGGGCAAGGGGTGGCGCTGGCCATCGAACGTTGATTGATTCACGCAGGCCCGGCCTCTTCGCGGGTAAACCCGCTCCTACGCTGATCGGTGGCGGACACACATCGGTGATTGCGCGCAGGCCGTCGTAGGAGCGGGTTCACCCGCGAAGAGGCCGGCACAGGCGGCAACCGTTCAAGCTGCGGCTCGGGCCTGCTCCAGCGAAGCGGCCAGCACCGCCACTTCCTGGCACTTCTGCACGGCCAGTTCCACTGGACTCTCCAGCAACGAACAAGCCGGCGCCAACCACAGCCGCTCACCCAGGCGTTCATGGGCTTCGTGCAGCAGCCCCAGGGTCTTGCCCAAATCACAAGGCGAGGCGTTGCGACCGTCGACCAGGCCCAGCGACAGTACCTTGTAGGCCGGCAGGCGATCGAGAATGGTCTGGTACTGCTCGGGCGCCTGAACCAGATCGACGTGCAGGCCATCAACCGGCAGGTTGGCGGCCAGGCCGAGGTTGCCTTCCAGGCCACCGAAGTACGTGGCGATCAGCTTCTTCAACGGTGCGCGTTGAAGGATGTTGTAGACGCGTTCATAGGCGTTTTTCCAGTCCTGGGGCAGCGCCTGGGCGAGGATGGGTTCATCGATCTGCACCCATTCAACGCCCAGGGCGGCCAGGCGGTTGAGGAGCTGGTCATACACAGGCAGCAGGCGGTCAAGCAGCTCCAGCTTGTCGAAGTCACCGCCCAGGGTCTGGCCCTGCCACAGGTAGGTCAAAGGGCCGATCACTACCGGCTTCACTGCATGACCCAGAGCCTTGGCGTGCTCCACTTCTTCGAACAGTGGTTCCCAGTTCAGAACGAACGGCTGATCGCCTGCGCTAAGCACGTGGCTGTCCCAGGCGAAGTCGCCGACCGGCAGCAGCTCGATGCCAGCGTCTTTCTGCACCTGCCAGTGGCGGGCACGCAGCTCGCGGTCACGGCCGATGTGTGGAAAGCCCAGGTTATGTGCCAGTGCCATGTCTTGTCCCTTCAGCATGCTTGAATGAATGAGGGGATTCTCCGGCTGGCGGAGTATTGAGACAAACTCATTAAATTTGAGATGAACAGAAGAAATCTTCATGATCATGCTGTCATGGTCTTCGCGCCCCATGTCTCATTCAGATCACCACCTTGCGCATCCGGACATGACCCGGCTCGCCTTCTGCCGCACAATGCCACCCTGACCACACCAGGTGCCCGGCCAATATGAGCCTGCTGAAAACCGCCCTGCGCGAACAGAACTTCGTCTGCGTA
This sequence comes from Pseudomonas sp. TYF_14, assembly GCF_043105275.1. Classification (NCBI taxonomy): domain Bacteria; kingdom Pseudomonadati; phylum Pseudomonadota; class Gammaproteobacteria; order Pseudomonadales; family Pseudomonadaceae; genus Pseudomonas; species Pseudomonas sp. TYF_14. The sequence continues at coordinate 123,048 of NZ_JBICLK010000009.1, forward strand.
ATGGAGTTCGTCCCCAAGCCTTCCGCAGAACGCTTTGCCGCCATGGAAGCGATCCTGGCCCGTGCGCACCTGTGCGGCTGGCCCATGACCGTGGCCATCGGTGATCGTGTCGGCAGCCCGCTGGACATGTCACCGCTGGACGCCCTCGCCTCGTTCAGCAACCCGGTGCCTGCCCTGCCGCATTTTTCAGGCAAGGATCGCGAACGCCACCACCTGCTCGCCCAATTGCAGCGCATGGACGCCGCCGGCCTCGACCAGCTGTTACTGCTGACTGGCGACCGCCTGCCCGGCCATGAACCTGGCCAGCGCCCGGTGCGTTATCTGGAATCGGTCGCCGCCCTGCAGGTTGCCCGCCAGGCCTGCCCGCACTGGCTGCTGGGTGCGGCGCTGAACCCGTTCAAGTACCACGAGGAAGAAGGCGGCGCCCAGTACTTCAAGGCCGAGAAAAAGCTGGCAGCGGGGGCTGACTTCCTCACCTTGCAGCTGGGCTTCGATGCCGCCAAGCATCAGGAAGCCATACACTGGATGCGCCGTCAGGCCTCACCCAAGCCCATGCTGGCCTGCCTCATGAGCCTCACCCACGGGCGCGCGACGATGCTCGACCACGTGGCCGGCGTGACTGTCACGCCATCCATGCGCGACATGCTCGAAGCGGAGACGGCGCAGTCCAAGGCCTTTGCCCAGGCGCGCAGTGTTGACCGCCTGGCCTTGCAGATTATCGGTACAAAGCTGATGGGCTACGCCGGTGTGCACCTGTCAGGGGTTCACACGCTCGAACAGCTGCTGGCCCTGGAGACCCGTATCGAGTACTGGCAAACCCAGGTTCAGTCCCTGGAGCAATGGGCACCGGCCTGGCACGCCAGCTGGCAGATGCCTGGCCTGCCGGCGGTGACCTTCCATCCGCCACAGGCTGGCTGGCGCCTGGACGAGTCACGGGTCGATGCCTCATTCAAGGAAAAAGCCCGCTATCACCTGATGCATGGCATGCACGCACTGCTGTTCAGCCGGCGCAACAGCCTGAGCAAGGCCTTCGGCTGGGCGGTGCGCCAGCCTCTGTGGGGTACACGCGTCGGCGCACACGTGCTGCACACGCTGGAGCGCAGTGTGAAGCGCCCGCTGGTGGGTTGCGACACCTGCGGCCGTTGCCGCCTGGAAGACACCTTGTATATCTGCCCGGAAACCTGCCCTAAAGGCCTGGCCAATGGCCCTTGCGGCGGAACCGCCCTGAACCGCTGCGAGTTCGGCGACCGCGAGTGCATCCACAGCGTCAAGTACCGCACCGCCAAAGCCGTGCGGCAAACCGCTGTGCTGACCGAGCGCCTGATCCCGTGCATCGAGGTCGAAACCCGCCACCGCAGCTCATGGCCGCAGTGGTTCGCAGGGCAGGCACCGCAGCGGCTCAGCCCGCAGCCATTGCCTCGAAGCCAGCCCGAATCGTAGCCTCGGGCAGTTCATCGGCAATGAACACCATCACGCTCTCGCGCGCTTCGCCTGCAGCCCACTCGGCGTCCCAGTCGAAGCCATAAAGCTTGAGCACGCCCTGAAACACCAGCTTGCGCTCCTCGCCGGCAATGTTCAGCACGCCCTTGTAGCGCAGCAGCTGTTTGCCGTGGGTTTCCAGCAGCTCGTTCATGAAGCTGCTGAGGCGGTCGATATCCAGCGGGGCTTCGGTACGCAGCACCATCGTGGAAATGCGGTCCGGGGTGGCAGGCTTGAGCACCGGTCGCAACATCGGTTTCAGGTTCACCCCAAGGTCAGGGTTGAGGTTGAAACCTCGCACATCCAGTAACTCAGCCAGGTCGATGCAGCCGTGTTCGACCACACGGATCGCAGCCCTGCTATTGATGCGGGCCAGGCGTTCGCGCAGGGCTTCAACCGCAGCCGGCTCGACCAGGTCGGTCTTGCTCAGCAGCAGACGATCGGCAAAGCCGACCTGCGCCTGAGCGATGGTCTGGGTCAGGTGCAGTTCGGCATGCGCGGCATCGACGAGGGTGATGATGCCGTCGAGGATGTAGCGCTCACGCAGCTCTTCGTCGATGAAGAACGTTTGCGCGACCGGCGCCGGGTCGGCCAGGCCGGTGCATTCGATCACCAGGCGATCGAAGGCGATTTCCCCGGCATCCAGGCGTTCAAGCAGCAGGTACAGCGCGCGAGTCAGGTCGCCATGGATGCTGCAGCATACACAACCGTTGGCCAAGGTCATGACCTGCACCGGCTGTTCCCCCAGCAGTTGGCTGTCGATGCCGGCCTCGCTGAATTCGTTTTCGATCACGGCGAGCTTCAGGCCATGCTCGGCCTTGAGCATGTACTTGAGCAAGGTGGTCTTGCCGGCACCGAGGAAGCCTGTGAGGACGGTTACGGGAATGGGCATCTGCACGCAAAATACTCCTGAATCTGAAAATGACTGTGGGAGCCGGTTACCCAGGCTCCCACAGGTTTACACGTACCGCAGGCTCAACAGCACTTGGGCCCGGACTTGCCACCGTAACGTGCTTCCTGACGTTCGCGGAAGAATGCCTCGTAGCTCATCACCGGCTTGTCCGGATGCGTTTTCTGCATGTGTTCGACATAGTTGTCGTAGTCGGGCATGCCGACCATCAGGCGGGCTGCCTGCCCCAGGTATTTGCCCAGTCGACCCAAGTCGTTGAACATGATTGCAGTCCTCTCGATTACGCGTCAGGCAACGCCTGGAACGGGGTTTCCTTGTCGCTGCGTTCTTTGCGGCCCAAGGCGGCGTAGCCGACCTTGATGGCGAAGAACAGGATGCTGAAGACCACCAGCAGGAACAAGATCGTCAGGCCCGCGTTGGTGTAGGCGTTGAAGATCACGTGCTGCATCTGCCCGATGTCCTTGGCCGGGGCCAGTACCTGGCCGGCGTCCAGCGCAGTGCTGTACTTCTTGGCCAAGGCCAGGAAGCCGACAGCCGGGTTGGGGTCGAACAGCTTGATCAGGCCTGCAGCCGTGGTGCAGATCAGCAGCCATACGGCCGGCAGCAGGGTGACCCAGATGTAGCGCTGACGCTTCATCTTGATCAGCACCACAGTACCGAGCATCAAGGCGATACCGGCCAGCATCTGGTTGGAGATACCAAACAGCGGCCACAGGGTGTTGATGCCACCCAGCGGGTCGATGACGCCCTGGTACAGCAGATAGCCCCAGAGCGCCACGCAGCCAGCAGTGGCAAGCAGGTTTGCCCCCCACGATTCGGTGCGTTTGAGCGCAGGCACGAAGCTGCCCAGCAGGTCCTGCAGCATGAAGCGCCCGGCACGGGTACCAGCGTCTACCGCCGTGAGAATGAACAGCGCCTCGAACAGGATCGCGAAGTGGTACCAGAAGGCCATGGTGTTTTCACCTGGCAACACCTGGTGCAGGATCTGCGCGATACCGACCGCCAGGGTTGGCGCACCGCCGGCACGGGCCAGGATGGTGTGCTCGCCGATGTCACGGGCAACGGCTTCGAGCTGCTCGGGTGTAATCAGGAAGCCCCAACTGCTGACAGTCTGCGCCACCGACGCGACATCGGTACCGACCACTGCCGCCGGGCTGTTCATGGCGAAGTACACGCCCGGTTCGATCACCGAGGCCGCAACCATGGCCATGATGGCGACGAACGATTCCATCAGCATGCCGCCGTAGCCGATATAGCGGGCGTTGGTTTCGTTATCCAGCAGCTTGGGGGTGGTCCCCGAGGAAATCAGCGCGTGGAAGCCGGACACCGCACCACAGGCAATGGTGATGAACAGGAACGGGAACAGGGTACCCTTCCACACCGGGCCCGTACCGTCGGTGAACTGGGTCAGCGCCGGCATTTTCAGCTCAGGTGCGATGATCAGGATACCGATGGCCAGGCCAAGGATCGTGCCGATCTTGAGGAAGGTCGACAGGTAGTCACGCGGCGCCAGCACCAGCCACACTGGCAGCACGGCGGCGACAAAACCGTAGCCCACCAGCATCCAGGTGATCTGCACGCCGGTGAACGTGAACGCCGGGCCCCACACCGGGTCCGCAGCGATCACGCCGCCCAGCCAGATCGAGGCCAGCAGCAGTACCACACCAACGACCGAGATTTCGCCAATACGGCCCGGACGGATGTAGCGCATGTAGATGCCCATGAACATCGCGATCGGGATGGTCGCCATCACCGTGAACATGCCCCATGGGCTTTCGGCCAGGGCCTTGACCACGATCAACGCCAGCACCGCGAGGATGATGATCATGATCAGGAAACAGCCGAACAGGGCGATGGTGCCCGGGATTCTGCCCATTTCCTCGCGCACCATGTCGCCCAGCGAGCGCCCGTTGCGGCGGGTAGACAGGAACAGGACCATGAAGTCCTGCACCGCACCGGCCAGCACCACGCCGGCGATCAGCCAGAGCGTGCCGGGCAGGTAGCCCATTTGCGCGGCGAGTACCGGCCCGACCAAGGGGCCTGCGCCGGCGATGGCAGCGAAGTGGTGACCGAAAAGAATGTGTTTGTTGGTCGGGACGTAGTCCAGGCCGTCGTTGTTGAGCACCGCCGGGGTGGCACGGCGCGGGTCGAGTTGCATCACCTTGGTGGCGATGAACAGGCTGTAGTAACGATAGGCGACCAGGTAGATGGCCACTGCCGCGACCACGATCCACAAGGCGTTGATCGCCTCGCCGCGACGCAGGGCAACCACACCCAGTGCGCAGGCGCCTATGACTGCCAGCGCCAGCCACGGAATATGGCGTAGCAGGCTATTATTGTTGTTCATGGTTAGCTTCCAGCTGGTGGATTGGAAAGACCGCCCACCGAGTCTAGGGCCAGTCAAGCGGCATTGCCACACTTGCTTCGTTCTAGAGCCTCTGCGGCCAGATTGCAGTACCTGATGCACATGCAACTCTAACTATAGTCAGGATGACACCTGATGACCTATTCGAGGATCCATGCCATGAGCGATCATGACGAACGCCGCCGCTTTCAACGCATCGACTTCGATGCCCCCACCGAGCTGCGCCAGGGGCTGAAACGCTGGCCTGCAAAACTGCTGGACCTTTCACTCAAAGGCTTGCTGATCGAACGCCCGGCAGACTGGGATGCCGACCTGACTCAGGATTTCGACGCCATCATCGACCTGGACAACGAGGTCCGTGTGCAGATGCAGGTCGAACTGCGCCACGAAGAACCGGACCGCCTGGGCTTCATCTGCCTGTACATCGACGTCGATTCGATGACCCATTTGCACCGTCTTGTGGAATTGAACGTGGCTGACAGCACCGAAATGATGCGTGAGCTGCGCGAACTCATCGAATAATGAAATCTCTTAGCTAGCTAATAGCCCTCCCACCTGGTGTTTCTTGTCTACCCAGACAGCTTTAAGCCTGGGTAGCGATGCTTTGTACACACCCTTCTAATACAGCTTCTGCCAAGTTGGTACGCCTTCTGCATTGGGTTTTAGCACACCCTGCAGCCAGACCTGTTCGCGCTCCGATCAAAATATTGTATACAATTCTTGTGGCAATCATTTGTAGGAAGTGTCTACAGTAGCGGCACAACAATAAACAGAGAGCCTGCTCCATGACTACGTCCCCTAGCACGTCTCCCGCCAAGCGACCCGAGGATGAAAACCTCGGCCTTGGTGCCAACCTGGCCTATGGTCTGCAGCATGTGCTGACCATGTATGGTGGGATCGTCGCAGTACCCCTGATCCTGGGGCAGGCCGCGGGCCTGAATGGTGCCGAAATCGGCATGCTGATCGCCGCCTCGCTGTTCGCCGGTGGCCTTGCCACCCTGCTGCAGACCCTTGGCCTGCCGTTCTTCGGTTGCCAGTTGCCACTGGTGCAAGGCGTGTCGTTCGCCGGTGTGGCGACCATGGGTGCGATCCTGAGCAGCGAGGGGGGCGGTGGCCTGCCAGGGGTGCTTGGCGCGGTCATGGCTGCGTCGCTGATCGGCTTTCTGATCACGCCGGTGTTCTCGCGCATCACCAAGTTCTTCCCGCCGCTGGTGACCGGCATCGTCATCACCACCATCGGCCTGACCCTGATGCCGGTTGCCGCACGTTGGGTAATGGGTGGCAATAGCGCCTCGCCGGAGTTCGGCAGCATGGCCAACATCGGCCTGGCCGCGCTGACCTTCGCCATCGTGCTGCTGCTGAGCAAGCTTGGCAGCGCCACCATCTCACGCCTGTCGATCCTGCTGGCCATGGTGGTCGGCACGCTGATCGCCTGGGCATTGGGCATGACCGATTTCAGCAAGGTCGGCGAAGGCCCGATGTTCGCCTTCCCTACGCCTTTCCACTTTGGCATGCCGGAGTTCCACATCGCCGCGATCCTGTCGATGTGTATCGTGATCATGGTCACCCTGGTGGAAACGTCGGCCGATATCCTCGCCGTGGGTGAGATCATCGACACCAAGGTGGACTCCAAGCGCCTGGGCAACGGCCTGCGCGCCGACATGGCATCGAGCATCCTGGCGCCGATTTTCGGTTCGTTCACCCAGAGCGCGTTCGCCCAGAACGTCGGCCTGGTGGCCGTGACCGGGGTCAAGAGCCGCTACGTGGTGGCTACCGGCGGCGTGATTCTGGTGGTACTCGGCTTGCTGCCAGTCATGGGCCGGGTGATTGCCGCCGTGCCTACCCCGGTACTGGGCGGCGCCGGTATCGTGCTGTTCGGCACCGTGGCGGCCAGCGGTATCCGCACCCTGTCCAAGGTCAGCTACAAGAACAACGTCAACCTGATCATCGTCGCGGCCTCGCTGGGCTTCGGCATGATCCCGATTGCCGCACCGACCTTCTACCACCACTTCCCGAACTGGTTCGAGACCATCTTCCACTCCGGCATCAGCTCGGCGGCGATCATGGCCATCCTGCTGAACCTGATCTTCAACCATTTCACCACCGGCAACTCGGAAAACCAGTCAGTGTTCGCTGCAGCCTACGAGCGCACCATCCAGTATTCGGACATTTCCGCGCTGCGTGATGGGGACTACTTCAAGGATGGCAAGCTGTTCGATGCCGAGGGTAACGAAGTGCCGATGCTGGAACTGGACGAGCACGGCAATGAAACGGTCAGGCGCACGGCCGTTGCCGAGCACTGACGGGTTGCAGGAGCGAGCTTGCTCGCTCCTGCACGCTATTCGAACAATGCATCCAGCGCCTGTTCCAGCCGGGTAACGGCAATCACCTGCAACCCCGCAGGCGCTTCTTTCGGCGCATTGCCCTTGGGCACGATGGCACGCTTGAAGCCGTGCTTGGCCGCTTCCTTCAAGCGCTCCTGGCCACTGGGTACCGGGCGTACCTCGCCCGACAATCCGATCTCGCCAAACACCAGCAAACCATGGGCCAGTGGCCGGTTGCGCAAGCTCGACATCACCGCCGCCAGCAGGGCCAGGTCCGAAGCCGTTTCCAGCACCTTCACCCCGCCGACCACGTTGAGAAACACATCCTGGTCATGGGTCGGGATACCGCCATGGCGGTGGAGCACCGCCAACAACATGGCCAGACGGTTCTGGTCCAGGCCCAAGGTTACCCGCCGCGGGTTGGCCAGATGGCTATCGTCGACCAGCGCCTGCACCTCGACCAGCATTGGCCGGGTACCCTCCCAGGTTGCCATCACCACGCTACCCGGCACCTCTTCCTGGGTACGGTTGAGGAAGATCGCCGACGGGTTGGATACCTCCTTGAGGCCACGATCGGTCATGCCGAACACGCCCAGCTCATTGACCGCGCCAAAACGATTCTTGACCGCCCGCAGCAAGCGCAGGCGGCCATCGGACTCACCTTCGAAATACAGCACCGTGTCGACCATGTGCTCCAGCACCCTTGGGCCAGCCAGCGAGCCCTCCTTGGTCACGTGGCCGACCAGGAAGATTGCCGTACCGCTTTGCTTGGCATAGCGCACCAGCAACGCTGTGCTTTCGCGCACCTGGGCCACGCCGCCCGGGGCCGATTGCAACTGCTCGGTGAAAATGGTCTGGATCGAGTCGATCACCATTACCCGCGGCTTCTCGACCCGCGCCGTGGCAATGATCGTCTCGATGCAGGTTTCGGTCATCACCTTGAGTTGGTCCTGGGGTAGGCCCAGCCGCCGCGAGCGCATGGCCACCTGCTGCTGCGACTCCTCCCCCGTGACATACAGGGCCGGCATGCCCACGGCAATGTTGCACAAGGTCTGTAGCAAAATGGTCGACTTGCCGATGCCGGGGTCACCGCCAATCAGCACCACCGAGCCATCCACCAGGCCGCCACCCAGCACGCGGTCCAGTTCGGTGCTGCTGGTCGTGAAACGCGGGATTTCCTCGACACTGACTTCGGCCAGGGTCTTGATCTGCGCCTGCTGCCCTGTCCAGCCAGCGCGACCGCTGCTGGGTGCAGCAGCGCCGCCGCTTTCGATCATGGTTTCGACCAGGGTGTTCCAGGCCCCGCATTCGCCGCACTGGCCGGCCCATTTGGGGAAGGTCGCGCCGCATTCGGTGCAGCCATACAAGCGCTTGGCCTTGGCCATGGGTGAGGTCTCCTGGAAAAATTCGCCATGATAGCTGAGCAGGACGTGTCTCGAACGCCTCGGGATGCGACAAAACTATTCGTTCTAACTGCAGTCAGTAGCCCTGAACACAACGCATGAAGCGTTTAAGTGGCTTACACTGCCTTAACCTTACCTTTTGTTACAAGGAACCAAACATGGGCATGCTCAACGAGTTCAAGGCTTTCGCAGTCAAAGGCAATGTCGTCGACATGGCGGTCGGTATCATCATCGGCGCGGCCTTCGGCAAGATCGTCTCGTCCTTCGTCGGCGACGTGATCATGCCGCCACTGGGCCTGCTGATCGGTGGCGTGGACTTCAGCGACCTGGCCATTACCCTGAAGGCTGCCGAAGGTGACGTGCCAGCGGTGATGCTGGCGTATGGCAAGTTCATCCAGACCGTGATCGACTTCCTGATCGTGGCCTTTGCCATCTTCATGGGCGTGAAGGCGATCAACAAGCTCAAGCGTGAAGAAGCCGTGGCACCGACTACACCGCCTGTGCCTTCGGCTGAAGAGACGCTGCTGACCGAGATTCGCGATTTGCTCAAGACGCAGAACCAGAACCGCTTGCCTTGAAATTGCCGGGGGCGCTGTAGGGGCGGGCCTGCTGGCGAAGAGTCCAGTGCGGTGGATGGCACCGGCTTCGCCGGTGTTCGCGGGTGAACCGCGCCTACAGGCCCCACAACGGCCGCAATGGTCTTACCAGTAGTTCTCGACAGCCACCTGCCCGGGCCGCTTGCTCAGGCTCAATTGCAGGTCTCGCGCCTTGAGGACCTTGCGGGTTTCGTCGATCATTTCCGGGTTACCGCACAGCATCACCCGCGAATGCTCCGGCGACAGCTCAAGCCCTGCCGCCTTCTCCAGCTCGCCATTCTCGATCAACGTGGTAATGCGCTGATTCAACGCCCCAGGGTGTTGTTCACGGGTCACCACGGGAATGAACTGCAACTTGCCCGCGTACTCGGCCAGGTACTCGCGCTGTTCCAGCCCAGCAATTTCATCCACATAAGCCAGCTCCTTCGCTTCGCGCACTGAATACACCAGCTTGATGCTGTCGAAGCGCTCCCAGGCCTCGAAGTCCTGCAGGATCGACATAAAGGGCGCAATGCCGGTACCGGTAGCCAGCAGCCACAGGTCACGACCTCCGACGAAGCGGTCGAGGGTGAGAAAACCAAACGCCTGGCGGTCGATCAGCAACGTATCGCCTGCCCCCAAACGGCTCAGCTCACTGGTGAATTCACCACCTGGCACCACGATGGAAAAGAAATCCAGGTGCTCGTCATGAGGGGCGCTGACCATGGAATAGGCGCGCCACACCACACTACCATCGGCCTTGGTCACACCTAGCCGGGCAAATTGGCCGGAACGGAAACGGAACCCCGCATCGCGCGTAACCCGCAGGCTGAAGAGGTTCGGCGTCAGTGGCTGAACATCGAGCAGTGTCTGGCGAGTGAACTTTTCGGCGCTAGCGGTCATATCGGGCTCCAGGGTTGGCGTGTGCACAGTGTCGCCTAAAGTGGCCAGGATAAAAACCACCGCTTTGTAGGGCCTCATCCAGGGTGAACGCGCCGAACTCGCAGAAAATCCTGTTCGCTATAACAAAAAAATCCCAACAGGATGGTAGGTCTTTTCCTACAATCATCCGGGTACTCAAACGGATTGGATCCTGCGCGCCCCAAGGAGTGTTTCAAATGCTTCACTGGAAACCCGAGTATCTTCGTGCGTTCGTCAGCGAGCGCAGCCCGCAGAAGCTATTCGACATCGCAGTCCATCTGGCTCAGGACCTGGACATGGATTACCTTGGGCTGAACATCCGCATTCAGATCGCTACACAAACGCCAAGGCTGTACCTCTACAGCAACTACCCAAGTGAGTGGATCGAGCGCTACCAGCGCGACGACTTCTACAAGCAGGACCCGGCGGCGAACCTGAGCCACAGCTCGACGATGCCGGTGCTGTGGACCGATGAACTTTACAAGGAAGCCCCGCAATTTCGCGAAATGGCCTGCCTGCATGGCTTGCGGCACGGCTGGACACAGTCGCTTCACGATCAGCAGCACAACGAAAGCCAGATCAGTGTCGCTCGGCCAAATGGCCCCATCGATGAGGTCGAACTGTACGACAAAGCTGGGAGCGTGCAGTGGCTGTGCCACACACTTCACGCGGTACTGGGCGAGCACCATCTGAACGCGCTATGCCCACCCCAACCGAAAATGAGCGAGCGCGAACTGGAAGTGCTGAAATGGTCTGCCGCCGGCAAGACCGCTGCCGATGTTGCCTCCATCCTCTCGCTGTCGCAAAGCACGGTCAATTTCCATATCCGCAGCGTGATCACCAAGACCAACGCAGCCAACAAGGCCGGAGCCATTGCCATTGCCGCCTTGCGTGGCTGGATCTGATCTTCGAACCTGCGACCTCGGGCAAAGCCCTGTAGAATCGCCCGGCAAAGCCCGGCGCGAACCGCAACGGGCAGTTTCGTACCCGAGCCAGACGCCATGCCCCTGTTGACCACCCCCTACGCCGAACTCGACCTGATCCGCCAGCCGGAGCAGGCCAACGACCCGTTGCAGGCCTTCGATGCCGCCGACGAGTACCTGCTTGCGCAGCTACACGATCAGGCACCCGACGCCAATTGCCGGGTACTGGTGCTCAATGACAGCTTCGGTGCCCTGGCCGCAAGCCTTGCGGGCCAGCTGCAGGTGGTCAGCAGCGGTGACTCGCACCTGGGGCACCTGGCCCTGGAAAAGAACCTGGCGCGCAATGGCCTGCCGTTCGACAGTGTGCCGTTCGTACCGGCCAGCGAACACTGGCAAGGCCCGTTCGACCGGGTGCTGGTGCGTGTACCCAAGACCCTGGCCCTGCTGGAAGAACAACTGATCCGCCTGCAAGGCCAGCTGGCACCCGGTGCGCAGGTGATTGCTGGGGCAATGATCAAGCACCTGCCACGGGCGGCCGGCGACCTGATGGAGAAGTACATCGGCCCCGTACAGGCTTCGCTGGCACTGAAAAAGGCCCGTTTGCTGACAGCAACGGTTGCCGAGCGGCCGCTCGCCAAGTCCCCCTACCCCAGCTGCTACCGCCTCGACGCGCCGGCACTTGACTTGGTCAACCACGCCAACGTGTTCTGCCGTGAAGGCCTGGATATCGGGACGCGGGCGTTCCTCCCGCATCTACCACGCAACCTCGGCCGTGCGCGGGTGGCAGACCTGGGCTGCGGCAACGGCGTGCTCGCGATCGCCAGCGCCCTGGCCAACCCGGAGGCCGAGTACACCCTGGTCGACGAGTCGTACATGGCAGTGCAATCGGCGCAGGAGAACTGGCTGGCAGCGTTGGGCGAGCGCCCGGCGACCTTCCTCGCGGCCGATGGCCTGGCCGGGCTGGAGAAACAGTCGCTGGACGTGGTGCTGTGCAACCCGCCGTTCCACCAACAGCAGGTAGTAGGCGATTTCCTCGCCTGGCGCATGTTCCAGCAGGCGCGTGAAGCGCTGGTGGTAGGTGGGGCGCTGTACATCGTAGGTAACCGGCATCTGGGCTATCACAGCAAGCTGGCGCGGTTGTTCCGGGGGGTGGAGCAGGTGGCGGCAACGCCCAAGTTCGTCATTCTGAAAGCCCGCAAGTAGGCGCGCCACCGCCCCCGTAGGAGCGGGCTTGCCCGCGAACACCGGCAACGCCGGTGCCATCTAGCGCGTTGCCTGCTTCGTGGGCAAGCCCGCTGCCGCTCTTTATCAGTGTGTGGTCAGGCCCGCCGCCCCCATGAACAGCCGCATCACCCAGGCCGCCACACCCAGCGCTGCGACGCTCATCGCCCAGATCAGCAACAGCCAACCCAGTCGCTGCCACAGCGGTTTCTTGTCTTCCAAACCATGCTTGCCAGCCATCATGCAGCCCTCCTAGTGATAGCCGTCTTCGTGGGTCACCTTGCCGCGGAACACGTAGTAGCTCCAGAAGGTATACATGAGGATAAACGGCAGGATGAACAGGGTACCCACCAGCATGAAGCCCTGGCTTTGCGGTGGCGCTGCGGCATCCCAGATCGAAATCGACGGCGGGATGATGTTAGGCCACAGGCTGATTCCCAAGCCGCTGTAGCCCAGGAAGATCAGTACCAGGGTGAGCAGGAACGGCGTGTAGTGCGCGTTGCGTGCCACCGCTTTGAGCAACCCGTAGAAGGTCACCAGCACCAGCAGCGGTACCGGCATGAACCAGATCAGGTTGGGCATGCTGAACCAGCGGTCGGCAATCTGCGGGTAGGCGATGGGCGTCCACAGGCTGACGATACCGATCACCACCAGCAGCACCAGCGCCAGCGGCCGGGCCATATCGTGCATCTTCTGCTGCAGCGGCCCTTCGGTCTTCATGATCAGCCAGGTGCAACCCAGCAAGGTGTAGGCCACGATCAACCCCAGCCCGCAGAACAGGCTGAATGGGGTCAGCCAGTCCAGGGTGCCACCGGCAAAATGCCGGTCGACCACCTTGAACCCCTCCAGGAACGCGCCCAGCGCCACGCCCTGGAAGAAGGTGGCGATCAGCGAACCCCAGATAAAAGCCTTGTCCCAGATGTGTCGTTTGTCGGCCTTGGCCTTGAAGCGGAACTCGAAGGCCACGCCTCGGAAAATCAGGCCGATCAGCATCAGGATCAGGGGCAGGTACAGGGCCTCGAGGACCACGGCATACGCCATCGGGAAGGCCCCGAACAGTCCGGCACCGCCCAGGACCAACCAGGTTTCGTTGCCGTCCCATACCGGCGCGACAGTGTTCATCATGACATCACGGTCCTGCTCGCCCTTGACGAAGGGGAAGAGCATGCCGATCCCCAGGTCGAATCCGTCCATCACCACGTACATCATGACGCCGAAGATGATGATCACGGCCCAGATCAGTGGAAGGTCGATACCCATGGTTCAGTTCCCCTCGTTCAGGCTGGCAGAGGTGGCCTCGCGGCCATCATCGGCGGCGGACAAAGGCCGTGCCGGCGTGCGTTTCTGGCCTGGGCCTCCCGGTGTGTGCTCGTCACCCTCACCGGTTTGCGGCCCTTTGCGCACCAGGCGCATCATGTAGCCAAGGCCGGTGCCAAACAGGGCGAAGTACACCACCACGAACGCCACAAGGGTGAAGCCGAGCTGAGCGTAGCTGTGGTTGGAAACACCGTCCGCCGTGCGCATCAGGCCGTACACCACCCAGGGCTGGCGGCCAATTTCGGTGGTGAACCAGCCGGCCAGCAGTGCGACCAGCCCGGATGGGCCCATCCACAGGGCCACATGCAGGAACGGGCGTGAACTGTACAGCGTGCCGCGTTTGCGCAACCACAGGCTCCACAGGCCAACGAAGATCATCAGGAAACCAAGCCCGACCATGATCCGGAACGACCAGAACACAATGGTCGAATTAGGCCGGTCCTCGGGCGGAAACTCCTTCATCGCCGGCACCTGCTTGTCCAGGCTGTGAGTCAGGATCAGGCTGCCGAGGGCCGGAATCTCGATCTTGAACCGGGTAGTCTCGGCCTCCATGTCGGGAATGCCGAACAGGATCAGTGGAGTCGGCTCACCGGGCACGTTCTCCCAGTGGCCTTCGATCGCAGCAATTTTCACCGGCTGGTGCTTGAGGGTATTGAGGCCGTGGAAATCGCCGATCACTGCCTGAATCGGGGCGACGATCAATGCCATCCACATGGCCATCGACAGCATCTTGCGTACAGCCGGGTTGTCACGCCCGCGCAGCAGGTGCCAGGCCGCCGAGGCACCGACGAAGAACGCGGTGGACACGAACGCGGCAGTAGCCATGTGCATCAGGCGGTAGGGGAAGGAGGGGTTGAACACCACCGCAAACCAGTCCACCGGCACCACCCGACCATCGATGATCTCGTGACCTTGCGGGGTTTGCATCCAGCTGTTGGAGGCGAGAATCCAGAAGGTAGAGACCAGCGTACCGAGCGCTACCATCACCGTGGAGAAGAAGTGCAGACCACGGCCGACGCGGTTCCAGCCAAACAACATGACGCCCAGGAAACCGGCCTCGAGGAAGAACGCAGTCAGTACTTCGTAGGTGAGCAGCGGGCCGGTGACGGCACCGGCAAAGTCGGAGAAGCGGCTCCAGTTGGTGCCGAACTGGTAGGCCATGACCAGGCCGGAGACGACGCCCATGCCGAAGTTGACGGCGAAGATCTTTGACCAGAAGTGATAGAGGTCACGGTAGACCTGGTTGTGGGTCCGCAGCCATAGGCCTTCGAGGACTGCCAGGTAGCTGGCCAGGCCAATGGTGATGGCCGGGAACAGGATGTGGAACGACACGGTAAAGGCAAACTGCATTCGGGCGAGCTCTAAGGCCTCTATTCCGAACATGGTGCTTCCTCTTCAGATAATCCGGCGTCCGGGCTTGTGGCCCCAGTCGCCCACTGCCCCCACTGGGTCGAGTACGGCGTGTTGGAATTGTTCTGTTCGATCGCAGGGATTCCGGCCAGACGGCCAATTCATTGATCTGGAACGATTGACCCAGATCAATGAATGCTAGGAAGCATAGTCCCGAATGGCCCGGTGGGCCGTGTGGTGGATTGCCGCGTGACCTGTTGCCTCACCCTCTTTGATTAGCAGTGGAAAAGTGCCGACCTGAGCAAACAGTAACCGCTTGTTACAAACAGATGATACGCTGCGCCCCCCTCTACTGCGCCGAGGCCCCTGGTTTCCGATGTCCGATTCCGCACCGCAGTTGTTGCGTCACCATCGTCCTTTTCTGGCCTTCTGGCTGGCCCGCGTGTTCACCGCCAGCGGCTTCCAGATGCTCACCGTGGCCATCGGCTGGCACCTCTACCAATTGACCGGCAACGTCCTGGACCTGGGCCTGGTCGGCCTGGTCGAGTTCGCCCCACGGGTGCTGTTCATGCTGCACACCGGCCATGTCGCCGACCGCTATGACAGGCGCAAGGTCGCCGCCTTGTGCCAGAGCCTCCAGGGGCTGATTGCCCTGGCGCTGGCGGTGGGCAGTGCCACCGACAACGTCACCCGCGAACTGATCTTTGCCCTGGCCTTCCTGCTCGGCGCCAGCCGCTCATTCGAAATGCCGGCAACCCAGGCGCTGTTGCCCAATGTGGTACCGGCCGGGCTGTTCCCGCGGGCAGTGGCGGCGTCGGCCTCGGCCACCCAGTCGGCGACCATCGTGGCGCCGGCGGTGGGCGGATTCCTGTATGCCTTTGGCAGCATGTGGGTGTACGGCCCGACGGTGGCCTTGTACGCCATTGCCTGCGTGCTGACCCTGAGCCTGCAGGCGCGCGGCCAGGTCGCCCAGCGCGGGCGCGCCAGCATCGAATCGCTGCTGGCTGGCATCCGCTTCATTCGCAGCCGGCCCGACATCCTCGGCGCCATCTCGCTGGACCTGTTCGCCGTATTGTTGGGCGGAGCCACCGCGTTGCTGCCGGTATTTGCCAAGGACATCCTGCTGACCGGGCCGATGGGCCTTGGCCTCTTGCGCTCGGCGCCAGCGGTGGGAGCATTGCTGATGTCGCTCTGGTTGGCGCGCTTCCCGTTCCAGCGCAACGTCGGGCGGACGATGTTCACTGCGGTCGGCGTGTTCGGCGTGGCGACCATCGCCTTCGGCCTGTCGACCTCGTTCTGGTTCTCGCTGGCGGTACTGGTGGTACTGGGTGCGGCAGACATGATCAGCATGGTCATTCGCAGTTCGTTCGTGCAGCTGGAGACACCGGATGAAATGCGTGGGCGGGTCAGCGCAGTGAACGGCCTGTTCATCGGTGCCTCGAACCAGCTCGGTGAGTTCGAATCGGGGGTGACCGCGCACTGGTTTGGTACAGTGCCGGCGGTGGTGCTGGGCGGGGTGGGCACTTTGGTGGTGACCGGGGTGTGGATAAAACTGTTCCCTACCCTGGCCAAGCGGGACCGGTTGCATAACGGGTGATGGGTCACCTGTGCCCGCCGCTTCGCGGGCAAGCCCGCGCCTACGGGGGAACTTCCCCGCACAGGGCCAGAAAAACCCATTCCCCAACGGCCATAGGCCCCCGCCATGCATGCTGGTATGATGCGCGGCTTTTTTCCTCCCCACACAAAACCACGGCATCCGGTACGGTCTGTGCTTTGCTGTTGGGGTCGATACATTCATGGCGCCGGGGGCGCCTTGGGGAGCGGGCATGCTGGAAAGGCTGTTTCAACTAAGAGCACACAACACCAACGTGCGCACCGAGATTCTCGCGGGCGTCACCACCTTCCTGGCCATGGCCTACATCCTGTTCGTCAACCCGAGCATCCTCGGCGAGACCGGCATGGACAAGGGCGCGATCTTCGTCGCCACCTGCCTGGCAGCGGCCATCGGCTCCGCCACCATGGGCCTGATTGCCAACTACCCGATCGCCCTGGCACCGGGCATGGGCCTGAACGCGTTCTTCACCTACACCGTGGTGCTGCACATGGGCCACACCTGGCAGGTGGCACTGGGTGCCGTGTTCCTGTCGGCGGTGATGTTCTTCCTGCTGTCGATCTTCCGCATCCGCGAGTGGATCGTGAACAGCATCCCGCTGCCGCTGCGTTCGGCGATTGCCGCCGGCATTGGCCTGTTCCTGGCATTGATCGCCCTGCATAACGCCGGCATCGTCGTCGATAACCCAGCCACTTTGGTGGGCATGGGCGACCTCAAGCAGCCGTCGGTGATTCTCGCCACACTGGGCTTTTTCCTGATCGTCGGCCTTGAGTCGCTGAAAGTGCGCGGCGCGGTGCTGATCGGCATCCTGGCCGTCACCGTCGCGTCGATCGCCATGGGCGTCACGCCGTTCGGCGGGATCGTGTCGATGCCACCTTCACTGGCACCCACCTTCCTGCAGCTGGACATCGCCGGTGCCCTCGATGTGGGCCTGATCAGCGTGATCTTCGCGTTCCTGTTCGTCGACCTGTTCGACAACTCCGGCACCCTGATCGCCGTGGCCAAGCGCGCCGGCCTGATGGGCAAGGACGGCCACATGCCGAAGATGGGCCGCGCCCTGATCGCCGACAGCACCGCCGCCATGGCCGGCTCCCTGCTGGGCACCTCGACCACCACCAGCTATATCGAGTCCGCTGCGGGTGTGAGCGCCGGTGGCCGCACCGGCCTGACGGCCATCGTGGTTGCCGTGCTGTTCCTGCTGGCGCTGTTCTTTGCCCCACTGGCCGGTAGCGTGCCCGCCTTCGCCACCGCTCCGGCGCTGCTGTTCGTCGCGGTACTGATGGCCTCGGGCCTGGCGGAAATAAACTGGGACGACGTCACCGAAGCCGCACCGGCGGTGGTAACTGCCTTGGCCATGCCGCTGACGTACTCGATCGCCAATGGTATCGCCTTCGGCTTCATCGCCTGGACCGCCGTCAAGTTGATCTCGGGCCGCCACCGCGAACTCAACTCGGCCCTGGTGATCCTTTCCATCCTGTTCGTCATCAAGCTAGGCTGGTTCAACGCATGAGTGCTGCTTTCGACCCCTCCTCCTACGCCACCCAACTGGACGCCAAGGTGGCCCGGCTGCGCGAGCTGCTGGCGCCATTCGGCGCGCCGGAACCGGCTGTTTTCGACTCACCGCGCGAGCATTACCGCCTGCGCGCCGAGTTCCGCCTGTGGCGCGAGGATGGCCAGCGCCACTACGCCATGTTCGCCCCGGGCGAGAAGCACAAGGCAATCCTGATCGACGATTTCCCCATTGCCAGCGAACGCATCAACGCGTTGATGCCACGCCTGAAGGCAGCCTGGCAGGCCAGCGAAGAACTGGGCAACCGCCTGTTCCAGGTGGAGTTCCTCACCACGCTGGCTGGCGATGCGATGATCACGATGTGCTATCACCGCCCGCTGGACGAGGCCTGGGAAGTGGAAGCACGGCAACTGGCTGAAGCGCTGGGGGTGAGCGTCATCGGCCGCTCCAAGGGCAAGCGCTTGGTTATCGGCCGCGACTACGCGGTGGAAAAACTTGATGTGGCTGGCCGCGTGTTCAGTTACCGCCAGCCGGAGGGTGCGTTCACCCAGCCCAACGGCGCAGTGAACCAGAAGATGCTCAGCTGGGCCTTCGAGGCCATTGGCGAGCGTGAGGATGACCTGCTGGAGCTGTATTGCGGCAACGGCAACTTCACCCTGCCGCT
Source organism: Pseudomonas sp. TYF_14 (assembly GCF_043105275.1). NCBI lineage: Bacteria > Pseudomonadati > Pseudomonadota > Gammaproteobacteria > Pseudomonadales > Pseudomonadaceae > Pseudomonas > Pseudomonas sp. TYF_14. The sequence continues at coordinate 141,622 of NZ_JBICLK010000009.1, forward strand.
GGCCACGCGTGTACGCCAGGTGCTGGCCACCGAAATCAGCAAGACGTCGGTCAATGCCGCCCTGAGCAACCTTGACGAAAACGCTGTGGATAACGTGCGGCTGGTACGTTTGTCGGCAGAGGAGCTGACCCAGGCACTGAATGAGGTGCGGCCGTTCCGTCGCCTGGAAGGCATCGACCTGAAGAGTTATCAGTTCGGTACCGTGTTCGTCGACCCACCGCGTGCGGGGATGGACCCGGATACCTGCGAGCTGACCCGGCGTTTCGAGCGCATTCTGTACATCTCGTGCAACCCGGAAACGCTGGCAGCGAACATTGCCCAGTTGCAGGACACCCACCGCATCGAGCGCTGTGCATTGTTTGACCAGTTCCCGTATACCCACCATATGGAGAGTGGGGTTCTGCTGGTTCGGCGCTGATCGTTGTATTGCCGGGGCTGCTTTGCAGCCCATTCGCGGGCAAGCCCGCTCCGACATTGATCGGCGTCGGTGTACGCAGATCGTTGTAGGAGCGGGCTTGCCCGCGAATGGGCCGCAGAGCGGCCCCAAGCTTCACCTCAGAAGTCGAAGAAGACGGTCTCCCCTTCCCCCTGAATGCGGATATCAAAGCGGTACGCCGTCTTCCCATCCACTTCGCAACGCTTGGCAATCAAGGTTTCACGCCGCTGCGGCTGCTCGATCAGGTTGAGCACCGGGCACTTGGCATTGGCCTGGGCCTCATCATCGAAATACAGGCGCGTGTGCAGGTGGATGTTGATGCCACGGGCAAACAGGCTGATGTTGATGTGCGGCGCCATCGGCACGCCAGCAGCGTTGTTCACCACACCCGGCTTGACCGTTTGCAGCGTCCACTCACCGGCATCGAAGGTGGTAGCCGTGCGGCCAAAGCTGTTGAAGGCGTTTTCCAGGTTGTAGGCATCCTGGTACTCACCGTTGGCGTCGGCCTGCCACACCTCCAGGAACGAGTCGCGCACAAGGTGGCCGTTTCCGTCGTAAACGTGGCCGATCAGCAGAATGTGCTCGCCCGGGGCGTCTGGCTTGGCCAGGCAGTTCCAGATTTCCTGGTCGCGGGTCGGGTTGCCGGCGGCTTCCAGGGCCAGGCCGATGTGCACGTAGGGGCCGGCAGTCTGCGAAGGGGTTTCCGGCAGCAGTTCGATTGGCATGGCGGGGTCCTCAGCAGTTTTCGAAGTGGGTCTTGCGCTGGCCGCGCAGCACGATGTCGAAGCGGTAGGCCAGGCAGTCCATCGGGTTGGCGTTGCTCATGTCGAGCTTGGCGATCAACTGCTGCACGGCTTGCGGGTTGGCGATCGACTTGACGATCGGGCACATCGGGATCAGCGGGTCACCTTCGAAGTACAACTGGGTGATCAGCTTGGTGGCGATCGATGGGCCGCTGATGGCGAAGTGGATATGCGCCGGGCGCCAGTCGTTCGGGCCGTTGCGCCATGGGTACGGGCCCGGCTTGATGGTGCGGAAGCTGTAATAGCCGTCACGGTCGGTCAGACACCGCCCAACACCACCGAAGTTCGGGTCCAGGGGCGCCAGGTAGCGATCGTTCTTGTGGCGATAGCGGCCGCCGGCGTTGGCTTGCCACATCTCCACCAGAGTGTTCGGCACAGGCTTGCCGTACTGGTCGACGACACGGCCGGCGACGATGATGCGCTCGCCAATGGGCAGGCCACCGTTATTGAAGTTCAGCAGCAGGTCATGGTCGTGGGCGCCGAAGCCCAGATGGGAAAAGTCCGGACCAGTGGTTTCGCTGATCGACTGCGGAATGCTGACCAGTGCCTGGCGCGGCGAGCGGGCAACGGAGGTCTTATAGTCAGGCGTAAGGGCTTTAGGGTGCCAGTTGCGATCACGGATCACGAAGCGGCTGTTGTCCTGGGCGGGCATGCCGGTTTCCTCTCTTGGAATTATGAGAACGCCTGAGTGTGGCAGGCGGACTTACAGTTTCCGGCAGGTCGCGGGCGATGAACATTGAAATCGACCCCTTGATACATAACCAAATGGTTATGTATAAACACCTCGGCCTGACAGGTTCCACCTTCGTGAACTAATCTTTGTCTTCTTGTTTCACGCTCGGAGAGCATTCATGGAATGGCGAAAAGGCCGACGCAGCGACAACGTGGTCGATGCCCGAGGCGAATGTGGCGGCGGCGGCATGCGTTTCGGCGGCGGCAAGGGGCTGGGGCTTGGGGCAATCCTGCTGATCGTCGGCATCGGCTGGCTCACCGGGCAGGACCCGTTGCAGATTCTTGGCCAGCTTGCCGGGCAGATGGAGCAGCAACAACAGCAGACGGCGCCCAGTGGTGCGGGCGGCAAGGCGCCACCGGCCAACGACCAGCAAGCCGAGTTCGTCGCCTCGGTTCTGGGTGACACCGAAGACACCTGGAAAGCCCTGTTCGCCGAGGCCGGCAAACAATACCGTGACCCCAAACTGGTCCTGTTCAGCGGCCAGGTCAATTCGGCCTGCGGATTTGCCTCGGCCGCGGTTGGGCCGTTCTATTGCCCGGCGGACCAGCGGGTGTACCTGGACATGTCGTTCTTCCATGAAATGGAAACCCGCTTCGCTGCAGCGGGCGACTTCGCCCAGGCCTACGTGATCGCCCATGAAATCGGTCACCATGTGCAGACGCTGCTGGGCGTTTCGGCCAAGGTCGACGCCGCACGACGCGCCGGCCAGCGCATGGAGGGCGACAACGGCCTGTTGGTGCGCCAGGAGTTGCAGGCCGACTGTCTGGCCGGGGTATGGGCCTACCAGGCGCAGAAACGCCTGAACTGGCTGGAGCCAGGCGATGTCGAGGAAGCGCTGAATGCGGCCAATGCCATTGGCGACGACCGCCTGCAGCAGCAAAGCCGCGGGCGCGTAGTGCCAGACTCGTTCACCCACGGTACCTCGGCGCAGCGGGTGCGCTGGTTCAAGGCCGGGTTTGCCGAAGGTGAGGTGAACCGCTGCGACACCTTCAGTGCGCGCACCCTCTGATACCCGGTGCAACAGGGACCGAGTGAGACCGTCTTGCTGATATTTTGCTGAAAAAGCGTTTCAGCTTCCCCAATCATGGCCGATAACCCCTGCACGAATCAGCGGGCATCCAGAACAAAAACGCCTGGCGATCGAAGATCAAGAGAGCGAAATCAACTTCTGGAGAGCGTGCATGAACAGCTGGTTCGCCAACATCAGCGTCAACCTTAAACTCGGCCTGGGCTTCGGCCTGGTGCTGGTCCTCACTGGCCTGCTGGCCCTCACCGGCTGGACCAGCCTGGGCAGCCTGATCGACCGTAGCAACTGGATGGGCGATATTGGTCAGCTGAACAAAGACCTCACCGATCTGCGCATTGCGCGCCTGCAGTACATGATCGCCAACGGCGACGATACCGCCGCCGCCAACACCCTGGCCAAGCTGGACGCATTCAGCAAGCAGCAGGCCTACCTGGCCACCACCTTCAAAAGCCCGGAGAACGTCAAGCTGCTGGGTGAGCTGGGCGATACCATCAGTGCCTACAAGCTGTCGCTGAACAAGATGCGCCAGGGCTACGACGCCACCCGCGCAGCGCGCGTTTCCATGGACAGCTCGGCCATTCGCGCCGACCAGGCCATGGATGCGCTCAGCCAGGAGGTGATGGCTCGCCCCGAGGCTGACAGCGTGCGCCTGGCCCAGTACCAGCTGATCAGCAAGGCCCGCCAGCAATTGCTGCAGGTACGCATCGATGTGCGTGGCTACATCGCCGAGAACAGCAGCGCCAACGAGCAGGCCGCCCTGCGCCAGCTGGATGCAGCACTGGCCGATACCGACAACCTCAAGCGCCAGCTGCCCAGCGAAGACGCGCGCCTGCAACAGTTCGAAAACGCGGTACTGGCCTATCGTGACGCCGTACGCCAGTTCCGCGACGCGGTTGCCAACATCACCACCTCGCGCGCCGAAATGACCGTGCAGGGTGCCGACATCGTCAAGCGCAGCGACGCGTTGTACCAGATCCAGCTGGAGCGCCGTGACATCGAGAGCACCCAGGCCCGCAGCCTGCAGGCCATCGCCACACTGCTGGCGCTGCTGGTCGGCGTGCTGGCGGCGGTGCTGATCACCCGCCAGATCACGCGCCCGTTGCAAGACACCCTGGTGGCCGTGGAAAAAATCGCCAGTGGCGACCTTACCCAGCACATGCGCGTCACCCGCCGTGACGAACTGGGCGTGCTGCAGCAAGGCATCGCGCGCATGGGCACCACCCTGCGCGAGCTGATCAGCGGCATCCGCGATGGTGTCACCCAGATTGCCAGCGCCGCCGAAGAACTGTCGGCAGTCACCGAACAGACCAGCGCGGGCGCCAACAGCCAGAAAGTCGAGACCGACCAGGTGGCCACCGCCATGCACGAAATGGCCGCTACCGTTCAGGAAGTGGCGCGCAATGCCGAGCAGGCCTCACATGCAGCCACCGGAGCCGATGACGAAGCCCGTGCCGGCGACCGCGTGGTGGGCGAAGCGATTGGCCAGATCGAACGCCTGGCCGAAGACATGCACCGCTCCACCGAGGCCATGAACCTGCTGCAGCAGGAAAGCCAGAAAATTGGTAGCGTGATGGACGTGATCAAGTCGGTGGCCGAACAGACCAACCTGCTGGCGCTCAACGCAGCGATCGAGGCGGCGCGTGCCGGCGAGGCAGGCCGTGGCTTTGCCGTGGTTGCCGACGAAGTGCGCGGTCTGGCCCAGCGCACGCAGAAGTCTACCGAAGAGATCGAAGAACTGATTGCCAGCCTGCAGCACGGTACCCAGCAAGTGGCGAATGCCATGCAGGGCAGCCGTACCCTGACCGACAGCAGCGTCGAACTGGCGCGAAAGGCCGGGTCATCGCTGGAGAGCATTACCAGTACGGTATCGAGCATCCAGTCGATGAACCAGCAGATTGCTGCGGCGGCAGAGCAGCAGAGTGCGGTGGCTGAAGAGATCAGCCGAAGCATCCTGAATGTGCGTGATGTGTCAGAGCAAACCGCAGCAGCCAGTGACGAGACGGCAGCGTCGAGTGTGGAGCTGGCGCGGTTGGGTGGGCAGTTGCAGACACTGGTCAGCCAGTTCCGCGTCTGACCGTTGGCACCTGGGGCCGCTTTGCGGCCCTTTCGCGACTCAAGGCCCCCAACGCAGGTCCTCGTGGGAGCGGCCTTGTGTCGCGATAGCAGGGCAAAGCCCTCCCGGCGTTCTGACAGGTACTACTTGACGATCATCCCTACCCCACGCCCACGTGGGTCGGAAGCAGTCTCAAGCTTCGCCCCATCGACCCGGATCGCCTGGATGTCGCCCATCTCCCAGCCCTGGTCCTCCAGCACATAGCCCATCTTCTTCAGCTCCTCAGCTACCGGCCCGGTCAGTGGCGCATAGCTGTCGAAGTAGATGGTGTCCTTGGGCAGCAACTGATGGTGCACGCGCTGCGCCGCCACCGCCTTGTCCAGCGGCATGCCGTAGTCGTACAGGTTGTTCATCACCTGGAAGATCGAGGTAAAGATCCGTGAACCACCCGGGGTACCGATAACCAGCTCGACCTTGCCATCGCGGGTCATCAGGCTGGGGCTCATCGACGACAGCATGCGCTTGCCTGGTTCGATCGCGTTGGCATCACCGCCGACCACGCCAAAGGCGTTCGCCGCCCCTGGTTTGGCACTGAAATCATCCATCTCGTCGTTGAGCAGGAAACCAGCGCCCTTCACCACCACACCACTGCCGTAGTCGAGGTTGAGGGTGTAGGTATTGCTGACCGCGTTGCCCTGCTTGTCGACGATCGAGAAATGCGTGGTCTGGTGCGGTTCAAGGCCCGGCTTGACCTTGTCGGTGTCGGAAATGGCCTTCGGGTTGACCTGAGCTGCGCGCTTGGCCAGGTAATCCTTGGCCACCAGCTGGTCAACCGGCACCTTGGTGAAGGCCGGGTCGCCCAGGTAATCGGCGCGGTCGGCGAACACCCGCTTTTCGATCTCGGCCAACAGGTGGATGTACTGCGCCGAGTTATGCGCCACCCCTTTGAAGTCGGCCGCGCGGTCTTCCTTGATGCCCAGCAACTGGGCCAGCGCCACACCGCCCGAGCTCGGCGGTGGCGCGGTATACACCACATTGCCACGCCAGCTCACGGCCATCGGTTCACGCCATACCGCCTTGTAATCCTTGAGGTCATCTTTGGTAATCAGGCCTTTGTAAGCCTGCATCTGCGCCACCAGCAAATCGGCGGTCTTGCCTTGATAGAACTCGCTCACGCCCTTGTCGGCTATACGCTCCAGGGTCTGGGCCATTTCCGGCTGCTTGAACAGCTCGCCGACCTTCATGTTGCCGAAGTAATCGTTGAAGTTGGTCGCCGTCTTGAACATGCCTTGGGCATCGTTGCGGTACTGGTACTGCTTTTCCGCCACCTTGAAGCCGTTTTTCGCATAGCCGATGGCCGGGGTCAGCAACTCGCTCCAAGGCAGCTTGCCGAACTTCTGGTGCGCCTCCCACAGGCCCATTACCGTACCGGGTACGCCTGCGGCGCGTGCCCCGACCAGGCTGAGGTTCTCGATGACCTCGCCCTTGTCGTCCAGGTACATGTTGCGCGTGGCGGCCTTGGGCGCGACTTCGCGGTAGTCGAGGAAGTAAGGCTTGCCATCGACGAACAGGGTCATGAAGCCGCCACCGCCGATATTACCGGCCTCTGGGTACGTCACCGCCAGGGTGAAGGCGGTCGCTACTGCCGCGTCCACCGCGTTGCCGCCCTTTTTCAGAATATCGGCGGCCACCTGTGCACCATATTGATCGGGGGCGGCCACCGCGCCGCCCTCCAGGGTGGCGGCGTAAACTGAGGAACAGCTCAGGATCGCGGCTGCGAGAGCCAGATACTGGAAAGGGACAATACGCATGACACTTCCTTGGTGTTGTTTTTGTTGAGCAGTCAGTAAGGCCGAAGCGCTTCGACTGTGCAATCAACCGTCGGAAGTTTCGCCGCCTGTGGACAGGATTTGTCGCGATCAGGCAACTCAGCAGGCGTACATCGCCAGCTTGCGCTGGATGAAATCCAGGAAGCACTGGATGCGCAGCGCCAACTGGGTGTTGCGGTAATACACCGCGTGGATCGGCTGACGGTAGCCATTGTTGGCCTCGCTCAGCAGCACCTGCAGGCGCCCTGTGCGGATATCTTCGTGGGTCATGAAGTGCGACAGGCTGACGATGCCCTCCCCGGCCAGCGCCAGCTGGCGCAGGGTTTCGCCGCTGGAAGCAACCAACGCCGGGCGGATGCTCCAGCGATCGCCCTGAGCGTGACGTAGCGGCCAATGATTGAGCGACTCCGGTTGGCTGAAGCCGAGCAGACAGTGGTTGGCCAGCTCCTCAACCTGCCGTGGCGTGCCGTGCTGCTCCAGGTAGGCCGGACTGGCCAGCACCTGCACCGGACTACAACCCAGGCTGCGCGCGTGCAGGCTGGAGTCGGCCAGCTCTCCGATGCGGATCGCCACATCAGTGCTCTGCTCCAGCAGGTCGATGATCAGGTCGTCGGTGTTGAGCTCCAGTTCGATGCCCGGGTACTGGCGGCGGAACTCGCCAATCCACGGCAGGATGGCATGCAGCATGAACGGCGCAGCGGCATTGATGCGCAATCGCCCGGTCGGGGTCTGGCGGTTCATCGACAGACGCTCTTCCATCTCGTCCATCTGCTGCAGGATCAGCCGCGAGCGCTCAAGAAAGTAGCGCCCCTCTTCGGTAAGGTCCATGCGCCGGGTGGTGCGGTTGACCAGCGTGGTGCCCAGCTTGCCCTCCAGGCGCGACAGGGTGCGGCTGACGGCAGACGGGGTCTGGCCCATCTGCTCGGCAGCAGCGGAAATCGAGCCGCAGTCGATGACGGCGACGAATACCTGGAGTTCTTCAGATCGGGTTTTCACATCAGGGCCTGTGGTTGGTCTGTGCAAGGATTAGATAACCGCTTGTCGAGGCCAAGTCCAGCGGCGCCTGAACGGGCCTCTTCGCGGGCTTGCCCGCTCCCACAAATACTGCAAAGTCCTTGAAACCTGCGTAATACCTGTGGGAGCGGGCAAGCCCGCGAAGAGGCCGGTACAGGCATAAAATTACTGTGCCTTGCCAAACACCTTGTCCAGATGGGCCTCATAAGCTGCCAACGCCGCCGGCACATCCGGGCGCTTCATCACATCCACAGCCAGGAAGGTCGGCAGGCCGGTCATGCCGAGGAACTGGTTGGCCTTGTGGAACGGGAAGTACACGGCATCCACCCCTTTGCCTTCAAAGAAATCGCTCGGGTCATCGAACGCCTGCTGCGGCGCGTTCCAGGTCAGCGACAGCATGTACTGCTTGCCGTGCAACAGGCCACCGCTGCCGTACTTCTGCGAATGGTCCGAACGGGTACGGCCATCGTTGGCATACAGGCTGCCATGGCCAGCGGTAAAAACTTCGTCGATGTACTTTTTCACGGTCCAGGGTGCGCCCATCCACCAGCCCGGCATCTGGTAGACGATCACATCGGCCCAGAGAAACTTCTCTACCTCGGCCTGCACGTCGTAGCCGCCGTCGATGAAGGTTTCCTGCACATCGAAGCCGGCGCGGTCCAGGTGAGCGATGGCTGCTTCGTGCAAGGTCGCGTTGAGGCGGCCTTAGGAGTGAGCGAACTGTTTACCACCATTGAGCAGAAGAATCTTTTTCATGCTGGCCTCCCGGGCCGAGTCAAAATTTGATGCCGGCAGGTTAGAGGCTCGCGGGGGCGGGATACAGGGGTGACTGGGCAAAATACAATTGACCGGAAGTCACGAATGAGCAAAGTATTATTGCCGTAGAATCGACTCACCACCCATCACCGAGTAGCGCCCCATGAGTGAGCAGTTTGCCTTTATCCTCAAAGCCAAGACCCGCCCGGAAATGGCTGATGCGTTCGAAACCCTGTTCCGCCCCTACGTCGAACCCAGCCGCCAGGAGCCGGGCTGCATCGAGTACCACATGCTGCGCGACCAGCAGGACCCGAGCCTGTTTGTGTTCTTCGAAGTGTGGGCCGACAAGGCCGCGCTGGATGTGCACTCGGCCTTGCCGCACATGACCGCGTTCTTCGAAAAGCGCATGGACTACCTGGAGCGCGATTTCGATATCCAGCGGGTCGACATGCTCAGCGCATCAAGCGCTAGCCGTTGATCAGCAAGTGGCCGCCCAGGGCGGCCAGGCCGATGAAGAAGCAACGCTTGAACAGCAGCGCGCTGATGCGCTGACGCAAGCACTGCCCGGCCAGCATGCCGACCAAGGCGGGCGCCAACATCAGCAGTGAAGCCCCCAACGCCTGGCCACCGAGGGCATCCTGCCCGGCCAGGCCAACGGCCAGCGCCAGGGTCGACACCGTGAACGACAGGCCCAGGGCCTGGATCATCTGTTCACGGCTCAGGCCCAGGCTTTGCAGGTAGGGCACAGCAGGTATCGCGAAAACCCCGGTTGCCGCGGTGACCACCCCCGTCACCAGCCCGCAGACCGGCCCAAGCCAACGCTCGTGCGCCGGCGCGAGGTGCAAGGCCGGGCCGACCAGCCCGTACAACGCATACACCAGCAAAGCCGCACCCAGCGCGTGGATGGCCCATGGGCCACTGTTGATCCCCAGCCAGGCACTGCCCAGCAAGGTGCCAATGAAGATCAGCGCCAGCATCGGCCCCAGCCGCACCAGCAACGCCCGCAGGTGCCCGCCGCTGGCCAGTTGCCAAAGGTTGGTGAGGGTCGACGGCACGATCAGCAGCGCAGCTGCCTGCGCCGGTGGCATAGCCAGGCCCAGAAGGCCCATGGCGATGGTCGGCAGGCCCAGGCCGATCACCCCTTTGACCGCGCCGGCCAGCAGGAAGGTAAGCACTACCAGCAGCGAAAGGGCTGGGCCAATGTTCTGGTAGAAAGCAAGCAAAGTAGTCATGGGCTAATGATGGCGGTTTCCGGGCAGCGGGAAAATCTGCCATATACTCAGCCAGACTCTTGTGAAGACAGAGCCACATGCATTTCGACCTGATCGACCTCAAGCTGTTCCAGCACACTCTGGAGTGCGGCAACATCACTGCCGGCGCCAGCCGCAGCCACCTGTCGCTGCCGGCAGCCAGCGCACGCATCCGCGCCATGGAGGCATCGCTGGGTATCCCGTTGCTGCAGCGCAACCGCCGTGGCGTGCAGCCGACACCGGCGGGTCAGGCACTGCTGCAGCATGCACGCCTGATAGCGCAGCAGGTCGAGCGCCTGCAGTTTGATCTGGGCCAGTACGCACAAGGGCAGCAGGGCCAGGTACGCCTGCTGTGCAACACAGCAGCACTCACGGAGTACCTGCCGGAACTGCTGGCCAGCTACCTGGCTGCAAATCCCGGGGTCAGCGTAGATGTGCAGGAGCTGCCGAGCCTGCGCATCGTGCAGGCGATTACCCAGGGCATGGCGGACCTTGGCATCGTTTCCACCGCAGCGCCCAACGAACATCTGCAAACCCGGCCATTTCGCGACGACCCGCTGGTACTGGTGACGCCCTTGGGCCACCCGCTGGCCAGTGCGGTCGCGCCCAGTTTCATCGACAGCCTGGTGCATGGCCATGTCGGGCTGGGTGCCGCTAGCGCGTTGGCGTTGTACCTGGAAGAACAGGCCCTGCGTGAGGGGCGCCGTATGCACGTGCGGGTGCGGGCCGAGGGTTTCGATGGGGTGATCCGCATGGTTGCAGGCGGGGCCGGGGTCGGGGTGGTGCCGCTTGCAGCCGTGAAGCGCTGGCAAGGCGTGCTGCCGTTGCACTGGGTGGCGCTGGAGGAGGCGTGGGCCAACCGCAAGTTGCTGGTGTGCGCGCGGGATTTTGCGGCGTTGCCGGGCTATGCCGCAGCATTGGTGACCACCCTCACCCGTTGAAGCGTCAGTGCCCACACAGTAAGTGCATTTTTTCGGCCGGTCGCACACAATCCCCCCATCGCACCACGAAAAAGGATTTTCCAGTGGCATCGATCTACCAGCTCAAACCGCGCTTCCAGGCCCTGCTGCGCCCAGCAGTCCAGCGCCTTTACGACCGCGGTGTCACCGCCAACCAGGTTACCGTCGCCGCCGCCGTGGTGTCGGTCCTGCTGGGCCTGCTGCTGGCCGCCCTCCCCCACGTTACCTGGCTGTTCATCCTGATACCGGTGTGGATGCTGCTGCGCATGGCACTGAACGCCGTCGACGGCATGCTGGCCAGGGAGTTCGGCCAGCAATCTACCCTCGGCGCCTACCTCAACGAACTCTGCGACGTGATCGCCGACGCCGCCCTGTACCTGCCCTTCGCCCTGCTGACCGGGGTTTCTCCGGTGCTGGTGGTGCTGGTGGTGCTGTGTGCCACCTTCAGCGAATACGCCGGCGTCATGGGCCCGCTGGCTGGCGCCTCGCGCCGTTACGACGGCCCCATGGGCAAAAGCGACCGGGCCTTTGCCTTCGGCGTGCTGGGCACCGGCGTCGCTTTTGGCCTGCTGAATGGCAGCTGGATCAATGGCCTGCTGCTGGTCATCCTCACGCTCTCGCTCTATACCCTCTACAACCGGGTTCGCCAAGGGCTGGCCGAAACCCGCTGAGCCCAAAGCCGCCGCAAAAAGGACGTTGATAATGCGCCAAGCGCAAGTGCTGCACTTCTCCACCCATGACGGTGTCGAGTTGCACTACCGTCATTGGTCTGCCACCCGCAACGAGCACCAGCCACGCCGGGCCGTGGTGATGTTCCACCGCGGCCATGAACACGGCGGGCGCATGGCCCACCTGGCCGATGAACTGGACATGCCGGGCTATGACTTCTTCGCCTGGGATGCCCGCGGCCATGGCCAGTCGCCAGGCGCACGCGGCGACAGCCCAGGGTTCGCCACCAGCGTGCGCGACGTGCAAACCTTCATCGAACATATCCAGGCCCATCACGGCATCGCCGAGCACGACCTGGTGGTGCTGGCGCAAAGCGTCGGCGCGGTGCTGATTGCCACCTGGGCCCACGACTACGCGCCCAAGGTACGCTGCCTGGTGCTGGCCTCGCCCGCGTTCAAGGTCAAGCTGTACGTGCCATTCGCCCGCCTTGGCCTGAAGCTGCTCAAGGCCTTGCGCGGCAACTTCTTCGTCAACAGCTACGTCAAGCCACGCCTGCTCACTCACGACCCCGAGCGGGTGATGTCGTACGTGGCCGACCCGCTGATCAGCCGGCCGATTTCGGTGACCATGCTGCTGGGCCTGTACGAAGCCGCTGACCGGGTGGTGGCGGATGCCCAGGCCATTCAGGTACCCACCCAGTTGCTGGTATCCGGGGCCGACTTCGTGGTCGAGCGCCAGCCGCAGGAGCGCTTTTTCGAACGGCTGGGCAGCACACGCAAGGAAATGCACATTCTGCCGGGCTTCTTCCACGACACCCTCGGTGAGCGTGACCGGGCCCACGCCCTGAAGCGCATCGAACGGTTTGTGGAGCACTGCTTCACCAGCCCCGCCGCCCGGCCCTCACTGCTCGATGCCGACAAGACGGGCCCCAGTTGCGCCGAAGCCGAAAGCCTGGCCGCACCGTTGCCGCGCCACTCGCCGCGTGACCTTTACTGGCGCGCCACCCGCGCCGGGCTTAGCCTGGGCAAGGGGTTGTCTGCGGGGGTGAAGCTGGGCTTCGACACCGGCTTCGATTCGGGCAGCACGCTCGACTACGTGTACCGCAACCAACCGACCGGCAAGGGCCAGCTGGGCCGCCTGGTCGACCAGAACTACCTCGACGCCATCGGCTGGCGTGGCATTCGCCAGCGCAAGCTGCACGTCGAGGAACTGCTGCGCCTGGCCATCGCCCGACTGCGCGAACAACAGCGGCCTGTGCACATTGTCGATATCGCCGCCGGCCATGGCCGCTACATCCTCGAAGCCCTGCAAGACCTTGAGCAGTTGCCGGACTCGATCCTGCTGCGCGACTACAGCGAGCTTAACGTGCAGCAAGGCAGCGCGCTGATCACTGAGAAGGGCCTGGCCGACATCGCCCGCTTCGTCCAGGGCGATGCCTTCGACCGCCAGAGCCTGGCCACGCTGGAGCAACCGCCGACCCTGGCGGTGGTCTCGGGGCTCTACGAACTGTTCCCCAGCAACCAACTGGTGGGCAACTCGCTGGCCGGCCTGGCCGATGCCGTGGAAGATGGCGGTTATCTGGTCTACACCGGCCAGCCGTGGCACCCGCAACTGGAGATGATCGCCCGCGCCCTTACCAGCCACCGGGGTGGCGAGGCCTGGGTGATGCGACGCCGCAGCCAGGCCGAAATGGACCAGTTGGTAGAGGCGGCCGGTTTCCGCAAGCTGGCCCAACGCATCGATGAATGGGGGATTTTCAGCGTTAGCCTGGCACAGCGGGTGCGCTGAATGAACCCACCACGCGAGCCAGGGCTGATCCGCCGGGGCGTGTTCTGGCTTCTGCTGCTGGGGCCGTTGTTTTTCCTCAGCTATGGGCTGGCGAACAACCATACCGCCGGGCGCAGTGATGTCGGCAGCCTGGTGTTCGGTTGGGAGCGCAGCATGCCGCTGTGGCCCTGGACGATCATCCCGTACTGGTCAATCGACTTGCTTTACGGGCTGTCTTTTCTGCTGCCGCGCACACGCCAGGAAATGGACCGGCACGCGCTGGCACTGCTCAGCGCACAAGTGATCAGTGTCACCTGCTTCCTGCTGTGGCCGCTGCGGTTCACCTTCGAACGGCCGGAGCTGGGTGGGCTGTTCGGCTGGCTGTTCGATGTACTGATGGGCTTCGACAAACCGTTCAACCAGGCGCCATCGCTGCACATTGCGCTGCTGGTGATCATCTGGACGATGTTTGCCCGGCATGTGCAGCACCTGCCCTGGCGATGGCTGATGCATGGCTGGATGGCGTTGATCGGGGTGTCGGTACTGACCACCTGGCAGCATCATTTCATCGATGTACCCACGGGTGCATTGGCGGGGTTTGCCTGCGCCTGGCTGTGGCCGCATCAGGGGCAACTGCCCTGGCAGCAGGCGCACCTTGCACGGGATGCCAAGCGCTGGCGGATGGCGTTTTATTATGCCGTGGGCGCTGTTTTGTGCGCTGTGCCTGCCGTTGTGTCGGGCGGTGCCTGGTTGTGGTTGGCCTGGCCGGCCGTGTCGCTGGCACTGGTTGCGCTGAACTATGGTGTGTTGGGTGCAGGCGGGTTTCAGAAAGGCGCCGATGGCCACTTGTCGAGTGCGGCCAGCTGGCTGCTGGCACCCTACCTGGTCGGTGCGTGGGTCAATTCGCGGCTATGGACCCGGCACCATCCGCAGGCCGATGAAGTGTGCGATGGCGTGTACCTGGGGAGGATCCCGGGGCGCAGCACGCCGTTCGCTGCGATTGTCGATTTGTGCGCCGAGTTGCCTTGCGCTGTCAGCCGCCCTGCTGCGGGCATTTGTGGGAGCGGCCTTGTGTCGCGAAAGGGCTGCGCAGCAGCCCCGGCAATGTCTGCTGCGAAGCTGAACGGGGGCCGCTTCGCGCCCCTTTCGCGACACAAGGCCGCTCCTACATCGGCCGCGCCAGCCTTTGAGTATCAGTGTTTCCCTACCCTGGACCTGATAGCGCCGGACGCTGCCCTGTTACAACAGGCCGCCAACGCCATCGAACGCCTGCGCGCCCAAGGCCCCTTACTGGTCTGCTGTGCGCTGGGCTATTCACGCAGCGCCAGCGCCGTGGCCGCCTGGCTGCTGCTCTCCGGCCGCTGCAGCGATGCCCGGCAGGCCGAAGCACTGATCTGCAAAGCCCGCCCCGGCAGCATTCTGCACCCGGCACACCGCCTGGCCTTGCAACAGCTTGGAGCACAGCCATGAACCTGCGTGTGGTAGCCAGCCTGCTGGGTCGCGGCAAACAGCTGGAACGCTTGTCCGACGGCCTCACCCTGCTGGCCCTGGCCTACGGCCTTGCACCTTTGTTGGGTGCCCCACTTCAACCGCTGGCCAGCCTGCTGTGCGGCGTGCTGCTGGTGCTAGGCGTAGTGCACAAGTACTGGGCCATCCGCGTGGCCATAGATGCCGAACTGTTCACCCACCTCGCCAGCAGCAACCACCTGGCAGCGGACACCCAGGCCCTGGACCGCGCCCTGTTCGAGCTGAAACTGAAACCGCAGGCCACGGACGCCCGGGCCTGGCCTGATCGCAGCCAGGCCGCACTGAACCTGTTGCGCCGCCAGGCAGTGTGCCTGGGCCTGCAGTTGTCGCTGGCCTTGGCTACCCTGCTGACACTGCCTTTGAAGGGATGACCACCGATCCATGCTCGCCAACCTGACCGCCTACCTCATCACCTCCGCCGCCCGTCTGATCACGGGTGCCCGCGCCCTGTGGCTGGGTTGCACGCCGCTGCCAGTGCAGCGCCTGTACTTCGCCAACCACAGCAGCCACGGTGACTTCGTGCTGCTGTGGGCTTCACTGCCGCAGCCCTTGCGCAAACGCACCCGCCCGGTGGCCGGCGCGGACTACTGGGCCAAACCGGGCATCCGCGATTTTCTCATTCGCAAGGTGTTCAACGGCGTATTGATCGACCGCCAACGCAGCGAAGGCCAGGGCAGCCCGCTACAGCCGATCCTTGAAGCCGTGGCTCAAGGCGACTCGCTGATCTTCTTCCCGGAAGGCACGCGTAATCTGGGCGACGAGCCACTGATGCCGTTCAGAAGCGGGTTGTACCACCTGGCCGCGGCCAACCCCGACGTCGAACTGGTACCGGTATGGATCGCCAATCTCAACCGGGTGATGCCCAAAGGCCGCGCCCTGCCCCTGCCGTTGCTGTGCACACTGAGCTTTGGCGAACCGCTGCACCTGCACGCAGATGAAAGCAAGCAGGCCTTTCTCGAGCGGGCCAGCCAGGCCCTGCTGACCCTGGCCCCGAAGGATGCCTGACATGGACGACAACACCCTTTTCCTGTTCGCCGGCATCGGCGCCCTGCTGCTGCTCGCCAGCGTGACCGGCCGCCTGCTGAAGTGGCGCGCCGGCCCGGCGCCACACGCGGTGATCGACAACCTCAACGCTCGCATCAACGCCTGGTGGGTGATGGTGCTGGTGATCGGCATCGCTTTCCTGTTCGGTAAATACGGCGTGATCGTGCTGTTCTATGGCGTGTCGTTCTACGCCCTGCGCGAGTTCATGACCCTCACCCCGACCCGGCGCAGCGACTACCCGGCGCTGGTGGCAGCGTTTTATGTGGCACTGCCGGTGCAGTACGTGCTGATCGCCATGGACTGGTACGGCCTGTTCAGCATCTTCATCCCGGTGTACCTGTTCCTGCTGCTGCCGATTTTGGCCAGCTTCGGCGGCGATACCACACGCTTTCTCGAACGGGCGTCAAAAGTGCAGTGGGGGCTGATGATCGCGGTGTACTGCGTATCGTCGGTGCCCGCCTTGATGACCCTGGACATCCCCGGCTACGAGGGGCGGAATCTGCTGCTGATCGCCTGGCTGATCCTGGTGGTGCAGATCAGCGACGTGCTGCAATACGTGTGCGGCAAGCTGTTTGGCAAGCACAAGGTGGCCCCCAACCTGTCACCGTCCAAGACCGTAGAAGGGTTGGCCGGCGGCGTAGCACTGGCCACCCTGATCGGCGCCCTGTTGTGCTGGATCACCCCGTTCACCTTCTGGCAGGCCGCGCTGATGGCGTTGGCGGTCAACGCCATGGGCTTCTTCGGCGGGCTGGTGATGTCGGCGATCAAGCGCGACCGCGGGGTGAAGGACTGGGGCCACATGATCGAAGGCCACGGCGGCATGCTCGATCGCATGGACTCGGTGTGCTTTGCCGCGCCGGTGTTCTTCCACTTTGTGCGGTACTGGTGGGCGTAGCGAATGCGCGCATCTGCGATCAGTGTGAAAGCGAAAATCTGCACTGTAACGCGGACGTTGATACCCCCCTGGGGTATCGACCATCACTGTACCGGCTACTTGAGATAAGACCGCAACAACGTAGCCACCTTGTCCGCCTCGTCCTGCCGTTCCTCGGCACTCAGGCCGTCCGCCACGAGGTGATCGCGGATGTGCCCTTCCATCACCTCGGCCATCAGCCCGTTCACCGCGCCGCGCACGGCAGCGATCTGCTGCAGGATCGCCAGGCAGTCCTTGTCCTGCTCCAGCGCCGTCTCCAGGGCGGCGGCTTGGCCTTTGATCTTGCGCACCCGGGTCAACAGCTGCTTCTTGCTCTTCAGGGTATGTGCCATTGGGTTTCACGCCATGCTAGGTATACTGGGGTATAGTATTTTTCTCGATCTTCCGGGAGCATGATAAACCATGGCGACACAAACCTCAGACCGCTGGCAGCACAGCCACCAGTTCCACACCAGCAACCTGGGCGCTGAGCGCAAAACCCGCCTGGCGGTTTGGCTGACCGCAGTGATGATGGTGGCGGAGGTTGCCGGAGGCTGGTACTTCAACTCCATGGCGCTGCTGGCCGACGGCTGGCACATGAGCTCCCACGCCCTGGCACTTGGCCTGTCCTTGCTGGCCTACGCTGCCGCTCGGCGCTATGCAGGTGACCGGCGCTTTGCCTTCGGCACCTGGAAGATCGAAATTCTCGGCGGCTACTCCAGCGCATTGCTATTACTGGGCGTGGCCGGACTGATGGCGTTCCAGTCGGTGGAACGGCTGTTGGTGCCGGGACAGATCCACTATGACGAGGCGATCTTGATTGCCGTGGCGGGCCTCGCCGTCAACCTCGTCTGCGCCTGGCTGCTACGCGATGACCATCATCATGACCATCACCCTCACAGCCACGATCATCACCACCACCACCACCACCACCACCACCACCACGACCTGAACCTGCGCTCGGCCTACCTGCATGTGATGGCCGATGCCGCCACTTCGGTGCTGGCCATTGCTGCCTTGCTGGCCGGCAAGTTCTGGGGCGCCAGTTGGCTCGACCCAGCGATGGGCCTCGTCGGTGCGCTGCTGGTCGCGCTGTGGGCCCGTGGCCTGCTGCGCGATACCGGGCGAGTGTTACTGGACGCCGAGATGGACGCCCCGGTTGTGGCGGAAGTCCGCGCAGTGGTCGCGCAATTGCCGGTGCCGGCCAGTATCACCGACCTGCATGTCTGGCGGGTGGGCAGGGACCAGTACGCCTGCATTCTTGGCCTGGCCACCCAGGCCACATTGAATGCCGACGGCGTGCGCCAGGCCCTGGCCGTGCACGAAGAGTTGGCGCACATCACTGTCGAGGTAAACCGCCTGCCATAGCGCGACCAGACACCTGGACGTCGAGCCCAGGCAACTGCGGCGCGGCCGTTGGGCCTATGGTGACCCGTCATTCAGCCAGTCACCAGGAGTTGTGCCATGTCCGATTTCATCACCGTCCTGCGCGAAACCTGCCCGACGCCGGTCGTGGACGCCACCAAGTGGAAGCGCATCGGCGGCGATCCGCACACCGTCAACCTCAATGCCTACCTGTCGGCCGACGGCAGCAAGATCATGGGCACCTGGATCTGCACCCCGGGCAAGTTCGAGGTCAACTACGATAAATGGGAGTTCTGCCACTTCCTCGATGGCTACTGCATCATCACCCCGGAAGGCGAAGAGCCCAAGCACCTGAAGGCGGGTGATGTGTTCGTGATCGAACCGGGCATGAAAGGTACGTGGGAAGTGGTCGAGACTGTACGTAAGTATTTCGTCTTCGCCTGACTTGCAGGCGCGGGTTTACCTGCTAATGCGGCGGTGAGGCTTCTGCAGCATTCGCGTGTGAACCCGCGCCTACAACAGCCGCGCAATACCTGTAAGCGTGGACAAAAAAATCGCGGAGCAGACGCCCTTCCCTCTGGTGCGCAGTTACAGAGGGAAGGCCACCTGGCCCGCGATGAAGTCCACCTCTAGCATCACTCTTTCTTGCGATAACCCTCGACGATGGCCGAGAAGTCCTTGCCACCCTCGCCTCGCAGGCTCATGGCCTGGTACAACTGCTGGGCCACGGCACCGAGAATCACCGGTTGGTGTGCCTGGCGTGCCGCTTCGGTAGCCAGCCCGAGGTCCTTGAGCATGAGTTCGGCGCCAAAGCCACCGGTGTAGCCACGCGATGCCGGAGCGGTTTCGATGATGCCCGGCCACGGGTTGTAGGTGTCCGAGCTCCAGCAACGCCCGGTCGAACTGTTGATGATGCCGGCCAGCACCTTGGTATCGATACCCAACGCGTTACCCAGGGCCATGGCCTCGGACACGCCGATCATCGAAATGCCGAGCAGCAGGTTATTGCAGATCTTGGCGATCTGGCCGGTACCGACTTCCCCGCAGTGCACGATGTTGCGGCCCATCTGCTCCAGTACCGGCTTGAGGCTGGCGAACAACTCGGTACTGGCGCCGACCATGAACGTCAGGGTGCCGGCCGCCGCGCCGCCAGTACCACCGGAAACCGGCGCATCCCCCATGTCCACACCCTTTGCCGCTGCGGCCTTGGACACATCACGTGCGGTCTGCGGGTCGATGGTGCTGCAGTCAACGGTCGGCGTGCCAGGGCGAATGCCGGCCAGTACGCCGTCCTCGCTCAAGTACACGCTGCGCACATGGGCTGCGGCCGGCAGCATGGTGATCACCAGCTCGCTGTTGGCCGCCGCGTCCTTGGGCGAGGGGCTGATCTGCCCGCCCAGTTCTGCCAGCTCGGCAAGCACGGCCTTGTTCAGGTCGAACAGGTTCAGCTGATGCCCGGCCTTGATCAGGTTGCGGGCCATGGGCGCGCCCATGTTGCCCAGGCCGATGAATGCGATACGCATGACGTACTCCTTAGCGCAGGCTAATGGTGGTGTTCACACCGTCGTTGACGCTGTCGTCATCGAACCAGCGAGCAGTGACGGTCTTGGTCTGAGTGTAGAACTGCACCACTTGCTTGCCGTACGGCCCGAGGTCACCGAGTTTGGAACCCCGCGAGCCGGTGAAGCTGAAGAACGGTACGGGTACCGGGATCGGGATGTTGATGCCGACCTGGCCAATATCGATTTCGCTCTGGAACTTGCGGGCCGCAGCGCCGCTCTGGGTGAACAGGCCGGTGCCGTTGCCGAACGGGTTGGCGTTGACCAGGGCGATGGCCTCGTCGAGCGTATCGACTTCCAGGGTCACCAGCACCGGGCCGAAGATTTCCTGGGTATACACCTGCATGTCGGTCTTCACGCCCGAGAACAGGGTTGGGCCGACGAAGTTGCCTTGCTCGTAGCCCGGCACCTTGACGTCACGGCCGTCGAGTTCCAGCTTGGCGCCTTCCTTGATACCGCTTTCGATCAGGCCCAGCACACGCTCCTTGGCACGCTTGGAAACCACCGGGCCAACGTCGGTGCCCGGCTCACAGCCAGCATTGACCTTGAGCTTGCTGGCGGCCTCCTTGATATCCGGCAACCATTCGCGGGCCTTGCCCACCAACACGGCCACGGAGGTCGCCATGCAGCGCTGGCCCGCCGCGCCAAAGGCAGCCCCCACCAGCGCATTGATGGTTTGCGTGCGGTTGGCATCAGGCAACACCACCGCGTGGTTCTTGGCGCCCATCATTGACTGCACACGCTTGCCATGCTGGCTGCCAAGGTTGTAAACGTGCGTGCCGACTTCAGTAGAGCCCACGAAGGAAATCGCCTTGATGTCCTGGTGGGTGCAAATGGCATCCACCACCTGCTTGCCGCCGTGCACCACGTTCAGCACACCGGCCGGTACGCCGGCTTCCAGCGCCAGCTCGACCAGTAGCATGGTCGACAACGGGTCCTGCTCGGACGGTTTGAGCACGAACGTGTTGCCGCAGACAATGGCCATGGGGAACATCCACAGCGGGATCATTGCCGGGAAGTTGAACGGGGTGATGCCAGCGCATACGCCGATCGGCTGGCGCAGGGTGTAGGTATCGACACCGCCGGCGACGTTCTCGGCAAATTCGCCCATCTGCAGGGTGCCAATGGACGCCGCGTGCTCGACCACTTCCAGGCCGCGGAAGATATCGCCTTCAGCGTCGGCCAGGGTCTTGCCCTGCTCGGCGCTGAGCACCTGGGCAATGCGTTTGGTGTGTTCGCGGATCAGCGCCTGCAGCTTGAGCATGATGCGCATGCGGGCGCCGATCGGGGTGTTACGCCACGTCTGGAAAGCACGGTGAGCAGCGGCCACGGCTGCATCGACTTCCTCGACGGTGGCGAACGGTACGCGTGCCAGCACCTCTTGGGTGGCCGGGTTGACGATGTCACGCCATTCGGTGGTCTTGGACTCGACCCACTGGCCGTCGATCAGCAGCTTGACCTGCTCGACCTTGGTGCTGTTAGGGGATTGCGGTGCGTTCATCTGCGTTCTCCTTGGAATTGTTGTCGGGACGAGATCGCCAGCGCCGGGCAAACGCGGGGTGGCGTCCTGAGGCTTGTTTCGAGTATAGATGTGCAAACATCCAACAAGAACGCACAAAAAAACCGGATCATCATGCAAAAAGACCTTACATCCCTGAGCGCGCTCAACTGGGACGATTTGAAGTTCTTCCTCGAAGTGGCTCGCACCCGCAAGGCCAGCAGTGCCGCCAAACGGCTGAGCGTGGACTACACCACCGTGTCGCGACGCATCAGCTCGCTGGAGGGCGCGCTGGGTACCTTGCTGTTCGAAAAGTCGCGCACCAACGGCTTTGTGCTGACCGCCGAAGGCCAGCGCCTGCTGGGCTATGCCGAATCGATCGAGAGCACGCTGCACATGGCTTGCGAGCAGGTATCCGGGTCGGGGGTGGCATTGTCGGGCCATGTGCGCATGGGCTGCACGGAGGGCTTTGGCAGCTTTTTCATCACGCCGCAGCTAAGCCACTTCGTCGACGCCTACCCGGCAATTTCGGTGGACATCCTGCCGCTGCCGCACTTCATCAGCCTGTCCAAGCGTGAGGCGGACATCGTCATCGCGCTGGAGCGGCCTGAGCATGGGCCTTATGTGTGCTGCAAGCTGTGCGACTACCGCTTGCGGTTGTATGCCACCCAGGGCTACCTGGACAGCCACGCGCCGATCCGCCAGGTGACGGACCTGGCCAAACACCCCTTCATCAGTTACGTGGATGATCTGGCGTTCAGCTCCGAGCTGCTGTACCTGGCCAACCTGATCCCCAACGCCAGCGCACATTTGCGCAGTACCAGCGTGATCGCGCAGTACACGGCAGCGCTGCAGGGGCGTGGGCTGGCAATATTGCCGTGCTTCCTCGCCGCGCAGGACCCGCGATTGGTCACGGTGTTGCCGGAGGAGATCGAGGTGACGCGGCAGTTCTGGATGTATTGCCGGGAGGATTTGCGCAAGTTGAAGCGCATTACCTTGTTGTGGGATTACATCCGGTCGGTGACCGAGGCGAATGCGCCGTTGTTGATGGGGCAAACCCGCGAGATGCGCTTTGCCCAGGACTGATGGGCCTGCGCATTTCCGAAGGCAACACAGCCCCTGTAGGAGCGGGCTTGCCCGCGAACACCGGCGAAGCCGGTGTCAGACACCGCGTTGCCCGCGCCTACAGGGGGCTATGTGACAGCCCGAGCGGCGACGATCAGTAGGACGCTACCACGATGGACACCCGACGGTTCTCGGTACGCCCGGCGCTGGTGCGGTTGTCCGCCACCGGCTGGCTGCTGCCCAGGCCACGGCTCTGAATGTTCTGTGCCTGCATGCCAATCCCCACCAGCGCCTTGGTCACGCTTTGCGCGCGGCGCTCGGACAGCTGCTGGTTATACGCCGCCTTGCCCGACGAGTCGGCATGCCCGTCCACCCGCACGCCCTGGATACCCACGCCGAGCAGCGCCTTGCCGATGCGCTCGACAATCGCCTGGCTCTGGCCGTTGAGGCTGTCCAGATCGCTGCCGAACAGCACTTTGCCAGACAAGTCGTAGGCCCAACCTTCATCGGTCGGGGTGAAACCTTCGCGCTTGAGCACGGCAATCTGTTCTGGGGTAAGGCCCTTTTGGGGGGCGCTCTGGCACCCCGTCAGCGCCAGCATGGCGAACAACAAGGCCCAAAGCGGAAAACGTAAAGCGTGCATCACGGGTTCAACTCCTGTTCCTGATTTCATTGGCGGACCGTTCCGTCTGCGCCACTTGCCAATGGCCACGGCGTTCGCGCTTGGCCTGGTACATTGCCGCATCGGCGGCATTCAGAAGACTGGCGGGGTCAGCGCCGTCATCCGGGTAATAGGCAATACCGACACTCAGCGAGGTGGAAACACTGCGGCCACTGTCCAGTTGCACCGGCAGCTCCATGCTGGCAACGATCTTCTCGGCAATGTGTTCGGCATCCTTGCGCGTATGCAAAGGCGTCAACAACACGGCAAACTCGTCGCCCCCCAGGCGCGCCACCAGGTCTTGCTCGCGCAGCTGGGCGCGCACACGTTCGGCCACGCTGATCAATACCTCGTCACCCACGGCGTGGCCGAGGGTGTCGTTGATCTGCTTGAAGTGGTCGCTGTCGAGGAACAGCACTGCCAGGTGGTCCTGCTGGCGCGCCGCATTTCGCACGCTGCGGCTCAGGCGCCCTTCAAAGAAGGCGCGGTTGGGCAAGCCGGTCAGGCTGTCGTGGCTGGCCTGATGGGCCAGGGTCTGGTTTTCGCTCTGCAGGTGGCTATGCCACACCTCCAGTTCATCCAGCAGGGCATTGAAGTCGTTACCCAGCTCGTTCAGCTCGGCAATCGGCGCTTCTGGCACGCGCCGGTCGAAGCTGCGCTCGCGGCGGGCGGCATGGGCGACACTGGCCAGGCCACGCAGCGGGCGGGTGATATCGTTGAGCAGGCGCCGCGACAGATACTGGGCAGCCAGGGCGCTGAGGACCGTGCAGAACAGGATACCGGCCAAGCCACTGAGCAGGAACAGCAACAGGCTCCTGCCCTGGCCTGCCAGTTCGATATGCCCGACCTGCTGTTGCTGGTGCACGATCGGCAGAATGACCGGCTCATCCAGCAAGGCGCTGGCAACCTGCACCTCCAGCTGCGCGAGCATGCCGGTATTGTCGCGTTGCCAGTGCGCCAGTTGCTCGCCCTCGTTGTTGAAGACCTTGGCCTCGGCCACTTCTTCGGTACTGGCAATCAACGCCAGCGATTCATTGGCGGCGGCGCTGTCATCGAACACCACAGCCGCTTCTACGGTGTAGTTGATCGAGCGGGCGATCAACTGCAGGTTATGGTTGGCATAGACTCGCAGGGCGAGCACGCCCAGCAGGGTGAGGGAGATACCCGCCAGGCCAACGGCAAGCAAGGCGACGCTGAGGTGGCCACGGCCCAGCACCGAGCGCAGGGTCGGGCGCACGGTACGCTTGCGGGTCGGCTTCATGGCTGCTCCGCCCGGCGCCGCGACAATTGCAGCACGCTGGGGTGAATGCGCACGCCAGAGCGTGCCACCGAGTCGAGATTGACTTCAAAGGCCACCTGCTGGTCGCTGACCCGCAGGCAGAACAGGCTGCCGACCGTGCAGGGGTCATCCGCCTCGCTGATGCTCAGCACCGGGTGGCCGCCGATACGCTGGAAAAGCCGATCCCGCTGGCCCT
This sequence comes from Pseudomonas sp. TYF_14, assembly GCF_043105275.1. Lineage (NCBI taxonomy): Bacteria > Pseudomonadati > Pseudomonadota > Gammaproteobacteria > Pseudomonadales > Pseudomonadaceae > Pseudomonas > Pseudomonas sp. TYF_14. The sequence continues at coordinate 166,025 of NZ_JBICLK010000009.1, forward strand.
GGTCAAGCTTGCCAATGTAGAGGGCATCGCAGGCCTGGGCGACCTGGGTGTCTTCTGCCAGCAAGCGCCGCACCTGCAGCGGCCGGCCGGACTCCTGGACATGGCCCTTGATGAGATCGTCGGCGTACTCGGTCGGGCCGACCAGGCACAGGCGCAAAGGAGAGGGTTCGACGGGCCAGCGGGCGTAACTGAAGATACCCAGTACTACCTGGGTGACTGCCTTGGCGCGCTGCTGTGCCTGGGCGGCGGTTGTGCCGGGGTCTGCCCGGGCAGCGCCTGCAGAAAGGAACAGGACGGCCAGCAATAGCGAAAGCGCACAGCTTGTCACTCGCCTTGCGGCCACGTTCATGTGGGAAATCCCTTTAAGCCCCTTCCGATATCGGCGCAACGATAGCACATGGCCGCTTTATTGTATGAGCCTGCAGCCACGTGTAATGGGTGTCATGGCCCTAGACCTGCTCGAGCATCAACCCGGAAATACGCCGTACTTTGCGCGCCACCGCTTCTTCGAAAATGCCTTGGCGTGGCTCGACCAGGCTGAAGCAGTGCTTGGCCCGCGTGATGCCGGTGTACACCAGTTCCTTGGTCAGCACCGGGTTGAGCGCATCCGGCAGCACCAGGGCAGTGTGGCTGAACTCCGAGCCCTGGGACTTGTGCACGGTCATGGCGAATACCGTTTCCACTTCGTTGAGCCGGCTCGGCAGAACGAACCGCACACCACCACTGCCGTCGTTGCGCGGGAAGGCCACACGCAGCAGCGGCTGGCCCTGCTCATCCGGCAAGCGCAGGGCTATACCGATGTCACCGTTCATCAGGCCCAGGCCGTAGTCGTTGCGGGTCACCAGCACCGGGCGCCCTTCGTACCAGGGCTGCTGGCTGTCGATCAGACCGGCATTGTGCAGCACCCGCGCCACCCGTTCATTCAGGCCTTCGACCCCCCAGGCGCCCCGGCGCACCGCGCACAGTAACTGGAAATCCTCGAAACTGCGCAACACCTTGCCCGCCCATTGCTCCCAGGCGGGGTCGTCAAAGGCGGTATCAAGTGCTGGCCGGTAACGGCCAAGGGTGCGCAGGTAGCTGCGGTAGCCTTGCGGTCCATCGGTACCACGGTTCAGGCCGTCGAGTAACAGGCGGTCGAACGCACGATCCTGTTCGTGCTTGAGCGAAAGGCTGTGCACGTCGGCAGGCGGCGCGGCCAGCAGGTTGCGCGCCGCGTGAGCATCCTGGCGATTGACCAGTCTGGCCAACTGGCCAATACCGCTGCCTTCACCGAAACGCCGTGAAAACCGCAGCATCACCACTTGCTGAGCCAACGGGTGGCGCTGCTCATCGCCGGCCTTGAGGCCACTGCCGGCCAGCGACTCGCCACTGACCTGCTGAAGCCACGCAGCAGTCGCCGGCGAGTAAAAGCCCTCCTCAGCATCCCGGCACAGGTCTCCCAGTACCGCGCCGGCCTCGACCGAGGCCAACTGGTCCTTGTCGCCCAGCAGCACCAGACGCGCCCGCGGCGGCAAGGCATCGAGCAGGTTGGCCATCATTTCCAGGTCGATCATCGACGCCTCATCGACCACCAGCACATCCAACGGCAACGGGTTGCCAGCGTGGTGGCGGAAGTGCCGCGAGCCCGGGCGGCTACCGAGCAGACGATGCACGGTGCTGACTTCAGTGGGGATTTGCCCGCGTACTTCGGCGCTGACTTGCAGGCGCTCGACTTGCTGGCCAATGGATTCGGTCAGGCGCGCAGCGGCCTTGCCGGTCGGTGCAGCCAGGCGGATGCGCAGTGGCCTGCCCTGCTCCACTGCGGGCGACTGCAGTAACGCCAGCAGGCGCACCACGGTGGTCGTCTTGCCGGTGCCGGGGCCGCCCGTGATGATGCTGAAACCGGCACGGGTGGCCAAGGCACAGGCGAGCTTCTGCCAGTCCACCTGGCCAGCTGGCGCGCCGCCCTCGAACAGTTGCGCCAGGCGCTCTGGCAGGTCCGCAGGCGGTGCTTCTGCCTGACTCAGGCGCTGGCGCAGGGCATGGTCAATGCGCCGCTCGTAACTCCAGTAACGGCGCAGGTAAAGGCGCTCGGCACTGCGTACCAGTGGCCGCGCTTGCTGGCCAGGCGTATCACCTGCGGCCACCAGCGGGCTGGCGCTGATGCGCTGAAGCCAGGCATTCAAGTCAAGGTTGGCCAGCAGTTGCGATGGCAGTAGCAAAGGGCCGATAAGGGCGTCACCTTCCGGCGGCAACGACAGGGCGAAATCCGGCTCGGCCAAGGTTTGTTGCAGGTCGAGGCAGACATGTCCGTGCCCCAGTTGGTGGCTGGCCAGCGCCGCTGCCAGCAATAGCAAGGGATCACTGCCGGGGGCGCGCTCTTCCAGGAACGACACGAATGCGCGGTCCAGGGCTCGTAGCCAGCCCCGCTCAACCCAGCGGTCGAGTAATTGCAGCAGGTCAGCGCTGTTGTGCTGTGGTGCCAGCGCCAGCAGGTGCTCTGCGTGCAACGGGGTGGGCAACAGGTCGACAAGGCTTCGGCTCATGGCGCAACTCCGGCAAACAGGTCCTGCTGTACCGGCGCGTGCTCGCCACGGAACAGTGCATCGAGGCTTTCGATCAGCTCACGCGGTGGCTTGGCGTGGTACACGCCGTGGCCGCTGCTGCTGGCACCGCGCAGGAAGATGAACAGGGCGCCGCCAACATGGCGGTCATAATCGTAGTCCGCCAGCCGCGCGCGCAACTGGCGGTGCAGGGCCAGCAGGTACAGCACATACTGCAGGTCGTAGCGGTGCTCAAGAATCGCCTTTTCCATGGCCATGGCATCGTAGGCCTGGATGTCCGCACCCAGCCAGTTGGACTTGTAGTCGGTCACGTAGTAACGCCCGTCCAGCTCGAACGCCAGGTCGATGAACCCTTTGAACATGCCGTTTAGCACGGTCGGCTGCGCAGCTGGGCGCGCCAGACCGGGGTGGGTGTGGCGTGCCACCAGGCGATCGAGTTGTTCTGCGTCGACCCGGTGGCTGGCGAACCAGAATTCCATTTCGATCTGGTAATGACGCAGCTGGCCCAGCGTTACGCTCTGGTCGCTGCCCGGCAGCGGCAACGCCTCGCTCAGCAAACGCTGCATCCAGTGGCTCAGGGTGGGGATCCAGCCGGCCCAGTCACGGCGGTTGCAGCGCTGGCCAACGGTGCGCTCGATCAGTTGAGGGTTAGCGCTGACCTCGCTGAAGCCCTCACGGCCTGCCCACTCCAGCAAACCATGGAGGAAGGTGCCGGGGTTAGGCCCCCGCGGGAAGCGATGGATATCGCCGCTGTCGGCCGGGACCTCGCGCAACACCTGGGCATCGGGCACCTCGTCGTCCAGCAGTTGCTGTGCCTGCGAGCTGTCGGCGCCGAGGGTCTGATCGCCGACACGAAGGGCACTGTAGGAAGCGATCCACCAGTGCTCGGCAGCCGCATGGCGTGGCCTGCGTGCTGGCAGCAGCTCACGTTCGGCGTGTGGCATGCGATACATCTGCTCATCCGCCTGCGGCAGGCCTGGGCAAGTGATGTGCGGGCACTTCGCCGCCAACGTCTGCAACCAGTCCGTCAGCTGTGCCGAGCCAGCCAGGGCCAGGCCGCCCCCCAGCAGGTAGCCAAACGCCGAGCGGTGCAGCTGCGAGCTCTTCTGATTACCGCGCTTGAGGTCGGCGACACCCAGCCAGCAAGCATGCTGGGCACGGGTCAGGGCCACGTAGAGCAGGCGCAGGTCTTCGGCCAGGCGCTCGTCGTCAGCGCGCTCGATCTGCTCCTCGTCAGGTGTGAGGGTGAGGTGGGCGTTACCTTCGCTGTCATGCCAGGCCAGCGGTAGACGGCTACCATCCACCGGTTTGCTGGTGCAGATGAATGGCAGGTAGACCAAGGGATATTCCAGGCCCTTGGACTTGTGGATGGTCACCACCTTGACCAACTGTTCGTCGCTCTCCAGGCGCAGGATCTGCTCTTCACCGGCCTGACCGGAACTGGCCAGGTGCTCGGCCAGGTGGCGGATAAGCGCCTGTTCGCCGTCCAGCTCGCCAGCGGCCTGCTGCAGCAGCTCGGCCAGGTGCAGCAGGTTGGTCAGCACCCGCTCGCCATCACTGCGGCGGATCAGCGTACGCGGTAGCTGGAAGTCATGCAGCAGGTGACGCAACATCGGCAACACCCCCTGGCGCTGCCAGGTGTCGCGGTACAGGCGAAAACGCATCACCCAGCTTTCCCAGACCCGCTCGTCCTGGTTAAGCCGGTCCAGCGCAGCCAGCGACAGGCCCAGTGTAAGGCTGGCCAGAGCAGCCTTGAGCAGGCGCTCTGAGTCAGGCTCGGCGCAGGCCTTCAGCCAGGCCAGCAGGTCGTGGGCTTCCTGGGCGGCAAACACCGAGTCCTTGTCGGACAGGTAGACGCTGCGCACCTCGCGTGCGGCCAGTTCGGCGCGGACCATCTGCGCCTCATGACCATCGCGCACCAGGATGGCGATGTCCGAGGGCAAGCAGGCGCGCAATTCGCCTTCGGCATTCTGGAAACCCGCCGTGCCCTGCTGGCCACCATTGAGCAAGGCCACAATATGGCTGGCGCAGCTAGCAGCCAGTTGCTGGCGGTAGACGCTGCTGGAGACTGGCTCTTCACTTTCCAGCTGCCAGCATTGCAGGGCTGCACTGACTTCACCGTCAATCAGCAGCTGTTCGCCACGCCCCTTGGCGCGCACCTCGATGAATGGCAGCGGGTTGTCATCGGCCTCGCGGAACAGGAATGCACCCCGCCCCGCTTCACGCGCCTCGGCCTGCAGGAACACCTGGTTGACCGCCGCCACCATGGCTTTGCTGGAGCGGTAGTTGGTGTCCAGGCTGTGCAGACGGCCGCTGGTAGCGCGTCGCGCGGCTAGGTAGGTGTAGATGTCGGCACCGCGGAAGGCGTAGATCGCCTGTTTGGGGTCGCCGATCATGAACAGACCGGTTTCTGCGCGATTTTCGCTGATCTGGTAGATGCGCTCGAAAATGCCGTACTGAACCGGGTCGGTGTCCTGGAATTCGTCGATCAGCGCTACCGGGAACTGCTCACGGATCAGGCTGGCCAGGCGCTCGCCGGCCTCGCTGGCGAGCGCGTGCTGCAAGCGCACGAGCATGTCGTCGAAGCCCATTTCTGCACGCCGGCGCTTCTCCACTTCGAAACGCGCCGATACCCAACTGGCGGCGTGCTCGAGCAGCGGGGCATCCGGGCTGTCCAGGGCCTGCAGTTGTTGCTGCAAGTGCTGCATGGCGTTGAGGGCTGGGTGCTCGGGAGGTTCTCCCTTCCAGGCCTCGGCCATGCCCGCCGGGGTCAGCCGGGTAAAGCCGGTGCCCAAGTCGAGCTCTACCAGTTGCTCATCGCTGGCCCAAGCGCAGAGCTTGTCGAACCAGGGCTCGAAGTAACGGGCTTGCATCTTGCGGCCGTCGACCTGTTTGGCGGCCAGCGCATCGCGGCAGATTTGCCGCAGTTCCTCGGCCCACTGTGCCCATGGCGCCTTGATCCGGGCCAACTGTGCACCACGTAGCTGCAGCGATGCCTGGATCAATGCGGCGGGCTCTGGCCCATCCTGCTGGGCGCGCACACGGCCGAACAGTGGGCGAATGCGCGGCAGCAAGGCGTCTGGGCTCCCCCAGTTGCCGCGCACCCAGGCCAGTGCGTCACCTTGCATCCCATAGCAGAAGCGCCGCCAGTAATCGCGCATGACCTGGCCCAACAACTCGCTGTGGTCGGTTTCCAGGGTCTGGGTGAACAGGCTGCCGCTGTCGAAGGCATGCTCGCGCAGCATGCGCTGGCACCAGCCATGGATGGTCGATACCGCAGCCTCGTCCATCCACTGCACGGCGATTTCCAACCGGCCGGCGCAACGCGGCCAGTTCTCTTGTGGGTAATCGTCACGCAGTTGGTGCAACAGCGGATCGGCCCCTTCCAGTTCGCCACGGAAGAACCGTGCGGCTTCAGCCAGGCGGGCGCGGATACGCTCGCGCAGCTCTTTGGTGGCGGCGTCGGTGAAGGTCACCACGAGGATCTGCGGTGGCAGCAGCTCGCGCTCGAAGCCCTGTTCGCCACCGTGACCGAGGATCAGGCGCAGGTACAGCGCCGAAATGGTAAAGGTCTTGCCCGTGCCGGCGCTGGCTTCGATCAGCTGGCTACCGTGCAGGGGGAAACTCAGTGCCAAAGGACGGTCCTGGGTCATGCGCCTTTCTCCGGGTTGCCCAAGGTCTGCCAAGGGGCGGTGAACAACGGGCGGTACAAGGTTTCGCACCAGCCTTCAAACGTTTCGTCAGCGGTGAGTGCTGCAAAGTCCCGGAACTGGCGGGCCAAGGCAATGCTTTCACTCCGTTCGCCAAAGCTGGTGCGTTCGTCGCCTTCGTAGGCGCGAGCTGCTGCGGCCAGGGCTTTATCCGCATCGTCCTGGGCCAACCAGGCGAACGCGGTCTTGGCCGCGACTGGCAACGGCGCGTTCATTGCCGCCTGACGGGCCACCAACAGGTCGCCCAGCAGTTGCGCGGCCTGCGCTTGCGGCAGCGGTGCAAGCAACAGGGTCAGGTCACTGGCTACCAATGCACTGTTATAGGGGTAGCCCGCCGCACAGGCCGCCAGGTGCGTAACCCAGGGCGCGATAAGGCGGTGCCACTTCAGGTTGTTGCGCCCGGCACTGATGGTGTTGGGTACTGTGGTGATACTGAGAAGGCTCTGATCTTCCGCCTGGAACACCCGGCCCAGCCAGCCCTCCAGACGGTGCTGACCGTGCTCGAAATGCACCGGCAAAGCGCCCTCGACCAGCTGTGGCCAGCGTTGCAGCAATTGCTGGTGACGTTGCAGCAGGTCCGGCAGCGGTTCGATCAACTCGTTTTGCAGCAGTTCGCCGAAACCGGCTAGCGGCAGCAAACCGCAGGCCTGCAGGCGTCGGGCCTGGGCGCGCAAGGCTTGTTCGGCGTTGTCCGGTTCGGCCAAGGCGGCGCCAAGCAGGCTTTCACTGGCGCCGTAGCGTTGCAGGGTATCGAGGACGAAGGGCTCTTCGTCCGGGGTCGGCGCTTCCAGCGCCTCAAAGTACACCTTCAAGCGCTGGCTGAAGAAGTGCCGTACCGGGTGGCGCAAGAAGTCATTCAGCTGGTGCAGACTCAGGGCTTCAGCGTCCTGATAAGGCGGCAGGCCCGGCTCGCTCTGCTCGTCAGCCTCACCTTGCTGGTGCAGCACCTGCCATTCATGGGCATAGCTGAACAATGGGCTGCCCTTCTGGAAGTACCGAGGGCTGAACGGCTGCAGCGGGTGCTCCTGGGTCAGTGCGTGCAACAGTTGCTCGCCTGGTTTCGCGGGCTGGCCCTGCTGCGCGTCGGCCAAATGCCAGCCCGCAGCGATGTGATCGCGCAACTGGCCGATCAGCACCGAGGCCGGGCGTTCGCTATTGTCGCGGATACTGCGCCCGACCCAGCTGACATACAGTTGGTCACGTGCTGACAGTAGCGCTTCAAGCAACAGGTAACGGTCGTCTTCGCGGCGTGAGCGGTCGCCGGGGCGATAGTCGCTGGCCATCAGGTCGAAGTCCAGCGGTGGCTGCGCACGCGGGTAATCGCCATCGTTCATGCCCAGCAGGCAAACCACCCTGAACGGGATCGCGCGCATGGGCATGAGTGTGCAGAAGTTGACCGAGCCGGCGAGGAAACGTTGTGACAGCTTGCCCTGATCGAGGCCCGACAACCAGGCTTCACGCACCACGGTCAGCGGTAGCGGGTCGTGCAGGCCGACGGTCTCGCACACCTCAAGCCAGCTATCACGCAAATCCTGCAACTGCATCAACAGGAACTCATCACCCTCGTCCTCGGCGAGGAAGAACACGTGCAGCAAGGCATGCAGTCGCTCGCCCCACTGGCTGACGGTGGCAGGCTCGGACAAGGCCTGGCAGGCGACTTCGAGCGCATCGAGCAACGCGACCAGCGGGCCGATCAGTGCCGCGTCCAGGCCACCGATTTCATCGTAGGGTTCAATGCCATCACAGGCCTCACCCACCCCCACGGCATAACCCAACAGCATGCGGCGCAGGCCGAAACGCCAACTGTTCTGTTCGAGCCCGGCGGGCAAGCCCAGGCTCGCCCGCTGCGCGGCGTCAAGGCCCCAACGAATGCCAGCGCCCTCGATCCAGCGGTGAAGCGTGGGCAGGTCGTTTTCGCGGATGCCGAAGCGGGCGCGGACTGCCGGCACGTCCAGCAGGTCGAGCACTTCGCTGACCGCGAAGCGGCTGTCAGGCAGTTTGAGCAGGTGCTCAAGCGCGATCAGCAAAGGCTCGCGACCACGCTGGCCCTGGTCTGTCAGGGTGAACGGGATGTAGCGCGGGTCGTTGCGCTGCAACTGGCCGAAGACGGCGCGGATATGCGGCGCGTAAGTGTCGATGTCCGGCAGCATGACGATTACGTCGCGCGGGCGCAAAGTCGGGTCGGCGCTGAAGCGGGCCAACAGCTGGTCGTGGAGGATCTCCACTTCACGTTGCGGGCTGTGCGCGATATGGAAGCGGATCGAGCGGTCTTTTGTGGTGTCGACTGCCGGCCACCGTTCGCGGCTCTCGGCGAGCGGGCGCAATTCCAGGATGTCGTCCTGCAGTTCGTTGAGCAGCGTGGTGGGCGAACCGTCGCTGAACAGGTCGATGCGGCCGTCGCTGAACACGCCCTGGTAGCTGCCCGGGTCGTCATAGCTGTCAAGCAGGTTGATGTAGTCGCGGCCTTGTTTACCCCAGGCTGCCAGCAACGGGTGGGCATGCTGGTGCAGCGTCTGGTCGTCCAGTTGCAGGGGCATGCCTTGCTTGCGTTGCTGGCGTTTGTACTGGTGGCGCAGCAGGTCCTTGTCGGCAACGATATCGGCCCAGTGGTGGCGGCATGGGTTGTGTACGCACAGCAATACCTGACTGAAACGCGACAGGCCTGCCAGTGCTTCCAGGGCCTGGGCCGGCAGCGAAGAGATACCGAACACGATCACCCTCGGTGGCAGCCCGGCAGGCGCCTGCTCCAGGCTGTTGATGCGCTCGATGAAACGTTGGTGTACCCCGGCGCGGCTTTGCGCCATGCCTTGCTCGCCAACATCCTCCAGCAATGCTCGCCACAACTCGGCTTGCCAGCGGTTGCCTGGCGGCAGAACTTTGCGCTCGCCGCGGGCCGTGTTGATGACGTGCTCACCAGTGGCCCAGTCCTTGAGCCAATCGGCGCGGTAGACCTGATACTGGTCGAACAGGTCGGCCAAGCGCTCGGCGAGCTGGTAGCGCTTGCGCAAGTCACTGTCATCGGTGAGGAAGCGCCGCAGTGGCTCGAAATGCGGGCGCTCGATGAGCGCTGGCAACAGGCGCATCAGGCGCCAGGTCAGGGGTGCCTTGTCGAGCAGAGACACTTCGGGGATTTCGCTACGGCCAAGCACGCTGCGGTAGAGCTGCCACATAAAGCTACCGGGCAGTTGCACATCGATTGCAGCGGCGATGCCGCAGCCGCCTTGGTCATCTTCCAGCGGATCTTCAGCCAGGGCCAGCTTGAGCCATTGGGCAATGCCATTGCTTTGCACCAGGGCAATTTCGTTTTCCAGAGGCGCCAGCGGGTAGCGACGCATCCAGCTCACCACCAGGCTACGCAGGTCGTCGAGGCGGTTGCCGTGGACGATCATGAAGCCAGGGTGGAGATGGGCGGTGTTGAGCATCGGAAGGTCTCTGGAGGCGCTGATGGCTGAGAGGGGAACGATATCACGCGTACATGAAACGGCCGAATGCCATCAGGCTGCGGGAGCGGCCGTGCCCGCTCCCGCAGCGATTCGCGCAGGTCGAGTTTTTTGCCCACAAAGACAAAACCCCTACCTGCATGTGCAGATAGGGGTTTTGCGAAATGAATCTTGACGATGACCTACTCTCACATGGGGAAACCCCACACTACCATCGGCGATGCATCGTTTCACTACTGAGTTCGGGATGGGATCAGGTGGTTCCAATGCTCTATGGTCGTCAAGAAATTCTGTTGCCAGAATGTCCAGATGGACAGCCCAGCGAATCCGGATATGCGATATTTGTGGTCTTACGAAT